>NZ_JARESR010000003.1:0-364348 GCF_046028015.1 Paraburkholderia sp. RL17-383-BIF-A | reverse complement strand
GTGGCTCACCAACTACGCCACCTATCCGTGGATGGTGGCCGCTCCCGTAGCCGGCCTGGTGGGCGGCGTGCTGGCCGCGTTGCTCGCGCGTTCGCGCTTTGAAAAGAGCGCGTTCCTGTCGACCTCGCTGATGATCATCGGCGTGATCCTCACGGCGGGCTTCTCGATGTTTCCGTTCATCATGCCCTCCTCGCTCGACGGCCGCAGCAGTCTCACCGTGTGGGATTCGACCTCGAGCCGCATGACGTTGCAGATCATGCTGATCGCCGTGATCGTGTTCCTGCCGATCATCCTGATCTATACGAGCTGGGTGTATCGCGTGATGCGCGGCAAGGTGACTGCGGCAGCGCTCGAAGAGAATCACCATTCGATGTATTGATCGCCAATACGCTTAACAGGAGTTTGTGATGTGGTATTTCAGTTGGATTCTCGGAATCGGCGTGGCGTTAGCGTTCGGCATGATCAACGTGATGTGGCTGGAATCGCGCCGGCCGGTGGAAGCAGGCAAGCATAAGACTCATTGATGCATGTTCGACCGGCCGCGCGCCGGTCGAATAGCCACGCAAAAAAGAAACGGCACCTCGAGGTTCAAGGTGCCGTTTTTTGCGTGGCGAGATGAGAAGCGGTCACGCCCGCTCTCACGTTGCCCACATTACTTCATGAACAGCGCAGGTGTTCGTGTCCCGTCGCGTGAAGAGATCTGAATCGTGCGGCCAGTTGCGTTGCGAATGCACACGCCGATTTGCGACGCCCCCGCAGCGACTTGCGATGCAACGTATCGCGTGATGTCGTTGATGCGCGGCTGCAATGCACTATCCAGGTAGATGCCGCCGATTCGCTGGTTCGTGTTGCAGGCGGCCGCCGTTGGCAGGTTGGCGACATCGTCCCAGTTCGTGGAAGCAGCGTAGATATCCAGCGTCACCGCACTCGTGTCCGTGACGTTCTGCGCAAGTGTCTGCAGATACGAGTTGGTGTACGGATAATCCTTCAGATTGGTGGGCGTCGGGACTTTGATCAGCACGACACTTCCTGCGTCCGAGGTCATCGTGCTATCGCTCGCATGCGTGACGCCGCGGCCATCCACCCACACATCGGCGCTGGCTTTCGAGTAGTACGTCGGGATGCTGTTGCTGCACGCAATGTTCGCATTCGAGCAGTTGTCCACGGCGTACTGCAGCGAATCGGTCTTCCACGCGTTGATGAAGTCCGCATGCGCGGTATACAGGCTTCCCCATTGCGGCACCCACGTGCCATTCACGAAAATCGGATCCATCGACAATTGCGCGGTGGAGAGGTCAGGATCCTGCCCCAAGTCGTACGCAACATTGAGTTGCAGTTCCGGAATCTTGACGGGATAGGCGGCCGGACATTTTCCGTCCGCCTGCCGGTAGGCCATGTTCATGATGTGGCTGGCCATGTTCGGCACAAGAGTGCGGCCGTCCCAGCAATCCGGAAAATGGACCGAGATATCGAGCTGCGCGTAAGTGCCGCTGCTGTCCGTTACGACCGGGCAGTTGGTCGGCGCGATCTGGGTGTAGGAGCCGCCGCGGCACAGATAGTTGATCTGCGGTTTGGGCACGGATGAACGGTGATCGCCAGCCAGCATTTCCAGGCCATCGGGAATCGTGTGCAGCGGCACCACCGGCTGATCGTTCTTGTAGTAGGTCTTCTGATAGCCCGGCACGACAATCCCCGACGCGCGTTTCAATTGCGGAACCCAGTACGAGGAAGGGTCCGCCGCGACATTACAGGTGGTGACCTTGTTGTCGTTCAGGGAGTAGTAGGTACTGTATGCATCGGCGCCCGTGTTGCCAAAAAAGTCGTGCACCATGGCCCTGCCAGGCTGCCCCGGAAAAACGATCGCATCGTCCGGCAGCGTGTGCGAATATGCGCATTGAACATTGAACTGGCCACCGGCGTGCGCAGCGCCAGCTGGCAGCAAGAACAAGAGGCAGATTGCCGCTCGCATTGACATGGGTAACTCCTGAGCTTGAACGAAAACGCCTTGCCGGTATGACAAGGCGCTCGAATGTCATTAGTTAGCTTACCCAATTATTTTCAGAATAGACCGTGTGTGCGCTACTGCGCCGCACCGCCGTATATCGGTAACTGCCGTGCATAAAAAAGCCTCCGGGGTTAAAACGGAGGCTTCCCGAACATCGTGGCTTGCGAGCCGAACCGCCCGATAGACCGAAATCAGCGCGGTTCGAAGCGTCGATAGAATTACGCGGGCAGCGGCGCCGCACCGGCGCCCGTAGCCGGCGACAGACGCGTCGCCAGCTTTTCCGCGTAGCGCTGCGCGGCATCGCCGACGACGATATGGAACGTGTCCGCCGCGACCCATGCTGTGTCGAGCGTCGCCAGGCGTTGACGATCGACCGCCGACGGGTCACGCACGACGATACGCAGACGAGTTGCCGCCACTGCATCCAGCGACACTACGTTGCCCGCGCCGCCAAACACGGCGAGCCAGCGCAACGGATCCGGATCGAGCGGGCCGCCTTGCGTGCCCGATGCCATAGCCGGCGTAACCGGCGCAGCCGCCATAGTAGGAGCCGGAGCAGCAGCCACCTGCTTCACCGCATCGCCGCCACCTTGCGCGATCACCGTGCGGATTTCGTCCGCGATGATGTCCGCTTCCGGTCCGATGATCACCTGCACATTGGTCGACCCGCGCTTGAGCACGCCGCGTGCGCCAATCGTTTTCAGTTCGTTTTCGGAGACCTTGTTCGAATCGACTACCGACAGACGAAGACGCGTCGTGCACGCATCCACCACCGACAGATTCGCTGCACCGCCGAGCGCGGCGATATAACGCTGCGCGCGCGGCACGGCCGCACCGGCGACCGGCGAAACGAAACCGCCAGCGGCAAACGAGTCGGCCTGTTCGTCGGCTGCGGCCGGCTCGCGGCCCGGCGTCGCCATGTTGAACTTACGGATGAAGAAGCGGAACAGGCCGTAGTACACCACCATGTACACGAGGCCGATCGGAATCGCCCACCAGCCTCTCGTCGACAGGCCGTAGTTCAGTACGTAGTCGATTGCGCCCGCGGAGAAGGTGAAGCCGAGGTGAATACCGAGCGCCGAACAGATGGCGAGCGAGAGACCCGTCAGCAGCGCGTGGATCACGTACAGCACCGGAGCGAGGAACATGAAGCTGAATTCGATCGGCTCGGTCACGCCCGTGAGGAACGACGTGAGCGCCATCGAGAACAGCAGGCCGCCGACCACCGCGCGGCGCTCCTTCGGCGCTTCATGGAACATCGCAAGACAGGCAGCCGGCAGGCCGAACATCATGATCGGGAAGAAGCCCGTCATGAAGGTGCCCGCAGTCGGGTCGCCCGCGAAGAAGCGATGCAGGTCGCCCGTCACCGCGGCGCCGCCCGGCGGCGTGAAGGTGCCGAACACGAACCATGTGAGCGAATTGAGGATGTGATGCAAACCCGTGACGAGCAGCAAACGGTTCAGCACGCCGAACACGAACGCGCCGAGCGCGCCCGCGGTGGTCAGCCAGTGGCCAGCCGTATCGATCACGGCTTGCACCGGTTGCCACACGTAGCCGAACGCTATGCCGAGCACGAGGCACACTACCCCCGTGACAATCGGCACGAAGCGTTTCCCTCCGAAGAAGGCGAGGTAATCGGGCAGCTTGATGTCCTTGTACCTGTTGTACAGCAAGCCCGCGACGATACCCGCCACGATCCCGGACAACACGCCCATGTTGAGCTTGTCGTTGATGTCCTTCATCACGGCGACTTCGATCAGATAACCGATCGCGCCAGCCAGACCCGCCACGCCGTTGTTGTCTTTCGCGAAACCGACCGCCACGCCGATCGCGAACAGCAGCGGCAGGTTGTCGAAGATCGCGCCGCCGGCGTCGGCGATCATCTTGATGTTGAACACATCGGGCTGGCCGAGTCGCAGCAGCAGGCCGGCAACCGGCAGCACCGCGATCGGCAGCATCAGCGCGCGTCCCAGCCGCTGAATTTTCAGAAACGGATTCCCATCCATTGATACCTCCAATCCTTTGTCTCTTTGTTGAACGTCGTTGTTGAACGTCGTTGTCGAACGTCGTTGTCGAACGTCGTCGTTGAGTCTTGTAGCTCGGGTTAATAATTGAGCGAAGCCGGCTGCGGACCGTGTGGGGTTCAGTCCAAAGGCCAGGTTTCGCGACTTGCTGCTCTTACCGCCTGCGCCGATTCGAGCGCCAGTGCATCCTGCGCGCGTTGACGGCACAGCTGATAATCGAGGTTACGCACGCGCGCCTTGATGCCCGGCACCGACACCGGGTCCACCGAAAGCTCGGTCACGCCAAGGCCGATAAGCAGCGGCATGGCGAGCGGATCGCCCGCCAGCGCGCCGCACACACCGACCCATTTGCCGTGCTTGTCGGCACCTTGCACGGTGGCTGCGATCAACCGCAGCACAGCCGGATGCAAGCCGTCCGCCTGGGCGGCGAGGTCGGCCTGGCAACGATCCATGGCGAGCGTGTATTGCGTCAGATCGTTGGTGCCGATCGAGAGGAAATCCGCGTGTTGCGCGAGTTGATCGGCAAGCAGCGCCGCCGACGGCACTTCGATCATCACGCCGACTTCGATCGGCTCCGTGCGGCCCGATTCGCGAGCGAATTCGTCGATGCGTTTGCGGATCCGGATCAATTCGCCGACGTCGGTCACCATCGGCAGCAGGATGCGCACGGCGCCGAGAGGCTGCACCGCGAGCAGACCGCGCAACTGGTCGTCGAGCAGGTCCGGGCGCACTTGCGCGAGGCGAATGCCGCGCAAGCCGAGCGCGGGATTTGGCTCGGGCGGCAGCGTCAGATAGTCGACTTCCTTATCCGCGCCGACATCCAGCGTGCGGATGATCGCGGTGCGACCGCTCAACGCGTCGACGATTGCCTGGTAGCTCTGACGATGTTCGTCCGTGGTCGGCGCAGCGGCGCGGTGAATGAACAGCAGTTCGGTGCGCAACAGGCCGACGGAATCGGCGCCGTTCTCGACGGCGGTCTTCGCGTCGTCGAGCGTGGCGATGTTCGCGGCCACTTCGATCGCGCGGCCATCGGACGTGACGGCGGCTTGCTGCGAGGTGCGGCGATTGGCTTCGCGCACACCGGCGAGACGGGTGCGTTCCAGACGTGCGCGTTCAACGTCGAGCCCGGTCGGCGCGAATTCGAGGCGGCCGGTCGTGGCGTTCACCACCACTTGCGTGCCTTCGGGAATCGCATGCAACGCGTCGCCGACTGCCACCAGTGCGGGAATGCCCGCCTGACGCGCGAGAATCGCCGCGTGCGAAGTCGCGCCGCCGCGCGCCATCACCAGCGCGGTAACGCGCGAGCGATCCAGCGTCGAGAGATCGGAGGGCGTGAACTCTTCCGCCGCGAGCACGGCTTCTTCCGGCAACGTGCGCGCCGCGGCGTTCGTATAACCGAGCGCGCGCAGCACGCGCTTCTCGATGTCGCGCAGGTCGGCAGCGCGCTCCGCGAGCAACGCGTCTTCGATTTTCGAAAGGATCGCGATCTGCGCCCGAATCGCTTCGCGCCATGCAAAGCCGGCGCTCTTGCCGAGGCTGATCAGATCGCGCGCCGCGTCGAGCAGCGTGGGATCTTCGAGCAGCACGCGGTGTACCGCGAAAATGCCCGCTTCGCCGACCGCGCCGCGCTGCGATGCGTCACGCACGGTCGTGCCGAGGTCCGCATCGACGGTGGCAATCGCCTTGTCGAGCAGGCGGCTCTCCGCGGCGGACGTGCCGGTCGCCTTCTCCGGCGGATCGATGTCCGCGTCGTCCCAGCGCACCAGTTTGCCGACCGCGATGCCCGGTGCGGCGCACACGCCGGCGAGCGTATTCGGAGCGAGCGCTTCGCCCGCCGGACGCGCCACGGCTTGCGGCGCCGGCGAACTTTGGCGTGCCGGTTTTTCTTCGACTTCACCATGCGCTTCGCGCGTCAGTTCGTGAGCAATGGCTTCGATCGCGGCTCTCGCTTGCGGGCCGACGCCGAGCAACTCGACGCTCGCGCCTTCACCCGCGCCGAGTCCGAGCAATCCCACCACGCTTTCGATCGCCGCCTTGCGCCCTTCGTAACGCACTTCGACGCGTGCGTCGAAACCGCGCGCCGCTTCACGGGCCCGCGCCGCCGGACGTGCATGCAGACCGCCTGCGTGGACCAGCGTGACTTGCTGACGGGCTTCTTCCGTCACGTTCGTCACACCAGCCTGGCGCGACGCCTCGGCCGCCGCGCCACTGCGCGCGCGCAGCACCAGCAGCGGCGTTTCACCGGCTTTCAGCAGGCCGCCTTGCACGCGCTCGACGATCTCGAACGCGTCGGAATTGGCAATCGCCACCACCGACACGAGGCTCGGCGCATTGAGCGCGACCTGATCCTGATCGAACTCGATCAGCACGTCGCCGGCGCGCACGTGAGCGCCTTGCGCGACCATCGGCGCAAAGCCCTTGCCGTTCAGCGCGACCGTGTCGATACCGATGTGCAGCAAAATCTCGACACCTTCGGCAGTGGCCAGCGTCACTGCGTGACCGGTGCGCGCGAGATGCGTCACCGTGCCGTCGCACGGCGCGACGAGTCGGCCCTCGAGCGGATCAATACCGATACCGTCGCCGAACATACCGCCCGAAAACACAGGGTCGGGCACGTTCGCGAGCGGCACGACCGGACCGGTCATCGGCGCGAGCAAAACAATATGGCCTTCAGAATGGCTCATCAAGCGGGACTCCTCGACACGTCGCATCTGATTTCTCGTCAGTGAGTTTCGGTGACTTTGTTGAGATGGCGCGGCGCATCGGGATTGCGCCCGCGCGCGGCGGCAAGGCCGGCGGCCATCACGTAAAAGGACAGGATCGCGGCGATCGGATCGAGCGCCGCATGAGCGGTGGTAGCGAGAGGCAGCGTGGCTTCCGGCACGTCGGCCGGCGCCGCGAGCAGGACACGTGCGCCGCGCGCCTTCATGTCGCGAGCGAGTTGCAGCAAGCCCGCCTGTTCCGGACCGCGCGGTGCGAAGACCAGCAGCGGGTAGTCGCGGTCGATCAGTTCCATCGGACCGTGACGCACTTCCGCACTCGAAAACGCTTCGGCCTGAATGCCGGAGGTTTCCTTCAGTTTCAGCGCGGCTTCCTGCGCGATGGCCAGACCCAGACCGCGGCCGATCACGATCATGCGCTCCACGCCGCGCAATTCCTCCACGGCATTCGACCAGTCGAGCTTGCCCGCGGCTCGCAGGGCTTCGGGGAGTGTCTTCAACGCCGCGAGCAGTTCGGCGTCTTTCTGCCAATGCGCGACGAGTTGCGCGGAAATCGACAGCATCGCGATGTAGCTCTTGGTGGCCGCAACGCTCAGTTCCGGACCGGCTTCGAGCGGCAACTCGAATTCGCACACATCGGCCAAGGGTGAGCCCGACACGTTCACGGCGGCGACGGTCAACGCGCCTGCCTGGCGCAATGCTTCCATCGTGCCGACCAGATCCGGGCTCTTGCCCGATTGCGAGAACGCCAGCGCGAGCTGATCGCGCACCTGCAGCGGCGCTTGCTGGAGCGTCGCGACCGACATCGGCAGCGAGGCAACCGGCACGCCGAGTCGGCTCATCGTCAGGCATGCGAAGTAACTCGCCGCATGGTCCGAGCTGCCGCGCGCGACCGTCAGCGCGACATGGCGCGGCTGCTGTGCAAGCTTTGCCGCGAGGGCCTCGACGCGCGAGGTATCCGTGAGTTGCGCAGCGACCGTTTCAGCGGACGCCAGCGCCTCTTTAAGCATATTCGACAATTGCTTCTCCTTCGACGTAAGTCGCGCTCAACGCCAGTTCACGATCGAACACGACCACGTCAGCCCATGCACCGCGCGCGATGCGGCCGCGGTCCTCGATGCCCAGGTAGTCGGCGGCGTAGCGCGACAAACGGTTCGATACATCGGCGATCGGCAAGCCGATCGACACGAGATTGCGCAGCGCCTGATCCATGGTCAGGGTGCTGCCGGCGAGCGTGCCGTCGGCGAGACGCACGCCGCCGAGGCACTTCGTCACATGCTGGCTGCCGAGGCGATATTCGCCGTCGGGCATGCCGGTGGCCGAGGTGCTGTCCGTCACCACATAGAGACGCGGAATCGCGCGCAATGCCGCGCGGATCGCACCAGGATGGACGTGCAGCAGATCGGGAATGATTTCGGCGAACTCGGCGTGCGCGAGCGCCGCGCCGACGAGTCCGGGATTGCGATGGTGCAGCGGTGACATCGCGTTGAACAGGTGCGTGAAGCCGCAGGCGCCGTGCTTGAGCGCGGCGACGGCGTCGTCGTAGGTGCCGAGCGAATGGCCCAACTGCACACGCACGCCGCGCGCCGCCATCTCGGAGATGATCTCCATGTGGCCGGCAATTTCCGGCGCCAGCGTGACCACGCGAATCGGTGCGATGGACAGATACTTCAGCACTTCGTCCATCACCGCCGAGACCGCCGCGTCCGGTTGCGCGCCGAGCTTGCCGGGATTGATGTACGGCCCTTCCAGATGCACGCCGAGCACGCGCGCGCCGCCGGGCGTGCGAATCCGCGCGTTGTTGCCCAGACCCGCGACGACGCTCATCAGTTCATCGCGCGGCGCGGTCATGGTGGTGGCGAGCAGGCTCGTCGTGCCGTAACGCGCATGCGTGCGGGTGATGGTTTCGATCGCGTTGTCGCCTTCCATCACGTCGGCGCCGCCGCCGCCATGCACGTGCAGATCGATGAAGCCAGGCAGGATGTAGGGCGCGTCGTTGGTCGACGGGTCGACACGTTCGCCGGTGAGCGCCGTGATGCGGCCGTTTTCGAATTCGAGCGTGCCGTGAATCCACCCATCGGTGGTGAGTATGTTTCCGGTCAGCATGAGTCTCTCTGGTAAGGCGTGATACGGGGCGTGACTGAATGAGGCCTGACGGCGGCCGTGCTCCTGAACTCGCGGACTTCGCGCGTGGCTCAGTCGAGCCGCTCAGGTGCGCAATTCAGCGACAAAGTCGTAGTAATCATCGCGGCAATAGGTGTCGGTCAGCTCGATCGCGCGCTGATCGGCGCTATAGCCGATACGGGTAATGACCAGCAGCGCCGAGCGCGGTTCGATATCCATCAACGCGGCGATCTCGCTCGACGCGTTGACCGCGCGAAAGTGCTGCAAGGCGCGCACCACGGCCGCGCCCCGGTGTTCGAGATAGCTGTAAAGCGAGTCGCCGACGGCTTGCGGGTCGGGCACGATGGCGGCCGGCAGCGCGGAATGCTCGACTGCCATGACAATGCCGTCCGCGCGCCGCAAGCGCCGCAGACTCGCCACCGCCGCGCCTGGCGAGAGTCCGAGATGCACCAGCTCTTCGCGGTTGGCGGCGCGCATATCGCGCTCGAGCCACACCGAATCTGGCCGGAAGCCGCGCTGCTGCATCTTCTTCGTAAAACCGGTGAGACGCGAGAGCGGATCTTCGACGCGCGGTGTGATGAAACTGCCCGCGCCACGAGCGCGCCGGATCAGGCCTTGCTCGACCAGCAACTCGATCGCCTTGCGCGCCGTAATGCGCGACACGCCGATCGCGTCCGAGAGCGTGCGCTCCGAGGGCAGCGCCTCACCCGCTGACCACACGCCGCAATGAATCGCCGTCGCGAGATTGCGCGCAAGCTGCAAATAGAGCGGCGTGACGTTGCGGGCGTCAGGCATCAGTGCGGACCAGCGAGTTTCCATGGGACTCCGGCGGCCGACGCGGAAAGGTAGGCCTACGAAAAATGAGAGCCCATTATATAACCAACATAATACCAGTCAATCGACTGGTTCTATACTGGCATGACGAGGCGCAAAGCCTTGCCGGATAAGGCCGGAAGGGATCTGAGGAACAGTACGAACGCGGTTTTCGGAGCCCAGGACTTACCCGTATCCGAGCGTGGGAAGGCGGCTGGGTGGCCGGAGCGCGGTCTTTTCTGCGTAAGAAATAGAACCCTGATCGATACCTTTTTAATACCAGTTCAATCAACCCTTTACCGGTATGGCTTTTGCAAAAGAGAGGCGTTCCAATATAGTGCTGGGAAGCAAGCCATAACATTCCCCCGGGGAGCAGCATTTGACCGATTCCGAGGCGCTGCGGCGCGCTCAGGCCGTCCGCCATTTCAACCGCTTCTACACCCAGCACATTGGCGCACTCCACGAGCACCTGGCAAAGAGCGCGTTCTCTCTGACCGAGGTGCGCGTGTTGCACGAACTCTACCGCGGACGCGCGCAAACGGCCTCGGTGCTCGGGCGCGCGCTCGGTCTCGACAGCGGGTATCTCAGCCGCCTGTTGACCAGTTTCGAACGGCGCAATCTGATCACGCGCCGCCCGTCCGAAACGGACGCGCGCCAGTCGCTGATCGCCCTCACCGACAGCGGCCACGCCGCCTACGCGCCGCTCGATACCGCGGCGATCGAAGAAGTGTCTGCGTTACTAGCCGGCCTCCCGGCGCTCTCCCAGGATCAGTTGATCGCCGCGATGAAAATCATCGAACGGCTGCTCGGTAAGGAGCCTAAGCACGAACTCGTGATGCTCCGCCCGCCACGCCCAGGTGAATGCGGCTGGCTCGTGCATCGGCAGGCGCAGTGGTTCGCCGCGCAATACGGCTGGAATCAGTCGTTCGAAGGATTGCTCGCGCGGGTCGTCGCCGACTACACGCAACGCAACGATCCGGTGCGGGAGATGTGCTGGGTCGCCGATCAGGAAGGGGTCGTGGTCGGCTCGGTCTGTGTCGTCGGGGTGTCGACGACGGTGGCGGGCGTGCGGCTCTTATGGGTCGAGCCCGACGTGCAGCGCCTCGGCGTCGGCACCCAATTGCTGAGCGAATGCGTGCGTTTCGCGCGGCGCGCGGGCTACACGAAGCTCACGCTAACAACGGCCACCTCGCTGGAACAACCGCGGCGCCTGTGCGAGCGCGCCGGTTTCAGGCTTGCCAGCGCGGCGGCTGAGTGCCGCTTTGGCAAGGATCTGACGATCGAGCGATGGGAACTGGAACTGTAGAACGCGTCGCTCTTAAAACGACGGCACCACCGAACCCTTGAACTGCGTCTTGATGAACTGGCGCACGTCTTCCGACTGATACGCGGCAACCAGCTTCTTCACCCACGGCTTGTCCTTGTCCTGCGTGCGCACGGCAATCAGGTTCGCGTACGGGCTATGCACGTCTTCGAGCGCGATCGCATCTTTGGTCGGTTGCAGGCCGGCGGCCAGCGCGAAGTTCGTGTTGATCGCGGCGGCATCGACGTCCGACAGCGAGCGCGGCAGTTGCGCGGCATCGAGTTCGACCAGCTTGATCTTCTTCGGATTCTCGGCAACGTCGAGCGCCGTCGCGTTATTGCCGTTCGCGCCCGCACCGGCCTTCAGCTTGATCACGCCTTGCGTTTGCAGCAACAGCAGCGCGCGATTTTCGTTCGACGGATCGTTCGGCACCGCGACCTTCGCGCCTTGCGGCAGGTCCTTCAGCGACTTCAGCTTCTTCGAGTAGATGCCGAGCGGCGAGATGTAAGTGAGACCGGCGCTGACGATCTTGTAGCCGCGCTGCTTGATCTGGCTATCGAGGTACGGCTGATGCTGGAAGCTGTTCGCGTCGAGATCGCCTGCGTCGAGTGCGGCGTTCGGCTGCACGTAGTCGTTGAATTCGACGACCTTCACGTTGAGGCCTTCGCGCTTCGCCACTTTCGTGACGACTTCCCAGATTTGCGCATCCGGGCCGCCGATCGTGCCGACCTTGATCACTTTGTCGTCGGCGTGCGCGCCGAAGCTGGTAACGATCGCCGCACCGGCGATGACTGCCGAGAGGGCTTTGAGGATGTTTCTGCGCTGCATGTGATTCTCGCTGTTTCTAATCAATGACCTGGCCGACGATTTCATCGACGACCTATCGAGTTCTGATCGATGTCAGATTCGGGTGGAAGCCGGCGGCAAAGATTGCTTCTGGCAATGCGCCGCCAACTGGACCTCAAATGGTCTCATATGCCCGGCGAGATGGGAAATACCGCGATCGCATATGGTTATGCGCGCCGAACGGCGTTGAACCGCCAGCGCGTGAAAGCGGCAAACGGTCGGCCGTACATGGAAATCAGAAGGTGGTCCATTCATCATCGCGCGGCGTGGCCTTGGTTGCTTCTGCCGCTGCGCGCGGCTTGCCAACCGGCTTTGCGCTTGCAACGGCGGCGGCTGGTGCCGGAGCCGGCGCCGCAGCCGCTTTCACTGGCACCGGCAGCTTCGGTTCGGCGCGGGACGATGCCGGCGCGGACTGTGCAGCCGCGCTAACTTCGCGAGCAGCCGCCGTGTGCGTCGTAGCCGTCACTCTGCGCGCCGCGAGCGCAGCCGAACTCTGCGAACCACCGTCCGTGTCGCTCACGCGAAACGCGCTCACCGTGTCGCGCAAACGCCCCGCCTGATCCTGCAACGAAGCCGCCGCAGCCGCAGCCTGCTCGACCAGTGCCGCGTTCTGCTGCGTCACTTCGTCCATCTGCGTGACGGCGCGGCCGACCTGGGAAATACCGCTGCTCTGCTCTTCGGATGCCGCCGCGATCTCGCCCATGATGTCGGTGACGCGTTGCACGGCTTGCAGAATCTCGCCCATCGTCGTGCCGGCCTGCTGCACGAGCGTCGAGCCGTTATGCACGCGCTCGACCGATGCGCTGATCAACTGCTTGATCTCCTTGGCCGCCGTTCCCGAGCGCTGCGCGAGGCTGCGCACCTCGCCCGCGACGACCGCGAAACCGCGCCCCTGCTCACCGGCGCGCGCAGCTTCCACGGCGGCGTTCAACGCCAGAATGTTGGTCTGGAATGCAATGCCTTCGATCACGCCGATGATGTCCGCAATCTGCCGCGAGCTGTCGTTGATCTCGCCCATCGTGCCGATCACGCGGCTCACCACGACGTTGCCACGCGTTGCGATTTCGGACGCGTTATGCGCGAGTCCGCTCGCCTGCCGCGCGTTGTCGGCGTTCTGCTTGACCGTCGCGGTGAGTTCTTCCATGCTCGCCGCCGTTTCCTGCAGCGACGCGGCCTGCTGCTCAGTGCGCTGCGACAGATCACCGTTGCCCGCGGCGATCTGCTGCGTAGCCGAGGCGATAGATTCCGCCGAGCGACGAATCTCGCCGATGGTTCGCTGCAAACGGTTCTGCATTTCATGCATGGCCGCCATCATGCTGGTCTTGTCGTGCGGACGAACGTCGACCACTTGGGTCAGATCGCCTTGCGCGATACTTGCCGCGAGCCGCGCCGCCTGGTCCGGCTCGCCGCCGAGACTCGCGCGCACGTTGCGGATGATCAGCACCATCGCAAGCGAGATGATCGCGCCGATCACCAGTACGACGACGAGGTGGCCGAGCAGCGTTTCGTAGTACGCCGTATCGATGTCCTTGATGAACACGCCGCTCGTGATGTTCCAGTCCCAAGGCGCGAAGCGCACCACATAACTGAGTTTCGGCACGGCGGTTTCGGTGTGCGGCAGGCGCCCGCGATACTGCGCGAAGCCGCGGCCACTTGCCTTGGCCGCGTCGACGATCGCCACGTACAGGAGCTTGCCGTCCGGATCCTTGAAGTCGCCGACCGCCTTGCCGGTCATTTGCGGCAGCGTGGGATGCATCAGCACCACCGGCTTCGAATCCATCACGAACAGATAGCCGGACTCGCCGTAGCGCATGGTCGCAAGACGGGCTAGCGCTTCGCGCTGCGCATCGGCCGCACTCATCTTGCCGCTCTGCGACAGCGCGTAATAGCCGTTCACGACGCCTTGCGCGGCATCGACCAGATTCACCATGCCGGCCTGGCGCTCGGCCAGCATCGTGCTGCGCGTTTCGACCGCGCTCCACAGCCCGACACCCAGCAGTCCCAGCCAGACGAGCGCGAGCGACAGCCATAGTTTGCGATTCAAACTCATCCTGCTCATTGTTGTGGTCTCTCTTCGTGTTATTCGTGTTTCGTTCGCAGTCGCAAGCACACGGTTTCGCGTCGCGCGCAAACGATTGCTAGCGAGATAACGGCATGATTTACCGACAACTTGAGAGACTCTGTAAGGAGAGCGCCGGCAGGGTCCGGCGGTCTGCACGCAGGTTGATCGCGCGCAACGAATCGTGCTCTGAACGATAATCCGAAGCTGCGGTCGCGTTCTGGCGGCGCATTCCCTTGCTCGAGAAGACACCATGTACGTTATCGACCTCATCTACACCGCATCGCTCGAACGTATCGACGACGCATTGGAAGCGCATCGCGCATTTCTGGCGCGGCAGTTTGAAGCAGGTGTGTTCGTCGCCGCCGGACCGAAAGTGCCGCGCGACGGCGGCATCATTCTGGCGGTGCGCATCGAGCGCGATAAGCTGGATGAGATTCTCGCCAGCGACCCGTTCGCGCAGCAGAAGCTGGCGCGTTACGAGGTGACGGAGTTCAAGACGACGCGGCTTGCGCCGGGGTTGAATCTGCCGATTCCGACCTGAGAGGAGTAAAGCGAGGGGCGTTGAAAACGGGCGCGATGTGGCGTGCGCCCGCCATGGATCGGTGCGTCAGTCGAGCAGCAGCTTGATATCGTGCACCCACGGCGTTGCGCCCTGGCCGTCGCGCGCGAATAGGCGCAGCTTGCCGTCCGTGTCGAACACATAGCTTGCTGCCGTGTGATCCATCGTGTAGCTATCGGGCGTCTTGCCCGGCACCTTCGCGTAGTAGACGCGAAAGTCTTTCGTGATTTTGGTGAGTTGCGCCTGATCGGCCGGGCGCAAGCCGACGAACGTCGAGTTGAACGCCGGCACGTATTGCGCGAGTAGAGCCGGCGTATCGCGCTCGGGGTCCACGGTAACGAACAGCACCTGCACGCGCTTTGCGTCTTCCGGGCCGAGTTGCTGCAACGCTTGCGACAATTCGGCCATCGTGGTCGGACAAACGTCCGGACAATGCGTGTAGCCGAAGAACAGCACCACCACCTTGCCCTTATAGTCCGCCATGCTGCGCAGATGCCCGGACGTGTCGGGCAACGAGAAGTTGCTCCCAAACTGCGTATTGCCGGTGATGTCGAGATTCTGGAATGCCGGCGGCTGCTTGCCGCAGCCTGCCACCAGCAAGGCGCCGCCGAGCGCGCAAGCTATCACAGCGGCACGCGCCGTACGCGCGAAGCGGTTATTGAGCATGGTATTACGCGCCGATCACGACGCGCGCATAGTGGTCGATCAGCAGCGCGGCGAACAGCAGCGACAGGTAGACGATCGAATAGCGGAAGGTTTTGCGCGCGAGGTCGTCCGAGTACTCGCGGTAGATCTTCCACGCGTAGGCGAGGAACACGGCGCCCAGCAGCACGGCCGCCACGAGGTACACCACACCGCTCATGCCGGAGACGAAGGGCATCAACGTGACCGCGAACAGAATCACCGTGTACAGCAGAATATGCAGGCGCGTGTACTTCTCGCCGTGCGTGTTCGGCAGCATCGGCAGGCCGGCGTTTTCGTAGTCTTTGCGGCGATACAGTGCAAGCGCCCAGAAATGCGGCGGCGTCCACACGAAGATGATCAGCACCAGAATCCAGGCATCGCCCGGCACGTGGCCGGTGACCGCGGCCCAGCCTAGCGCAGGCGGCATGGCGCCCGAGGCGCCGCCGATCACGATGTTCTGCGGCGTGGCAGGCTTGAGCAGCAGCGTATAGATGACCGCATAGCCGACAAACGTGGCCAGCGTGAGCCACATGGTGAGCGGATTGGCGAACGTATAGAGCGTCCACATGCCGAGGCCGCCGAGCACGGCCGAAAACAGCAGAATCTGCGCGGTGGTGATTTCACCGCGCGCGGACGGCCGCCACGAAGTGCGGCGCATTTTCGCGTCGATTTTCTGTTCGACGAGGCAATTGATGGCGAACGCCGCGCCGGCCAGCAACCAGATGCCGACGGTGCCGCCGATCAGCGGAGTCCAGGGCACCATGCCGGGCGTCGACAGGAACATGCCGATGACGGCGCAGAACACGGCGAGTTGCGTGACGCGCGGCTTCGTCAGGGCGATGTACTGGGAGACCCGGCTACCGGGCGTTTGGGAAAGTGTTGTGCTGTCCATGTGGAGTCACGCTGGCGCGGCATCGCGCGCAGGAAACACGGCGCGGCCGGGACGGCTATAAGCGATCCGAAAGTTTAACATAACGAGCAGAAGCAGCAGGATTGCGGCCCCACCGTTATGCGCCACCGCAATGGGCAACGGCCATTGCAGAACGATGTTCGACAGCCCCGTGATGAACTGGATCAGCACCACCAGCAGCACGCCGTTCGCCGGCCGCCGCAGCGACTCGAAGCGGCGTAGTTTCAACGCCAGCCAGACCAGATAAGCAACCACGACGATCGCGAATGTGCGATGCGTCCAGTGAATCGCCACCAGCGCGTCCTGGGTGATCATGTCGCCGTCGCCGGTCATGCCGAGCGCACGCCACAGGTGGAAGCCGTGCGCGAAGTCCATGGGCGGAACCCATTGGCCGTTGCAGGTCGGGAAATCCGTGCAGGCGAGCACCGCGTAGTTCGTGCTGACCCAGCCGCCCAGCGCGATTTGCGCGATCAGCAGCACGAGGCCCGCGAGCGCGGCCGCACGCCAGCGCGCGGCTTCGGGTTCGAACGCGGGCAACGGCGTCTGCCGCGCGGCCAGCCAGCCGAGCGTGCCCAGCAGCGCGAGGCCGAGCAGCAAGTGCGTCGTCACAATGATCGGCTGCAGCTTCATCGTCACCGTCCACGCGCCGAACGCGCCTTGCACCAGAATCAGCAGCAACAGCGAGGTCGGCCACCATGGCGACACATGCAGCGCACGCCGTTTGACGCGCGCCGTCCACGCGATAACTGTCTGCGCGATGATCAGCACGCCGATCGCCATCGCAAAGTAGCGGTGGATCATTTCGATCCATGCCTTCGTCATGCTGACCGGTCCGGTGGGCATAGCCTGATGCGCGGCCGTGATCGCCGCATGCGCGATGAACGGCGACGACGTGCCGTAGCAGCCCGGCCAGTCCGGACAGCCGAGCCCGGAATCGGTGAGCCGCGTGAAGCCGCCGAACATCACCAGGTCGAGCGTGAGGAAGGTGGTGAGCCAGACCAGCTTACGGAATTTGTTGTCGTCTGCCTTGACCCACACGTAGGACAGCGGCAACAACGCGATACACAAGCCGATCAGGGCCAGTTGCAGTACGAACATCTCTCTTACCTATGTTGCGGCATCAACCGATACTCGACCATTTGAGCAGCTTGGTCACGTCGCCCTTGATCTTGCTGGGGTTCGGATCTTTCGGGAAACGCATCATCAGATTGCCGTTCGGATCGACCATGTAAATGTGGTCGGTGATTTGCGTGCCGTTCTCAGTGGGCAGCCACGCGGACACCTGCGCCGGATCGGCGATCATCATGTTGGTGTCGGGGTAGGCCTTTTGTATCACGTCTGCGACGTTGCCCGCATCGGTACGCAACCACACCTCCACGACGCGTTCGCGTTCCGGGCCCTGAGCTGCGCGGATTTGTCGCATGAAGTAGAGCTTGGTGACGCACGCTTTGTCGCACGCGCTGTTGTCGACCGAGATCAGCAGCCAGCGGCCGCGCAGCGTAGCGAACTTGACGGGCTTGCCATCTTCGCCCGTCACCACGAGCGAATCGGGAATCGGGCGTTGCGGTTCGACCAGCGTGCCGTAGCTCGTGCTGCCGCCGGACGGCTTGATCACGTAGTACGTGAAATACGACACGGCGATCGGTGCCGCGCAGATGATCGCCAGCAGCAGCAGAATCCAGCGGCCGCGCTCCCACGAGCCTTTGCCGTTGGGTTGGCCGGGCATGGGCTTGGGCGCTGCGGGTTTGCCGGCTTGCGGCGAACGGGGAGATTGCGTCGACACTACAGGACCTCTTTCAATGATTGCACGGCGCCGCGGCCTAGCTCGGGCCACGACGCCGCATGTGCTGCGTTACACGCCCGGCGCGTGCTCTTTCTTCGCCGCACGACGCGCGGCATAAAGGCCGAAGACGAGCGCCGCGGCCGCCATGCCCCACCACTGGAACATATAGCCATAGTTGCGCTCGACACCGTTGGTGGGCGCGGGCCAATCGCGCACCAGCTTGTCGCCGTCGTCGCTCAACTGCTGAATCACGAACGACTGCAGCGGCAAACCGGTTTCCGCAGCATACGCGGCGGTATCCAGATTCTGGCGGATCAGTTGATGTTCGGCCGAACCACCCTGCCCCAACTCGTATGCGCGCGACGCGTCGGCCCGCGCAATGCCTTCGATCTCGATTTCGCCTTGCGGCGTCGTATACGGCGCGATGGTCTCGCGATTGTTCATGTTGCGCGGCAGCCAGCCGCGATTGACCAGCACGTAGCCGCCGTCGGCCAGTTTAAAAGGCATCACGACGTAAAAGCCCGGCTGGTCGTTATACGGACGATTATCGAGGTAGACGACTTTATCCGCGACGAAACTGCCGCGTGCCTTGACGCGATGAAACTCGATGTCCTTCAACGCGACCGGCGCGGCGCTCACCGGTTGGGCGGGCGCGTTCTCGAACTGCGTGATGTGCGCTTCGAGCGCTTCTTTCTGATGCGCGCGGTCACGTTGCCAGAAACCCAACCGCACCGTCACCACGATCACTAGCAGAATCAACAGCGCGGGAACGAGGCGGATCTTCATCGGGCACGCTCCACCACCACTCGCGGCGCGATGGGGAACGTGCGGCAAACGCCGGCGCGCGGTGCGATAATAAATGTCTTGCCCCTGCGCTTCCTGATTTCAGCTGGTTCCATGCACATTCTCGTTCCCATCGCCTTCGTCCTGATCATCGCCAGCATGGTGTCGGCGCTGTACTTCATGATGCATGACAAGGGCAAAACCAAGCGGATGGTCTGGTCGCTCGCCACGCGGGTGGGCCTGTCGATCTCGCTATTCCTGTTCATCCTGTTCGCTCACTGGATGGGTTGGATTCAATCGACCGGCATTCCTTACGGGCGCTGAGCCCGGCGGGAAAATCCCCACGCCGCCAAACAAAACGCCGCCCTGACAGGGTCGAGGGCGGCGCTGCATAAGCCTTGCATACTGCTCGTGCGCCGCGTCCCGAAGGACGTTGCGCGAACGGCCTGCACATTCCGGGTTGCCGGTCGGCGCAGGCCAGACTGCGTTACAGCCAGTACACGACGACGTACAGCCCGAGCCACACGACGTCCACAAAGTGCCAATACCAGGCCGCGCCTTCGAACGCGAAGTGATGGTCCGCCGTGAAGTGACCGCGGATCATACGCACCAGCACGACTGCCAGCATCGTGCCGCCGAGGAACACGTGGAAGCCGTGGAAGCCCGTCAACAGGAAGAACGTCGAACCATACACGCCCGACGACAGCGTCAGGTTCAGTTCGTTGTACGCGTGGAAATATTCGAAGCCTTGCAGGAACAGGAAGCAGACGCCGAGCACGAGCGTTGCAGCCAGCCAGACAATCGCCTTCTTGCGATGATTTTCACGCAGCGCGTGGTGCGAGACGGTCAGCGTCGCGCCCGAGGAAAGCAGCAGCGCCGTGTTGATGGTCGGCACAGGCCACGGTTGCATCGACTTGAAGGTCGAGACCAGCGCTGCCGGACCGTTGTTCGGCCACACGGCCGAGAAGTCCGGCCAGATCAACTTGTAATCGAGGCTGCCCAATTGATGCAACGCGATTTCGCGCGCGTAGAACAATGCGCCGAAGAACGCGCCGAAGAACATGACTTCGGAGAAGATGAACCAGCTCATGCTCCAGCGGTAAGACTTGTCGACATTCTTGCCATACATGCCGCCTTCCGACTCGGCGATTGCGTCGCCGAACCAGTGCCACAGCGTAAAGAGCAGCCACAACAAACCGGCGACGACGCCGATCGGCGCCCAGTCATGTTCGTTGATCCAGGCCGCAAGCGATCCGAGCATGACCAGCAACCCGGCGGCGGCGCTGATCGGATGCCGCGACGGATGCGGTACGAAATAGTACGGGCTCTCGTTTTGACCGCTCATTCTTGATTCTCCACTTCAGTCCAGTTGTTCCGGAATCTCCGGCTGTATCTTCGGCGGCGCGTCGATACCGCACCGCTTCGCTCTAATTGTTGGGCGCTGCTTCGCCCGGTGCTACGTGTGCGCCCGCTGCGTCAACCTACCACGGCACGCACGATCAGAATCAACGCCACGATAAAAATGGCCGCGCAGATCAATGCTGCCGCGATCACGTGCAGCGGGTTCAGCTGCGTGGCGTCCGCCTCCAGATCGCGGCGCTTGCGCACACCGAAAAACGACCAGAAGACCGCACGCATCGACTGACCAAAGCTGCTCTTGCGCGGGCTGCCGCCGTTATCGCTCATCTTGTTTCGTCTTCCTTCGTCTGCGGCACGAGCCGTCAGGCGGGATTGCCGGTGGTGGCCGCCGTATTGGCCGTGGGTGCTGCGTTTCCGGCCTTTGCCGCCGCCGGCGTATTCAATTCAAAAAACGTGTACGACAACGTGATCGTCTTGACGTCCTTCGGCAACTTCGGATCGACCACGAACACCACCGGCATCCGCTTCGTCTGATTAGCCGTCAAGGTTTGCTGCGTGAAGCAAAAACACTCGATCTTCTTGAAGTACTCGGTGGCCTGCTTCGGCGCGTAGCTCGGAATGGCTTGCGCCTGAATCGTGCGCGCCTGTTCGTTGCTCACCTCGTACATCACCGTTGTCACTTCGCCAGGGTGCACGTCGAGACTACGCTGCTCCGGCTTGAATCCCAGCGGGCCGCGCGCGTTCGCATCGAATTCGATCGAAATCGTGCGGCTCATGTCGACCTGCGTATTCTTCGCCTCGCGCGCCGTGGCATCGCGCTGCACGAGGTTGTTGATGCCGGTGATCTGGCAGATCGCACGGTACATCGGCACCAGCGCGAAGCCGAAACCGAACATCATCAAGGCGACGATGAACAGCTTGATCAGCATCGAACGGTTAAAAGAGCGGTCGGCCTGAGCCGGCGGTTGCGTCGACATCTCAATCCTCAACAAACCTGCAAACTGACTCGAACCGCTTTGTCAGGAGAACCACTTCTGATGAATGATGACGCTCGCGAAAAAGACCGCGGCGATCAACAACATCACGAAACCGATCCGCCGGTTACCCGCGCGAATCTGCTCGGGCGTACGTCTTTCTTGAGGATTGCGCGTCATGCTCGACTTTCTGAATACTTTTCGTGACTACGGACGCCGCCACTACCTTCGTGATCGCCGGCTCAGGTAACCAACTGCTGCGCTGCCCGAGCCGGCAATCTCACCAACTTATCGATTACTCGACGGTCGGCGGGTTTTCGAACGTGTGGAACGGAGCCGGGCTCGGCACGGTCCACTCGAGACCCGTTGCGCCGTCCCACGGCTTGTCGCCAGCTTTTTCGAGTTCGCCGCCGCCACGGTAGGCCGGCAGTGCAACCGCGAACAGGAAGTAGACCTGCGCCAGACCGAAGCCGAACGCGCCGATCGAGATGACCTGGTTCCAGTCGGTGAACTGCGCCGGGTAGTCAGCATAACGACGCGGCATACCTGCGAGGCCGACGAAGTGCATTGGCAGGAACGCGAGGTTGAAGAAGAACATCGACGCCCAGAAGTGAATCTTGCCGCGCGTTTCGTTGTACATCCAGCCGGTCCACTTCGGCGCCCAGTAGTACCAGCCGGAGAACAGCGCGAAAAGCGAGCCCGCCACCAGCACGTAGTGGAAGTGCGCCACCACGAAATAAGTACCGTGATACTGGATGTCGAGCGGCGCCATGGCCAGCATCAGACCCGACAGGCCGCCGAACGTGAACACCAGCAGGAAGCCGACTGCGAACAGCATAGGCGTTTCGAAGCTCAGCGAACCGCGCCACATCGTCGCGACCCAGTTGAACACCTTCACACCCGTCGGCACGGCGATCAGCATGGTGGCGTACATGAAGAACAACTGGCCCGTCACCGGCATGCCGGTTGCGAACATGTGGTGCGCCCACACCATGAACGACAGAATCGCGATCGACGAGGTTGCGTACACCATCGAGCTGTAGCCGAACAGCGGCTTGCGCGAGAACGCCGGAATCACCTGCGAGACGATCCCGAACGCCGGCAAGATCATGATGTACACCTCGGGGTGCCCGAAGAACCAGAAGATATGCTGGTACATGACCGGGTCGCCGCCGCCTGCCGCGTTGAAGAACGACGTGCCGAAGTGGCGATCGAACAGCACCATGGTGATCGCGCCTGCCAGAACCGGCATCACGGCGATCAGCAGGTACGCGGTGATCAGCCACGTCCAGACGAACATCGGCATCTTCATCAGCGTGAGGCCGGGCGCGCGCATGTTCAGGATCGTCACGACGATGTTGATCCCGCCCATGATCGACGAAGCACCCATCAAGTGGACCGCGAAAATCGCGAAGTCCATGCCCGGGCCCATCTGCGTGGACAGCGGCGCGTACAGCGTCCAGCCTGCGGCGGTCGCGCCGCCCGGCGAGAAGAACGAACCGACCAGCAGAACAGCCGCCACCGGCAGGAGCCAGAAGCTGAAGTTGTTCATGCGGGCGAAAGCCATGTCCGATGCACCGATCTGCAGCGGCACCATCCAGTTCGCGAAGCCGACGAAAGCCGGCATGATCGCGCCGAACACCATGATCAGGCCGTGCATGGTGGTCAACTGGTTGAAGAACTCGGGACGCATGATCTGCAGACCCGGCTCGAACAGTTCGGCACGGATCATCAGCGCCATCACGCCCCCGGAGAGGAACATGGTGAATGAGAAGATCAGGTACAGCGTACCGATATCCTTGTGATTGGTTGCGAACAGCCAACGGCGCCAACCATGCGGCGTTTCGTGGGCATGGTCGCCGTGCACGTGCTCGTGGCCCGCGACTACATCGTGTCCGATGCTAGACATGACAATCTCCTAAAGCGAATACTGCGGTGCTGACCATGAACACGTCAGGCAGCCGGGCTGATCTGAACACGCCGGGCTTCTTTCGCGTCGCTGCCGCCCGTGATCGTTTCCGGCTTCTTCAAAATAATATGGTCTTCGGCAATGCCGGCTGCTTTCAAAGCGTCGCGCACGGCTTCGGCACGGCTCTTCGCGAGTTTCGCGTTGAGGTCGGCGGAGCCGGTGGCGTCGGTGAAGCCCGACAGCGTGAATTTCGCGTCCGGATGTGCTTTCGCATAGGCCGCAGCCGCGTCGACCGCCGCTTTCGCGTCGGCCGGCAGCGTGCTCTTGCCGGTGTCGAAGTAGATGCTGGCCGGAAGTGTTGCCGGCGATGCCGCGCTGTCCGCTGCCGCACCCGAGGCGCCCGAAGCCGCCTCAGCGCCGATCGCTGCCGCGCCTGCGTCGGCCAGATGGTTGCCACCTTCCGGCAGCTTGCCGTTGCGCGCGTCCGCAACCTGCTTCGGCTGGAGAATGTCGCCCGTGTGGTTGCCCCACGAATTACGTTCGTACGTGACGACCGATGCGATTTCGACGTCGTTCAACGTAGGCGCCCACGAAGGCATCGCGTTCTTGCCCTTCAGCACCAGACTGACGTGCTCGGCAATCGCGCCGTTGGCGATCTTGCTGCCGTCGAGCGCCGGGAATGCGCCCACGCCCTTGCCGGTCGGCTGGTGGCAGACCGCGCAGTTCGCCGCGTACACCTTGCCGCCGCGTTCCATCAGCTCGGCCATCGTGTAGGTCTTGTTCGGATCGTCCTGGCCTGCGGCCATTTTCTTCTTCTGGGTGTCGACCCACTTCGCGTAGTCGTCGGCGGACAGCACTTCAACCACCACCGGCATGAACGCGTGTTCCTTGCCGCACAACTCGGTACAGAAGCCCCGGAACGTGCCGATCTTGTCAGCCTTGAACCACGTATCGCGCACGAAACCCGGAATCGCGTCCTGCTTCACGCCGAAGGCCGGCACGTACCAGGAGTGGACCACGTCGTTCGCGGTGGTGATGATGCGGATTTTCTTGTCGACCGGCACGACCAGCGGATTGTCGACTTCCTGCAGGTACGTGGTGGAAATCGGCTGGCGACCATCGGTTTCCGCACGCGGCGTGGTCAGCGTGGACAGGAAGTTGATGCCCTCGCCCGGGCCCTTCACGTAGTCGTAGCCCCACTTCCACTGATAGCCCGTGACCTTGATGGTGACGTCGGCGTTGGTGGTGTCTTTCATCGCCACGACGGTCTTGGTGGCGGGCAGCGCCATCAACACGACGATGATGAACGGCACGATCGTCCAGATGATTTCGACGGTGGTGCTTTCGTGGAAATTCGATGCCTTGTGGCCTTTCGATTTGCGGTGGGCGAAGATCGAATAGAACATCACGGCGAACACGCCGACGAAAATCACCGTGCAAAGCACCAGCATGAACATGTGGAGGCTGAAAAGCTCCTCAGCGATTTTCGTCGCAGGCGGCTGGAGATTGATCTCGTTGACGGCAGGGCCGCCCGGAACATCGCCCACTGCCAGGGCGGCACCGGCGAAAAGCAGTCCGCTCATCGCCAGCACGCCCATGAGGGCTCGCTTGATTGTTTTCATAGCTTCCTTACCCAAAATTTCCATTCAAACCCTCGACCCCGCTGGCAGGTAACCTCGCGCTCCCCGTGAACGCCGCGCTTCTCAACACGTCTAACAACGCGTGAGCCACATACGCAATTCGCCTGCGAACTGCGCGCGCCGATACTGCGCGAGATGTTGCCCGATCATGATCGTCTGGCCGCGTGAGACCAGTTTGATCCGGTCACGTGGCGTTGCGCCTGCCTCGATCCGCACCCAGCGCGGATTGAACTCGAACTGCGTGAGCTGCTCGGCGCTGACCTGCTCGACCACGAGCCGGTTCTGAAACAGCCGGATGCGCTCGTAGTCCACAGCATGACGCGCATATATGGCAAACGCGATGCCCACCGCCAGCAATTCGACACCGGTGAACGGCAACACCAGCCAGGCGCCGACCAGAACCAGCATGAATGCAATTGCCAACGAGAACAACGCAAGCGACACGTAGAAACAGACGAACTGCCGCGGCGATATCGAACAGTTGCGTTTCATCGTCCAGTCTTTGAGAACCGGTTCTGAATCCGCCAGCAGATCTGATGCTTCCATCGCTGCCTCCCGCCGATTGTCTCCAATCGCCGCCTGCGGCCATTTCTTGCGACCGCTAATCCGGTCACCCGATCACCGCCGCGTCATCTTATCTTGCTGCCCTATGCCTCGGGGCTGCCGCCCCAAATGTGGGAACTCCGGGCGACAAACTGACGCATTATAGGCGCGATCCATAGCATCCACAAGCAAGCGTCAATTGGCCCACAACCCAGGCGTGACAAGCCTCCGCGCCGTTTTGACGCAGCTTTTGCGCGTCTTTTGAAGCGGTAATTTCAGACATAACAGATGTCCTCTTTACCGCCTCACTGATTCCTCAACGATTCCTCGCCGAACCTCGCCCGATGTCCTCGATCCGCACGATCCCATGACCTTCGGCAGTCGTGCGCGGCACGGCTTTCCATGCGTGCCCGTAGATCACCTCGAAGGTCAGCGCGATCGTGCCGTCGGCGCGCCGACGGGCTTCGAGCGCTGCCAGCAAAGCCTTGTGCAGCCTGCGCGCGACGGCGCCCGACGAGGCCTCGCGCTCGAACGGATAGGCGCCCCAGCGGCGCACGTCGGCGAGCAGCGACTCGGGCGACTTATAGGTAATGGTCAGCACTTCCTGGTCCATCACCGGAATCTCGAAACCGCTTTCCACCAGCATGTCGCCCAGGTCGTGCATGTCGACGAAATCGATCACATGCTTGCGCGAGGCAACGCCGTGCGCGGCTTCGACTTCGGCGTAGGCGCCGCGCAACTCCTTGAGCGAGTCGGGGCCGAGCGTGCTGAACATCAAGAGGCCGTTGACCTTCAGCACACGCTGCCACTCGGGAAACACGAGATCGGGCCGCGAGTGCCAATGCAGCGCAAGATTGGACCAGATGAATTCGAAGGCGCCGGCCGCGAACGGCAGCGCCGAAAAGTCGGCTTGCGCGAAGCGCGGCCCGCGGGCGCCGAGCGCTTTGCCGAGCGTGGCCGGCAGAAAGCGCCGCCAGCTCGTGTCACCCGAATCGTGCTGCAGCGCGCGCGTGAGCATGCCGTGCGACAGGTCGGAGCCGAACACCGGCGCCTCGGGAAAGCGCTCGCGCAAAGCTGGGATGTCTTCGCCCATCCCGCAACCGGCGTCGAGCACGCTCGCCGGCGTGACCTTGATGTAGTCGAGACGCTCGCGCATGCGCTGCGCGATTTCGCGCGGCAGGAACGCGACGTCGCCAAAGGTCGCCGCGCGGCGGTCGAAGATCCGCTGGAGGCGCTGGGAATCATAGGCCGGACGGCCTGATTGAGCGGAAGTTGAGGACATGAGTGTCGTACTGGCGTAGAGCCCGAAGTATACTCGCTCGCTCCCCTCCATTCAGTGTGAAAGGCCTTCGCGGGCGGTCCAGCCATGCCACTCCGACCCATTTCGTCATCTTCCGGCGCCCGCTTCGCGCGTTTCGCGCGTGCTGCAAATTCCGCATGGCCGCGGGTGGCGCAGGCTGCGTTGCCGAACCTGTGCGCGTTGTGCGGCAATTTGTCGCACGCGACGCTTTGTGCCGGTTGCGACGAGGCCTACTGGAATGAAGGCCGGTTGCGATGCACTGTCTGCGCGGTACCGTTATCCACCACGCGATCGCCGATCCACGCGCAATACCGGTGTGCGGATTGCATTGGCGAGCCGCCACCGTTCGACGCCACGTTCGCCCTTGCGGACTACCGGGCACCGCTCGACACGCTGGCCGTCGGCCTGAAATTCCGCGCCCGGCTGATGCTGGCGCGCGAGTTCGGGCAACGCCTCGCGCGCCTCGCCCAGGATTCCTGCCAAGAGCTGGCTGAATGGCCCGATGTGATCGCACCCGTGCCGCTTGCCAAAAAACGTCTCATTGAGCGCGGCTACAACCAGGCCTGGCAGATCGCGAGGCCACTGGCTCGCACGCTCAATGTACGCAGCGACGCAACCCTGCTGCATCGAATGATTCACACCGCACCGCAGTCGCGGCTCGATCTCTCCGCCCGCCGTCTGAACGTAGGCCGCGCCTTCAAGGTCGCCGGATCCGTGCAAGGTCTGCACGTCGGCATTGTCGACGACGTGATGACCACCGGCGCGACACTCGAAGCGCTGGCTCGCACGCTCAAGGCCGCCGGAGCAAGGCGCATCACCAACTTCGTCGCGCTGCGCACGCCGAAAAACTAGTCTCAACCTGAGCTCACCATGTTCAATGTCGTTCTCGTAGAACCGGAAATCCCGCCGAACACCGGCAACGTGATCCGTCTGTGCGCCAACACCGGCGCGCGCCTCCATCTGATCGAACCGCTCGGCTTCCCGCTCGACGATGCCAAGCTGCGCCGCGCCGGTCTCGACTATCACGAGTACGCGCAAATGAACGTGCATGCCGACTGGGCAGCGTTTATCGCCAAGGAATTGCCAGATCCGGCGCGCATGTTCGCCTTCACCACGCGCGGTTCGGGCCGCTTTCACGAGCACGCGTTTCAGTCGGGCGACTGGTTCGTGTTCGGCGCCGAAACGCGCGGCCTGCCCGACTCCGTGCTCGACCAGTTCGCTAACGAGCAGCGCGTACGCCTACCCATGCGGCCGGGCAACCGCAGCCTGAACCTGTCGAATACCGTTGCGGTCGTGGTGTTCGAGGCCTGGCGTCAGACGGGCTTCGAAGGCGGGGCCTGACGGCGCTGCAATTCCGCCTCGTAGCGCGCGAACATGGTGTCGCTGAAACAGGCGAACACCATCCGCTCGTCCAGCGTGCAACGATTGAGACGGAGCATGGGAACCTCGCTGGTGCGAAGCGTCGATAAAAACGTGGACAGCGACAGCGGGCAGCCGTTCAGCGCTTTGGCGCGCTAAACGGCTGAAAGACAAGGCTTATTCAGCTTTGGAGTCGCGCCGCAGCAGGGCGCTGACGGCGTCGCGAGGAGCCACGCCGTCGAACAGCACGGCACAGACCGCCTGCGTGATCGGCATGTCGATTGCATGAGCACGGGCGATCGCGAGGACCGCTTGCGCACAACGCACGCCCTCGGCCACATGACCGAGGCCGCCGAGAATATCGTCGAGCGTGCGGCCCGCGGCGAGTTGCAGGCCGACCGTACGATTGCGCGACAGATCGCCGGTTGCGGTCAGGATCAGATCGCCCAGACCGGTCAAGCCGGTGAACGTTTCCGCGCGCCCGCCGAGCGTCACGCCGAGGCGCGACATTTCAGCGAGGCCGCGCGTGATCAATGCCGCGCGCGCGTTCAGACCGAGCCCGAGGCCATCGGCAATGCCCGTTGCAATGGCAAGCACGTTTTTCACCGCACCGCCCACTTCCACGCCGACGACGTCGTCGCCGGTATAGATGCGCATGGCGCCGTGATGGAACGCAGCGACCGTGCGCTCCCGGCACGCCGCCGAAGCACTCGCGATGGTCAACGCGACCGGCAAGCCCTGCGCGACTTCGCGCGCGAAGCTCGGACCGGACAGCACACCGTTGCTGCCATGTTCCGGCAGCTCGGCCGCGACCACCTGATGCGGCATCAACTGCGAATCGGCCTCGAAGCCTTTGCACAGCCACACCACATGCGCCGGCACTTTGCCCGCATCGCGCATGGCCCGAAAGAGACTACGCAGTCCGGCCACGGGCGTTGCCACGACGCATAACGCGTCGCCGGCGAGCGCGTGCTCGAGCGCTGCGTTGAGATCCGCCTCGTAGCGCAGCGCGGGCGGCAAAGCAACGCCCGCCAGATAGCGGGCGTTTTCGTGCGAAGCGCGGAGATCGGCGATGAGCGCGGGCTCACGCGCCCACAATACCGTGTCGTGCCGTACGGCCAGATGGCCGGCAAGGGCGGTGCCCCATGCGCCGGCGCCAAGGACAGCAACCTTCATAGCCGGCACTGCTGGCGACACGTTAGTGCGTGACGCCGTTTTGCGCCGCGCCGTCCTGGCCGCCCATCTGCGCGAGGCGTTGCTCGTACAGTGCCTGGAAGTTGATTTCGGCGAGATGGATCGGCGGGAAACCGGCGCGGGTGATCGCGTCGGCGATGTTCGAGCGCAGGTACGGGAACAGAATGGTCGGGCAAGCAATGCCAACCAGCGGGTCGATCTGCTCAGCCGGAATATTGCGGATGTCGAAAATGCCGGCTTGCTTGGCTTCGATCAGGAACGCAACCTTGTCCGACACCTTGGCCGTGACCGTACCCGTAACGAGGATTTCGAACACGGTGTCGGCGAGGCGCTCGGCCTTCACGTCGACTTCGACTTCGACCGACGGCATTTCCTGCTCGAGGAAGATGCCCGGCGAATTCGGCTGCTCGAGCGACATGTCCTTCAGGTAGATACGCTGGATGTTGAAGAACGGCTGGTTATTCTCGTCGGACATGATGAAGTGATTCCCTGATAGGTATGCATGGCGGCGGCCCATGGTTGCATGGGCCGCCAGATCGTTGCGGCGCGCCGCCCGCCCTGATGAGGCGAGACCGCGCCGGCTTGGTGTTCAGCCGCCCTTATCGCGCACCCGCGGGCGCGCGAATTCAGGCGGTTGCTTCGAGCAGCGGCATCAACCCGCCCGCGCGATCGAGCGCGGAGAGGTCATCGTACCCGCCCACATGCGTCTCGCCGATGAACACTTGCGGCACCGTGCGGCGACCGGTCCGGGTCATCATTTCCTCACGACGGGCCGGGTCTTTGTCGATCAGTACCTTTTCAACGTGCTCGACGCCGCGCGACTTTAAAAGACGTTCGGCCATCTGGCAATACGGGCACACCTGGGTGCTGTACATGATCACTTTGTTCACTTGGCTGCTCCTTGTTTCACAACCGGCATGCCGGCTTTCTGCCAGGCGTCGACACCGCCTTCGAGAACATGGACTTCCGCATACCCTGCATCCTGCACGATACGCGCTGCCTTGTTCGACTGCTGGCCGGTCTGGCAAACCAGCAGCACCGGGTTGCTCTTATTCTTCACGAGTTGCGCAACTTTCGCCTGCAACTCCGCAAATTCAAGGTGCCGGGCCGCGGGCAAATGCCCCTTGGCGTAGTCGGCGGACGGACGAAGGTCGATGACCGCCGCATTGCGCCGGTTGATCAGTTGCGTGGCTTCAGCGGCCGACAGGCCACCGCGGCCGCGCCGGCTGATCGTCGGCCACAGCAGCAACCCACCGGAGATGAGGACGATCGCGATCAGTACAAGGTTTGTGTAATCAGTGAAAAACTTCACGGAAAATCCGCCGAAAAAGAGAGAAATCGAAAAGGACAATCCAGCCATTATAAAATAACCGTCTGACGCGATGGCGGCGCTCCTCCAGAGGACCCCCGCAACGCTTTACCGCTTCCTCACTACCGACCGGCAATCTCATGTACAAACTCGTTCTCATCCGCCACGGCGAATCGACGTGGAACAAGGAAAACCGCTTCACGGGCTGGGTCGACGTCGACCTCACCGAGCAAGGCAACAGTGAAGCGCAGCAAGCCGGCGTGCTGCTGAAGGATTCGGGCTACACGTTCGACATCGCCTACACGTCGGTGCTCAAGCGCGCGATCCGCACCCTGTGGCACGTGCAGGACAAAATGGATCTCATGTACCTGCCGGTGGTGCATTCGTGGCGTCTGAACGAGCGCCACTACGGCGCGCTGTCGGGTCTGAACAAGGCGGAAACGGCCGCCAAATTCGGCGACGAGCAGGTGCTGGTCTGGCGCCGCAGCTACGACACGCCGCCGCCCGCACTCGAGCCGACGGACGAACGCGCGCCCTATAGCGATCCGCGCTATGCCAAGGTGCCGCGCGAGCAACTGCCGCTCACCGAATGCCTGAAAGACACGGTGGCGCGCGTTCTGCCCCTGTGGAACGAGTCGATTGCGCCGGCGATCAAGTCGGGCCGCAAGGTCGTGATCGCCGCCCACGGCAATTCGATCCGCGCGCTGGTGAAGTACCTCGACAATATTTCGGACAACGACATCGTCGGTCTGAATATTCCGAACGGCGTGCCGCTCGTCTATGAGCTCGACGAAAATCTCAAGCCGCTCAAGCACTACTATCTGGGCGATCAGGACGCAATCGCCAAGGCGCAAGCCGCAGTCGCCAAGCAAGGCAAAGCCGGCTGATTCCGCAATCTCGCCGCCAAGCTGCCGCCGTCAATACAGCGCAACGGCGGCTACTGGCGCAGATTGGTGACACATGGCGGCTAATGGCCGCGCCGACCGGCAAGACATACCGGTCGGCGCGGCTCGCGCCTGTCACGTCTGTCAAGCGCGCCATTCTCGCGCCATCAATCCGTTACCGCACATTACTTCGGCGTCGCGGGCCGCATCTCACGAACCAGGCCCGGCTCGCGCTGTCGAATCACGATTGCCTGCGCTACGCCCTGACTGGGCGGGTGTGCAGTTATACTTGTCCGTCCCCATCTCTATCGACGCTGCCACGCGCTTCCGACCGCAACAGACTCTATGCGAAAGAACCTGAAAAATATCGGCCTGATTGCCGCGGGCCTTGCTACCGGTGTATTTGCCACCCTGCAACTTTCCGCTTCGGCGCAGCAACCGGCCAGCGCAGCGTCCAACGCTGTCGCCCCGCTGCCGCTGGACCAGCTCAGGCTCTTTGCCGAAGTGTTCGGGCAAATCAAGCACGAGTACGTCGAACCCGTCGACGATAAAAAGCTTCTCACCGCCGCCATCAAAGGCATGGTGTCGAGCCTCGACCCGCACTCGTCGTATCTCGACAAGACCGATTACGAGGAACTGCAGGAGCAGACCAAGGGTCGCTTCGCCGGACTCGGTATCGAAATTTCGTCGGAAGACGGCCTGATCAAAGTGATCTCGCCGATCGAAGACACGCCCGCGTTCCGCGCCGGCATCCGTCCGGGCGACCTGATCACGCGTATCAACGACAAGCCCGTGCGCGGCATGACGCTCGACCAGGCGGTCAAGCAGATGCGCGGCGAGCCGGGCACCAAGGTCACGCTCACGATCTTCCGCAAGACCGACGACCGCACCTTCCCGCTCACCGTCACGCGCGCGGTCATCAAGGTCCAGTCGGTCAAGATGAAGATCCTCGCGCCAGGCTACGCCTATGTGCGGATCACGAGCTTCCAGGAACGCACCACGCCTGACCTCGCCGCGAAGCTGCAAGATATCGCGCGTCAGCAGCCGAATCTGAAGGGTCTCGTGCTCGACCTGCGCAACAACGGCGGCGGCCTGCTGCAAAGCGCGGTCGGCGTGGCTGGCGCATTCCTGCCGCCGAATTCGGTTGTGGTGTCCACCAATGGCCAGATTCCGGATTCGAAGCAGGTCTATCGCGACACCTACGACAACTACCGCCTGCAGTCCTTCGACAGCGATCCGCTGAAGGACGAAGCGCCGATCTTCAAGACCGTGCCGATGATCGTGCTGACCAACGCGTACTCCGCGTCGGCGTCGGAAATCGTCGCGGGCGCGCTGCAGGATCAGCATCGTGCGTTGATCGTCGGCAAGACCACCTTCGGCAAGGGTTCGGTGCAGACCGTGCGACCCATGACGGCGGACACGGCACTGCGTCTGACCACGGCGTACTACTACACGCCGAGCGGCCGTTCGATCCAGAACAAGGGCATCCGTCCTGATATCGCGGTCGATCAATACGCGGAAGGCGATCCGGACGACGCACTCGTGACCCGCGAAGTCGACTACTCGAATCACCTTGCGAACACGCAGGATCCGAACGAGAAGAAGGAAGCGGAACAGCGCGAGCAGGAACGTATGGACCAGTTGCGCCTGCTTGAAGAGCAGAACGACAAGAAGACGCCGGAACAGCGTCAGAAGGATCGTGAGCGCAAACCGGTGGAATTCGGTTCGACTGACGACTTCATGCTGCAACAGGCGCTGAACAAGCTGGAAGGCAAGCCGGTGCAGGAATCGAAGTCGCTGACCGAGCGTCGTCTCGCGCAGAACAAGCCGGCCGCGTCGGCGTCCGCGCCGGTCGCGGTCAAGCCGACGCAACCGGTGCCGGGCGCATCGGGCCCGGCGCCGGCCTCGACGCCCGCTACGCAAAGCAAGTAAGCATCAAAGCGTGTCTTCGCAGCGCAAGCTGCTGCGAAGACACGCTGTCATACCGGGCATCAGCCAGAACACCCGCTCCCCGCGCGATTAAAATAAAGAAACCGCGCACGGCAGACCCTTCGGTCCTGCATCTCAACGCGCGACACACTCACGCGCCCCGCCATGAACGACGATCAACTGCTTCGCTATTCCCGCCACATCCTCGTCGACGAAATCGGCATCGAGGCTCAGCAGCGCTTTATCGACGCTCACGCGATCATCGTCGGCGCGGGTGGCCTGGGTTCGCCGGCCGCGATGTATCTCGCTGCCGCGGGTGTCGGCCGTTTGACGCTGGTCGATGCCGATACGGTCGACCTGACCAATCTGCAGCGCCAGATCCTGCATGTGACCGCATCTATCGGGCGCAAGAAGGTCGAGTCCGGGCGCGAGGCAATCGCGCGGATCAATCCCGAGGTGGTGGTGAATGCGGTGGCCGAGCGCGTGGACGACGCGTGGCTCGACGCACAAGTGCCGCATGCCACGGTCGTGCTCGACTGCACGGATAACTTCGCGACGCGCCACGCGATCAACCGCGCGTGCGTGAAGCACGGCGTGCCGCTCGTGTCGGGCGCGGCGTTGCGATTCGACGGCCAGATCAGCACCTTCGACTTCCGCGACGAAGCGTCGCCCTGCTATGCGTGTGTGTTTCCCGAAGACCAGCCGTTCGAGGAAGTCGCGTGTTCGACCATGGGTGTGTTCGCGCCGACAGTCGGTATCGTCGGTTCGATGCAGGCCGCCGAGGCGCTCAAGGTGATCGGCGGAATCGGCACGCCGTTGCTCGGCCGCCTGATGATGCTCGATTCGCTGCGCATGGAGTGGAACACGATGCGTATTGCGCGGCAGCCGGATTGCCCGGTATGTGGGCAGACGCACCCGGCTTGATCTGCTGCCGTAAGGCTAAAAAAACGCCGCCCGTGAGGCGGCGTTTCTTATTCAAAGACGTGAACTCAGGCCAGCGACACGCGCTTTAACGCAGCCTGCACTTCTTCGGGTTCGAACGAAGCCAGCACATCGGCCACCGGCTTTTCGAGCGTCTTCAAATGCGCGCGCAGCACTTCCTGCTTGACCACCAGCAGTTGGCTCGGATGCATCGAAAACTCGGTGAGACCCATGCCGAGCAAGAGACGCGTCAACGCCGGGTCGCCGGCCATCTCACCGCACACCGAGACGGGCACGCCCGCGCGCTTCGCCTCGCGCAGCGTGAACGCGATCAGGTGCAGCACCGCCGGATGCAGCGGGTCGTACAGATGCGCGACGGAGTTGTCCGCGCGATCGATCGCCAGCGTGTACTGGATCAGGTCGTTCGTGCCGATCGACAGGAAATCGAGCCGCTTGAGAAACAGCGGCAAGGCGATGGCGGCGGCCGGAATCTCGATCATCGCGCCGACCTGCACGTTCGGATCGTAGGCGATGCCGGCGTCGTCGAGCTGACGTTTGGCTTCGCGAATCAGGTCGAGCGTCTGATCGATCTCCTGCGCATGCGCGAGCATCGGAATCAGAATTTTCACCGTACCGAACGCAGACGCGCGCAGTATCGCGCGCAACTGCGTGAGAAACATCTGCGGCTCGGAAAGGCTCCAGCGAATCGCTCTCAGACCCAAGGCCGGGTTCGCGGCGGTTTCATAACCATCGCCCCCGCCCATCGAATCGAGCGGCTTGTCGGCGCCCACGTCGATCGTGCGAATCGTGACCGGCAGGCCGTTCATCAATTCGACCGCGCGACGGTACGCGGCGAATTGCTCCTCCTCTTCCGGCAACCGGTCCTTGTGATTCATGAACAGAAACTCGGAGCGGAACAGACCCACGCCCATGGCTCCCGCGTCGAGCGCGGCGCTCGCGTCTTCCGGCAACTCGATATTCGCGCACAACTCGATACGCGTGCCGCACAGCGTTTGAGTGGGCGAAAACTTCAGCCGTTGCAGCTTGCGCTGCTCGAGCGCCTTTTCGCTTTGCCGATACGAATACTCCTCCAGCACGATCGGCGCGGGATCGACGATCACAATGCCGTGATCACCGTCGACAATGATCAGGTCGTCCTGGCGAATCAACGCGCTCGCGTGCTGCACGCCGACCGCGGCCGGAATACCGAGACTGCGCGCGACGATCGCCGTATGCGACGTGCGGCCGCCCAGATCCGTGACGAAACCCTGAAACGTTTGCGTTTTGAACTGCATCATGTCGGCCGGCGCGATGTCGTGCGCGACCACGATCATCTCGTCGCAGGCGCCGTGCACGCCGTCCACGAGCGCCACCGACGCGCCCGCGAGCGCCTTCAGCACGCGCTCCACCACCTGTTCGATGTCGGCTTTGCGCTCGCGCAGGTACTCGTCTTCGATATCGTCGAAATGGCGCGACAGGCGCTCGAGTTGTTCGGTCAGTGCCCATTCCACGTTGTAGCGGCGCGTGCGGATCAGGTCGATGGTTTCCTGCACGAGCATCGCATCGTTCAGGATCATTGAATGAACGTTGATAAACGCGCCCATCTCGCTGGGTGCGTCGACGGCGAGATCGGCGCGCAACGCGTCGAGCTCGTGATGCACGTGTTGCTGGGCCGCGCGAAAGCGCTCGACCTCGCCTTCGATCTGGGCGGGCTCGATCAGATAGTGGTCTACGTCGAGTGCAGCCGGGGCGATCAGATAAGCCCGCCCGATGGCGATACCGCGTGACACGGGAATTCCATGCAGCGTGAAGGACACGCGCACCTCCTCTAGTTGTGTGATGCCGCGGCAAACCGCTGCAATGCTCTCAGACACTCTGCGCCATTATAAATTCCGCGCCCTTCGCCGGTATGTCGGGCCTGTGTGCAGCGCAGCACGAATTACCGTAAGCGAGCTGCCAACGAGCCTTCATCTGACTCGCGTTCCGGCAACGTGAACCGTATGCAAAGGTCGATGTGCGCGCCCTCACGCGCTTTCGCCCGCCCATTGTCACGCGCTAAAAAAAACGCCGCGGACAGCCGCGGCGTTTGCGCATATCGCAACGTGGAGGCGCTCACTGACCCTCGCCGAATTTATCGGCAATCAGTTTCAGCAATGCGTCCATCGCTTCTTTTTCGTCAGCGCCTTCTGTTTCGATCAGCACCGTGCTGCCGATGCCCGCGGCCAGCATCATCACGCCCATGATGCTCTTGGCATTGATACGGCGGCCGTTACGGCTCATCCAGATTTCCGCCTGGTAGTTGCCTGCGAGTTGCGTCAACTTGGCCGACGCGCGCGCGTGCAGCCCCAGCTTGTTCACGATAGTCGTTTCCTGTTGCAGCATGTGATGGTCCGAAGCGCGGGTAAGTGTGGTTATGAAAGGTGAATCTGCAAACCAGTGGCATTGCGGGCGAAAACCCGGCAACCGGGCGATCCGCTTACAAGCCGGCTGAGTCGGCTTTTTGCGTCAGATCGGCGTCGACCGGCAAGGCCGGCAAACACGCGCCGCCGGATGCCGCATCGGGCGGCAGTGCGGGCAAACAGTCGCCGGACTCCGCGGTGGGCGCGACGGGTGCCGGCGTGGCCGGTCCGATGGCGTGCACGCCCTTGGTGGCGCCGGCGAGCGCCTTGTCGACCAACGTGTCGAGCGGTGTGGCGCGATAACAGACCGCGCGCACCAGCATCGGCAGGTTGACGCCGCACAGCACGCGCACATCCGGTATTGAAGCGAGCCGGCCGGCGATATTCGCCGGCGTGGCGCCAAACATATCCGTGAGGACGAGCGCGCCGTTTTCTTCCTTCAGACGTTCGATCTCCGCGTGCGCGAATGCAACCTGCTGCGCGGGATCGCAATCCGGCGATACGTCGATCACGCCGATGCGCGCCGGCAAGCCACCATAGATGTGCGAAATGCAATCGCGCAACGCGGTGGCGAACGGAGCGTGCGCAATGATCAGAATGCCTGCCATGTCAGCCTTACTGCAAAAGAACGGCCCCAACCGTGGACCGGGACGAAGCCCGGTTCGTCAGCGCCCTCGACCGGCCGTGGGCCATGAGGGCCGGAACGCGTGAATCGATGAGCGCCCCGCCGCGCGGCACAGAGCCGGCGCTAGCGAAAACCTGCCCGCTCATTGCCCGCGATCCATCTCCATGACACCGTCGAGGTGCCATCGAAAAGGCTTGGCGCGCGAGAGCGGGCATTGTATCAGGCTCATTTTCGCGCCAAAGCCGGCGTGCTGCCTGATGCGGATTTAATACACAGTTTGGGGATCATGGCGGCCATTCAAGAGCGCAAATCGGCCCAGATCATCAACCTGCCGCCCGCTCCAAGGCGTCGATGAACATGGCGGCGACGTCGAAACCGGTCTGATCCATGATCTCGCGGAAACATGTCGGGCTGGTCACGTTCACTTCGGTCAGCCAGTCGCCGATCGCGTCCAGTCCGACCAGCAGCAGACCGCGCGCGGCGAGCACCGGCGCCAGCGTATCGGCGATCTTGCGGTCGTGCTCGGTCAGCGGACGCGCTACCCCAAGGCCGCCGGCCGCGAGGTTGCCGCGCACTTCATTACCCTGAGGAATACGGGCCAGCGAATACGGCACGGCTTCGCCACCGATCAGCAAAATACGCTTGTCGCCCTCCTTGATTTCGGGAATGAATTTCTGCGCCATCACCGAACGCGCGCCGTCGTGACTCAGCATTTCGATGATCGAGCCGAGGTTCATGCCGTCGGCTTTCACGCGGAACACGCCCATGCCGCCCATGCCGTCGAGCGGCTTCAGGATCACGTCGCCATGTTCCTCGTGGAAGGCACGTAAGCGGGTTGCGTCGCGCGTGACCAGCGTAGGCGTGACGAACTGTGCGAATTCGCCGATGGCGAGTTTTTCCGAGTGGTCGCGAATCGATTGCGGCTTGTTGAAAATGCGCGCGCCGGCGCGTTCGGCCATTTCCAGCAGCCAGGTCGACGTGACATATTCCATGTCGAACGGCGGGTCTTTGCGCATCACCACCGCGCTGAATGTCTTGAGCGCGCGCGGCGTGGCGGCTTCCGCGTCGTACCAGACGTCGCGATGGAGATCGGCGCCGTCGCCGACAATCGCCACGCGCTGAACGTTCGCCTCGACGTCGCCGCCCGTCCACGCCAGATGCTTAGGCTCGCACGTGTAGACCACATGACCGCGGCGCGCCGCCTCGGCCATCATCGCGTAGGTCGAGTCTTTGTAGATCTTGAATTGCGAGAGCGGGTCGGCGATGAAAAGAATGTCCATGAAGGTCCTGGTGCGCCCTGATGGGCTTGGCGTTGATCGTAAATATAGTCGTTGAAAATGGCGATGGCGGCACGCATGCCGCCATCGACCACCCAAGCTTGCTTAGACCTGAATCGCTTCCGGATCGGTCTTTTCCAGTTCGACCGAGGCGGCCAGCAGCCCGAGCCGCGCCACCACGCCGTACATATAGAAGCGGTTCGGCGGCGCCGCGCCGGGTTTGGCGTGCGCGTCGGGCAGCGCCGTGTGCTCGAAGCCGAGCGGCACGAAGTGCATGCCGGGTGCGTTCAGATTCTGATCGCGCTCGCGGCTGCCGTGCACGCGGTAGAAGCCGCCCACGACATATCGGTCGATCATGTACACGACCGGCTCGGCCACTTCCTCGCCAATGCGCTCGAAGGTGTACACGCCTTCCTGCACGATCACGTCGTGCACTTCCAGGCCGTCTTTGGTCGCCGCCATCTTGGCGCGTTCGCGCTTGGTGAGCGCGGCAACTTCCGACGCGTCGTGCACGGTCATCACACCCATGCCATAAGTGCCCGCATCCGACTTGATGACGACGTACGGTTTCTCGGAGATGCCGTACTCGCGATACTTCTTGGCAATCTTCTTCAGCACGCCGTCGATCGCATCCGCTAGCGCTTCCTCACCGGTGCGTTCCTGGAAATCGACACCTTCCACATGCGCGAAATACGGATTGATCATCCACGGATCGATCTCGACCATCTTCGCGAACTTCTTCGCGACGTCGTCATAACAGGAAAAATGCGTCGATTTGCGGCGAACGGCCCAGCCGGCATGCAGCGGCGGCAGTAAATATTGTTCGTGCAGATTTTCGAGCACAGGCGGAATGCCGCCCGACAGATCGTTATTCAGCAGAATCGAGCACGGGTCGAAATTCTTCAGACCAAGACGACGCTGCGAGCGCTCGAGCGGTTCGAGCACGAGCTTCTGCCCGTCGGAAAGCGCGATCGTGACCGGCCCGTTGATGGTTTCGTCGAGCGTGCCGAAACGCACGTTCAAGCCGGCCTGGCGCATGATCGCAGCGAGACGGGCGACATTCTCGAGATAAAACGCGTTGCGCGTGTGGCGCTCGGGAATCACCAGCAAATTCTTGGCGTCCGGGCAGATCTTTTCGATCGAGGCCATGGCGGCCTGCACGGCGAGCGGCAGCACTTCCTGCGGCAGATTGTTGAATGCGCCAGGAAACAGATTGGTGTCGACCGGCGCGAGCTTGAAGCCCGCGTTGCGCAGGTCGACGGAACAGTAGAACGGCGGCGTGTGCTCCTGCCATTCGAGCCGGAACCAGCGTTCGATGGCGGGTGTGGCGTCGAGGATCTTCCGCTCAAGATCGAGCAGCGGGCCGTTTAACGCCGTAACTAGGTGCGGAACCATTGATCACTCGCAGACTGGAGAAAAAAGATTGTAGAGCAAATGCTTTGTCCATTTGGGGACGGTTTCTCCATTCGCAAGCGGACGCGAATGCATTCTCGCTATCGCCATGATAGGCAGGGAAAACTACCGTTTACAAGATAGCGCGCAAGAAAAAAGCCCGCCATGAAGGCGGGCCAAAGTCGCTGTGCTTATTTCTGAACCGGCGAGCCCGGGAGCGCGGGCTCGCGATACGTTGCTTACTCGACGTGTTCGCCGTGCAGGCTCACGTCCAGACCTTCGCGTTCTTGTTCTTCCGTCACGCGGATGCCCATCACCATGTCGATGATCTTCAGCAGGATGAAGCTCACCACGCCGCTGTAGATCAGCGTCGTCAGCACGCCCTTGGCCTGCAGGATCACGCTGCCGTCCGCGCCGCCAATGTCCTTGACCGCGAACACGCCGGTCAGGATCGCACCCACGATACCGCCGATGCAGTGCACGCCGAACGCGTCGAGCGAGTCGTCGTAACCGAGCTTGTGCTTGAGCCACGTTGCCGACCAGAAGCAGATCACGCCTGCCGCGATACCGATCACCAGCGAACCCGCCGTACCGACGAAGCCCGAAGCCGGCGTAATCGCCACCAGACCGGCCACGGCACCCGACACGATACCGAGTACCGACGGCTTACCCTTGGTTGCCCATTCGGCGAACATCCATGCGAGTGCTGCTGCTGCGGTTGCCACTTGCGTTGCGAACATCGCGAAACCGGCACGGCCGTCTGCCGCCACTGCCGAACCTGCGTTGAAGCCGAACCAGCCCACCCACAGCATGGCGCCACCGATCAGCGTGAGCGTCAAGTTGTGCGGCGCCATGGCTTCCTTGCCGTAGCCGACGCGCTTGCCGAGCACCAGCGCGCAGACCAGCGCCGCGATACCGGCGTTGATGTGCACCACCGTGCCGCCCGCGAAGTCGAGGACGCCCGCGCTAGCCAGCCAGCCGGTCGGTTCCCAGACCATGTGCGCGATCGGCGAGTAGACGATGATCGACCACAGCGTCATGAAAACGAGCATCGCCGAGAACTTCATACGGTCCGCAAACGCGCCCGTGATCAGTGCCGGGGTGATGATCGCGAACGTCATCTGATAGACGACATAGACCGTTTCCGGGATCGTCGGCGCGAGGTGGCTGACGGTCAGCGTCGTGGCCTTGTCGCCCTTGATGTAGTTCATGCCCGCCATGAAGAAGCGCGAGAAACCGCCGATGAACGAATTGCCCGGCGTGAAGGCGAGCGTATAGCCCACCACGACCCAGATGATCGACACGAGGCAGGTGATCGCGAAGCTTTGCATCAGGATCGCGAGCACGCTCTTCTTGCGGACCATGCCGCCGTAGAACAGTGCCAGACCCGGGATTGTCATGAACAGCACGAGCGCGGTGGAGGTCAGCATCCAGGCGGTGTCGCCGGAGTTGATCTTCGACGAATCGACCGAGAACGGCGCGGTCGGGGCAGCCGGCGCAGCGTCCGATGCTGCGGGTGCGGCGGCGGCCGCGCTGGCAGCCGGTGCGGCGGACGCGTCTGCGGCCGGTGCCGAAGCCGCGGCGGCTGCGGGGGCGGCCGTTGCGTCCGACGCCGGCGCACTCGCCGTCGTATCGGGAGCAGCGGCCGAAGCGGCTGCGGGGGCGGAAGCGTCGTCCGCGAGGGCGGCGCCGATACCGCCCGCGAGCAGCGAACCGGCCATCAGCAAGGACATCATTAATTTGCGCATCTTTCGTTTCCTCTTGTCGCTATCTGTGTCGCTATCTTTTGGTATTACAGAGCGTCCGCGCCGGTCTCCCCGGTGCGAATCCGAATCACTTGCTCGATCGGCGTGACGAAGATCTTGCCGTCGCCGATCTTGCCGGTGCGTGCCGCGCGCTCGAGCGCCTCGATCGCCTGGTCGACGATGTCGTCCGAGACCGCAGCCTCGATCTTCACCTTCGGCAGGAAATCGACGACGTATTCAGCGCCGCGATACAGCTCCGTGTGGCCTTTCTGGCGACCAAAACCTTTGACTTCAGTCACCGTGATGCCCGAGACGCCGATGGCCGACAAGGCTTCGCGCGCCTCATCGAGCTTGAACGGCTTGATGATTGCGGTAATGAGTTTCATGAAATCCCTCGCTTAGTTGCGTAACCCGTTGCGTAACCCGTTTTGCGTACCCGTAACCCGTTCGCGTGGTCTCGTTTCGCTGCCGGCAAACAGGTGCCGGCAGAGCGCGCGGGGCAGTAACAGCAACTCGCATGCCATGTTGTGTCAGACTCCGCACCGCAGGCCTCGCAAAAGGGGCGCAAGCGGCCCTGGCCGGAAGGCCAGCGCTGGCGGAGCAAGCTGGCGCGGCTTATGGATCATTGCTAGAGTGTTCGAAGGTTCTGAACGCACGGGCGCGCACCAAAGGGGCCCATACGGCCGCGGCGCGCAACGGGTCATGCACCAACAGCGCCCATTTAACGCGACAAAGCACAGGCGCAACGAAACACGCACACTTTTTGTGCAACAAAGGGAACACCATGAAACAACCGAATGATGTTTTTAACGATTTTCAGGCCCGCATGAGCGAGCTGTTCAAGAACTCGCCGGCCAAAGATGTCGAACGCAACGTGAAGGCCATGCTGTCGCAGGGCTTTTCGAAGCTCGACCTGGTAACCCGGGAAGAATTCGATACGCAGACCCAGGTGCTGGTGCGCACCCGCGCGCGCCTCGAAGAACTGGAGCGCCGTGTCGCCGAACTCGAACAGAAGCTGCCGGTCACGCAAACACCCTAAATAGGTCTGCTCGCGGCTCATCCGCCGCGCAGTGCTGCACATCACAGGCAAGCGAGCCGTGACGTCATCAGCGTTTTAGGGGATTTGCGCGCGCCGCTGGCGCGCCGTCCGACGGGAGAAAACATGTCGCTTGCCGTGGTGCGCAGTCGCGCGCCGGCCGCTGGCCGCGCGCCCGAAGTAACCGTCGAGGTCCACCTCGCGAACGGATTACCCTCTTTTTCGATTGTCGGCCTGCCTGATCTGGAAGTGCGCGAAAGCCGCGAGCGCGTGCGCGCGGCGCTGCAGAACTGCAACTTCGACTTTCCTGTGCGGCGCATTACCGTCAATCTCGCGCCGGCCGATTTACCGAAGGAATCCGGCCGCTTCGATCTGCCGATCGCTTTGGGCATTCTCGCGGCGAGCGGCCAGATTCCCGCCGAGTCCTTGCTGCATCGCGAATTCGCGGGCGAACTCTCGTTGACGGGCGCGCTCCGGCCAATGCGCGGCGCCTTCGCCATGGCCTGCGGAACCGCGCGCGGCGGCGTCGCTCACGCCGGAGCCACATCGTCTGGTATGTCTGGCGAGCTTGCTGCATCCGAGCCGCCTGCTCATTCCACTCCACAGCTCTATCTGCCCGCCGCGAGCGCGGCGGAAGCGGCGCTCGTGCCCGGCGTCGACGTCTACGGCGCCGCCGATCTGCCGTCGCTGTGCGCTCACCTGGCGGGTGCGCCCGACGCGCGACTTTATCCGCTCGCCGCGCCGGATCTCGCCGAGAGCGCCACCGCCGTCGTTCCCGACATGGGCGACGTGATCGGTCAGCGCGGCGCGCGCCGGGCTCTCGAAGTCGCTGCGGCCGGCGGGCATCACGTGCTGCTGGTCGGGCCGCCCGGTGCGGGCAAATCGATGCTCGCCGCCCGCCTGCCGAGCCTGTTGCCACCCATGACCGACGACGAAGCGCTCAGCTCCGCCGCTTTGCTGTCCGCCAGCCGGGCCGGTTTTACGCCGTCGCAATGGCGTCGACGGCCGTTTCGCGCTCCGCATCACTCGTCTAGCGCCGCAGCGCTGGTGGGCGGGCGCAATCCGCCGCAGCCCGGTGAAATCACGCTGGCGCACCTTGGCGTGCTGTTTCTGGACGAGCTACCCGAGTTCCACCGCGACGTGCTCGAAACGCTGCGTGAGCCGCTCGAAGCGGGCCGCATCACGATTTCACGCGCTGCCTTGCAGGTGGATTTTCCGGCTGCCTGCCAGTTGATCGCCGCCATGAATCCGTGTCCGTGCGGCTGGCGCGGCGATCCCCAAGGCCGCTGCCGGTGCACACCCGAGATCGCCGCGCGTTACTTGCGCAAGCTCTCCGGGCCCCTGCTCGACCGGATCGACATCCAACTCGAAATTCCGGCGCTCACACCGTCGGAACTGTCCGCCCGTTCGACAGCCGCCGGGGAGACAAGCGCGGCCATTGCCATGCGCGTGAACCGCGCACGCGAGCGCCAGTTGAGCCGCCAGGGCAAAACCAATCGGGAATTGGGAGGACGGGAAGTAGACGAGGTCTGCCGCCCCGACGCAGCGGGCGAAGGTTTGCTACGCGAAGCCGGAGAGCGCTTCGGATGGTCCGCGCGTGCGTACTACCGGGTTCTGAAGGTGGCGCGCACCATTGCCGACCTTGCCGGCACAGCCATGCCGAACGCCGCGCAGATCGGCGAAGCGATCCAATATCGGCGGGCTTTTGGCTCTCTATGAGGCGAAAAACTTGCTGTCAAGACTTGACTTATGCACATGCTCACGTTCCAGACAGATTTTGATACATCTGAAAGGTCCACCGCGAGCAGCATCCAAAAGGCATTGATTTGACTGGCTTTTTTCAGCGGCGTCGAACCGGGCGAATCTGACAGAGTGCCCATAGAATGGGCATCTCCGAGCGATTCGGGCGAGTTCTCAACAGAGTTATCCACAGGCTCTGTGAGTAATAGAAAAACTTCAACGTAAACCGTGAATTAGCGTGCAATTCTGCGAAGGAACTTTCACTGTGCGGCGCGCATGCACCGCGATCCATCAGGCGTCGCATCGGCCAAAAATACCGCTCTCAATACAGTTGGAACGACGAAAAAAACTGGTCGACCTGTTCCTGCTGCATCGGCTTGGGTGAAATGATGGCCACCTGGTAGACATGCCGCCCGCGCGCCACCAGCCGGGCGTAGACAGTGCGGGCTTCGTGCTGCGAGCCTGCCTCACCGCTCAGCTTCATTTCCAGACCGAGTACCCGGCCGCCGGCCGCCAGTGGGACCTGCACCGCGCGAGCTTCCGGCGCGGCGCCTACGTTACGGGCAAGACCGTTGCGCAGGAATTCGAGTGCGGCGCGCTGCGTGGCTTCGCCGTCGTTGGGCAACATCACCGTGCCGACCGCGAAGACGGCATCGCCGGCTTCGGCCGTCTGCATCGCCATCTGCATAGGCGTGCCGTCGATCTGGACGGCGCGCTGATCGTTGCCCGGCTTCGCCGGCAGGTCGACGGTGTAGCCGTTGTCGTTGTTCGCGATGGTGCGCCAGTCGAAGGTCGGCGAGCATGCGCTCAACGCGCAGCCCAACGCGATACTGCAAGCCAGTGTGCTCAACACTGCCCGCGCGCTCGGCGTCCGGGAACCGTCACCGGGCGCAGATTGGCTCGAAAGCCGGCTCAAGGAGCGGCCCGCCACGGGACTGCGGGACAGAATTCGTGCAAGGAAGGGACGGACTTGATCAAGGCAAAAAACGGTTCGGAGCATGGGGACAGAAGATCGGACGGACGGGGACGTAAAACCCTATTATCCGCTCCCGGCGCGGCTCCTGCCGTGCCGCCGGAATGGGGCTACAATAGCGACGCTGTAGCGCCGCCTCCAGCACAGGGCCGTAAGCCCGAAGCGACGCACTGTTCCGCGCGTTCCGCGCGACTCTCGAGGTTCCGTTCATGAGTTCCACTCCGACCACCGCAGCGCGGCGCGCGAATCCGCTTCGCTACCTCATCATTGCCGCCGTGGCCCTTGCGATCGCCGTCGCCGGTTATTTCGCCTTTGCCGGCCAGCAGCGTGTGCCCGATGCGACCTTCACGTTGCTGTCCGGCCAGAAAGTCTCGACTGCCGACCTGAAAGGCAAGGTCTACCTCGTCAACTTCTGGGCGACGAGCTGCGATACCTGCATGAAGGAAATGCCGCAGATGGTCCAGACGTATAACCGCTTCAAGGACCAAGGCCTCGAATTCGTCGCCGTGGCGATGAACTACGACGCGCCCATGTACGTGGCCAACTACACGCAAACCCGCCAGTTGCCGTTCAAGGTTGCCATGGACGACGGCTCGGCCGCCAAGCAGTTCGGCAACGTCCAGCTCACGCCGACCACTTTCCTGATCGACAAGGACGGCCGGATCCTCAAGCGCTATGTCGGCGAGCCGCAATTCGCGGAACTCGACCAGCTGCTGGAAAAGGCGCTGAAACCGGCCTGAACGCGCGGCGTCGCCCGACCCGATTCATACCGATTCAAACACGCCGGCGTCGCACTTCGACGCCGGCGTTTTCCTATCCTCACCGCTCCGCTTCCCCTTTGGCCGCGAGGCCATATCGCTTGATTTTCTCATAGAGCGTGGCTTTGCCGAGCTGCAGCTTGTCTGCCGCGACCGCGACCGCGCCGCCGGCCTGCTCCAGCGCCTCCGCGATTACCGCCCGCTCGAATTGTTCGACGCGCTCTTTCAAAGGCTGCGTGGCCGCGCCGTCGTCGCCGAAAGACATGACGGGATCGTCGGCGACGCCGAGCACGAAGCGGTCGGCGGCATTGCGCAGCTCCCGCACGTTGCCCGGCCAGTCGCGCTGCATCAGGCCGGCGCGTTGACGATCGGTGAGGATCGGCGCGGGACGCTGATAACGCACCGCCGCGTCCAGCAAGAAGTGTTCGAAGAGCGGCACGATGTCCTCGCGCCGCTCGCCGAGCGGCGGCAGTGCGATCGTCACCACATTCAGCCGATACAGCAGGTCGCGCCGGAACGAGCCGTCCGCGACGTGCTCGGCCATGTCGCCCTTGGCGGCGGCGACCACGCGGCAATTCACGCGGATCGGCTGATTCGAGCCGAGCCGTTCCAGCACGCCGTCCTGTAGCACGCGCAGCAGCTTGACCTGCAACGCGAGCGGCATGCTTTCGATTTCATCCAGAAACAGCGTGCCGCCCGACGCATGCTCGAGCTTGCCGATGCGCCGTTTCGCAGCGCCCGTGAAAGCGCCCGGCTCGTAGCCGAACATTTCCGACTCAAACATTGGCTCCGGCAGTGCGCCACAATTCACCGCGATAAACGGCTTGTCACGCCGCGGCGACAGTTCATGCAGGCTGCGCGCGATCAGCTCCTTGCCCGCGCCGGTGTCGCCGTTGATCAGCACGGAGGCATCCGTCGGCGCGATATTGGCGATTAGCCGCCGCACCTGTTCGATAGCCGGACTTCTGCCGATAATCCGCGGCGCCACCGAGTTCTGCTCCGCCAGTTCGCGGCGCAACGCGAGGTTCTCCAGCACCAGCTTGCGGCGCTCCAACGCGCGCCGCACGGTTTCGATCAGACGTTCGGACGCGAACGGTTTTTCGATGAAGTCATACGCGCCGTCGCGCATGGCCTGAACGGCCATTGAAATGTCGCCGTGGCCCGTCACCAGAATCACCGGCACATCGGGCGCGCGCTCGTGGCATTGCGCAAGCAGTTCGAGGCCGCTTGCGCCCGGCAAGCGAATATCGCTGACGATCACGCCGGAGAAGTCCGCGCCGATCATCTTCGCCGCGGACTCCGCCGACGCATGGCCGATCACGTCGAAGCCCGCCAGTTGCAGACTCTGCACGCTGGCGCGCCGCACCAGTTCGTCATCTTCGATATACAGCACTTGCAGGCCGTGGTTCAGCATGGCGTTTTCCGTGTGATTCAGGAGCCCGTCGTCAGCGGGTCCGGTGTGTGGCTCGTCTGCACGCGCGCGCGGCGCAGCGTCAACACGAATAATGCACCGCCGTGCGGCGCGTTGCGCGCCACGAGCGAGCCACCGCAGTCGCGCGCGATAGACGACGATATCGCAAGGCCAAGCCCCAACCCCTGGCCCATTTCTTTGGTGGTGAAGAACGGCTCGAAGAGCCGCGGCAGAACATCCTCGGCAATGCCGGGGCCGTTGTCGCTCACGGCGAACGACAGATTCGCATCGGCGACTTCGATCTCGATCGAAATGCGCGGCGCGCTGATGTCGGCCGTCGCATCGAGGGCGTTGCCGAGCAGGTTGATCAGCACCTGTTCGAGCCGCAAATCGTCGCAATGCGCAATCAGTTCGGGATGGTCGTCGGCGAGACTCAGCGGCGTGCGCGTGCCGCTTTGCGCGTCGAGCAGAGCGAACTCCACCTCGACGCCTGCCAGGCGCTTCTGCAACAGCGCGACCACGTTGCGCAACGCCCGCATGATCGGCGCTCGCGCACTGCGCGGCCGCGCGCGTCCGACGAACAGCTTCAATTGGTTGGTGATCTTGCCCATGCGCTCCGTGAGCGCCGCGATCGCTTCGAGGTTTTCGCGCGCCGACGCCTGGTCGCCACGTTCGAGCAGCACTCGCGTGTTGTCCGAGAAACCGCGCAACGCGGCGAGCGGCTGGTTCAGCTCATGCGTGATGCCGGCGGCCATCTGACCCAGCGCGGCAAGCTTGCTCGCCTGAATCAGTTCGTCGTGCGCCGCGCGCAATTCCTGTTCGGCGCGGGTTCGTTCGGCCACTTCCTTTTGCAACTGTTCGTTCGCCTCTGAGAGATCCGCGGTGCGCTCGGCGACCCGCCGGTTCAATTCCGCGTAGGCCTTTTGCAGCAGCGCCCGGCTGCGCATCACTTCGCGCACGCGAGCCCGGCGCATTCTCCAGTAGAACGCCAGCAACACGAGCGACACGTAGCCGAAGCCGGTGACGATGGTCGCCTTGCGCGCGTCGGCGTCGACCGGATCGACGGGCGACATGGTGATCAGATGCCAGTCCGGCTCGCCCATGCCGCGGCGCGACGCGAGATAGCGTGGCGCATAGCGGCCGCCGCCGATGCGCACGATCTGCGCGTTGCCTTCGAGCGTGCGTTCGATCGTCACCGGCAGCGGCGCGATCGGCTGCTGCGCGTATTGACGCGCCTGGTAGATCGAATCCGCGACCGGCCCCGACAGCGGCCGGATCGTGTGGTATTTCCACGCCGGCATCGACGACAGGAAAATCACGCCGTGGTCGTCGGTCACGACAAGCGGCTCGGACGCATCCGCGCCCTGAAACCATTCGAGATCGAGTTTGACGACCGCCGCGCCGACGATCTTGCCGTCGCGCCGCACCGGCTGAGAGATGTAATAACCCGGCGCTTGCGAGATCGTGCCGATGCCGAAGAAGCGGCCCACGCCGCCTTTCACCGCGTCGAGAAAATACGGCCGGAACTGATAGCCGGCACCAATGAAACTGCCCGGCCCGCGCCAGTTGCTCGCCGCGACGCAAAAGCCGTCGAGTGGAATGATGTAGGTGACCGTGGCGCGCGCGTGGCGGTTCAGGTCTTCGAGATAAAGATTGGCGCGCGCGACATTGGCCGCACTGGGATTGACCAGCACATCCTGCACGATCGGATGTTCCGCCAGCAGATAAGGTAGCGACTCGTAGCGTTCGAGCGTGCTCTTCAGCGCGCTGGTCGTACGGTCGACCCGCACCGCGGCGTTGCGCCGCAAATGGTCGATACCGCTTTGCCAAGCGATGCTGTAGGTGAGCCCGCATGCTGCGACGAGCCCGGCGACGAGCGCGAAGAGGATCAGCAGGCGTCGCGTCACGTTGGCAATATCCGAACGGTAAGGATCGTTTATTGTGGCATAAGGCGACGCGTCGCCGGCGTCAGCCTCGTCGGCCGACGAGGCGGGGGTTTGGCGCGCGGACACCGGTTTCATACGCTGGTGTCCGCGGCTGTGAGGATGACGTTAAAAGGCGTTGCCGATGCGCGGCTCAGACGCCGGCCGGCTCTTTGATCGCCACGTCGCCACGCAAGGCGGCGTTCAGCTTGTTGCGATCCAGTTCCTTTTCCCATGCCGACACGACCACCGTCGCCACGCCGTTGCCGACAATGTTCGTCAGCGCGCGGCATTCGCTCATGAAGCGGTCGATACCGAGAATCAGCACCATGCCCGACAGCGGAATGGTCGGCACCACCGCAAGCGTCGCGGCCAGCGTGATGAAGCCCGCGCCCGTCACGCCGCTCGCGCCCTTCGAGGTGAGCATGGTCACCGCCAGCAGCGTGAGCTGCTGCGTCCAGGTGAGGTCGGTGTTAGTGGCTTGCGCGATGAACAGCACGGCCATCGTCATGTAGATGTTGGTGCCGTCGAGGTTGAACGAATAACCGGTCGGCACCACGAGGCCCACCACCGAGCGCGAGCAGCCGAGCTTTTCGAGCTTCAGCATGAGTTGCGGCAGCGCGGCTTCGGATGAGCTCGTGCCGAGCACGATCAGCATCTCTTCCTTGATGTACGCAACGAAGCGCAGGATGTTGAAACCCACCGCACGCGCAATGATGCCGAGCACGACCACCACGAACACGATCGAGGTCAGATAGAACGTGCCGATCAGCTTGAGCATCGGCAGCAACGAGCCGATACCGTACTTGCCGATCGTGAACGCCATTGCGCCGAACGCGCCGATCGGCGCCAGCTTCGTGATGATGCGCACAATGCCGAACAGCACATGCGAGAGCCCGTCGATGAAGCTCGTTACGACCTTGCCTTTCTCACCGGCGGTCGCGAGCACCGCGCCGAACAGCAGCGCGATCAGCAGGATCTGCAGGATTTCACCCTGCGCGAACGCTGACACGAGCGTGTCCGGAATGAGGTGCATCAGGAAGTCGACCGTGGTCTGCCCGTGCGCTTTCGCGGCATACGAGGCGACCGCCTTGCCGTCGAGCGTGGCCGGGTCGATGTTGAAGCCGACGCCCGGTTTGAGCACGTGCGTGGCGATCAGGCCGAGCACCAGTGCGAAGGTCGAGACGATTTCGAAGTACAGCAACGCCTTGCCGCCGACGCGCCCGACCTTCTTCATGTCCTCCATGCCGGCGATACCCGTCACCACCGTACAGAAGATGATCGGTCCGATCACCATCTTGATCAGCTTGATGAAGCCGTCGCCGAGCGGCTTCATGTCGACGGCGAGATTCGGATAGAAATGTCCGAGCGCGATACCTATAAGGATCGCCACGATCACCTGGACGTACAGTACTTTGTGGATAGGTTTCTTCACGATGGTTCCTGCGATGTGGATGAGCTCAATGGCCTGCCACGCTGCGCATCATGCGAACGAATAGTCGTCACGCCTGTGCACGGCATTAGGCCGCGACAAGGGACGAATTCAGAAATACCGGGAAGGGAAATCGGACATCGTTGTCTCCTTGCTTTAGTTGTCGGACCGTTGCGGCCGCGATATCTATTTCGCAAGGTCGATGCCAGCTCGAAGCCGGGCTCGGCGCGTTGATTTCTATGGGTTTTTTGGCGCCACACAGGATGCGCCGTCCGGGATTCCGGAAATCCGGACGAGGGGTGTCGGGGAATCCGGAATCGAACGCGGCGGCGGCTACGGGATAACCCGTAAGGCTTTCTACGACGACGCGCGCTGGCCAGAAGCCTGCGCGCCGTCCAACGTGCGGCCTCTAAACCGCGCCCTCTTCCAACACCAGCAGATTCTCGTGCGAGAACCCCAGCGACACGGGCTGCCCGCGTTCGGGCAAACCGCGATTCGGGTCGTTGAACACGTCGAGAGAAATCACGGCGTCTTTCACGCGCGTTCTGATGCGCACCACCGCGCCGAGGAAATTGACTTCTTCGACGGTCGCGTTCAACGTGTTGCGTCCAGGCGCGGCCGGCTCCAGCACGATGGCCTCGGGACGCAGCGCGAGCAAACGCTTCTTGCCCGCATCGGCCGACGGCAACTCCTGCGTGGTGATCAACTCCTGACCGTCCACCACCATCTTGCCGGTCGCCGGATCGACCACATGTCCGGCCAGAATGTTCAGCGTGCCGACGAACGACGCGACAAAGCGGGTGCGCGGATAGTTATAGATTTCGGACGGCGTACCGATCTGCTCGACGCGGCCTTCGTTCATCACGACGATACGATCGGAAATGGACAGCGCTTCTTCCTGATCGTGGGTGACGAAAATCGACGTGATACCCAACTCGCGCTGCAACGCGCGAATATCCTGGCGCAACGAAATGCGGATCTTGGCATCCAGCGCGGAAAGCGGTTCGTCGAGCAGCAACACTTGCGGCTTGCCGGCAAGCGCCCGCGCGAGCGCCACGCGTTGCTGCTGGCCACCCGACAATTGCCACGGATAACGGCCGCCCAGGTGCGGCAGCTTGATCAGTTGCAGCATCTCGTCGACGCGCTGATTGATCTCCGCCTGCGGCCGATGCGTAATCTTCAGCCCAAAGCCGATGTTCTCGGCCACGGTCATGTTCGGAAACAGCGCATACGACTGGAACACCATGCCGACCTTGCGTTGCCGCGTGCGAAGGTGCGTGACGTCCTTGTTGTCCAGCCGGATGATGCCGCGCGTGGGCGTTTCGAAGCCGGCGATCATGCGCAGCACCGTCGTCTTGCCGCAGCCGGACGGCCCGAGGAAAGTGATGAACTCGCCCCGTTCGATCTTCATATCGAAGTGATGCAGCGCCGTGTTCGCCCCGAAGGACTTATGCAGATTTTCGATTTCCAGGAATGCCATGATTCGCTGCCCCAGTCCGTCAAACTCATTGGATCAAACTTATCGGCCAAACTCGTTGGTCACACTTTCTGGCCGCTCATGGCGCGGGCCGAGCCGAACACCTGTATCAAACCCATCGATGCCCACGTGATCACGAACGCGATGATCGCGAGCGCCGAGGGTTCATACGCGCGGTTCGCGCCGATCAATTGCAGATACGGGCCGAACGCGGGACGGTCCAGCAGACTCGCCAGCGTGAACTCGCCGATCACCACCGCAAAGGTGAGAAACGCGCCGGACAGAATGCCCGAGCGGATATTCGGGAAGATCACTTTGAAAAGAATGGTCGGCCAGTTCGCGCCGAGACACTCGGCCGCCTCGGTGAGCGAGCGCACGTCGACCGCGCGCAGGCCGGCGTCGACGGCGCGGTACATGTACGGCAGCGAGAGGGTGACGTAGCCGAACACCAGCAATAGGTCCGTGGCGCGCTCGTTGCCGGTGAGCGGCAGAATCGAACTGCTGTTATAGATGCGCAGATAACCGAATACGATCACGATGGCCGGCACCACCAACGGCAACAGCGTGATGAATTCGACGACCGGCCGCAGCTTCGGCAAGCGCAACTGCACCCAGTAAGCCGTCGGCACCACCAGCAGCACGCCGACCACGATCGTCAGCAGCGCCATCAGAATCGAGTAGCCGAACGAGGCCTGAAAGCGCGGATCGCCGAGTACGACGCTATACGCTTCGAAACTGTAGGTACCGCGCTTCATGCGCAGGCTGAATTCGAACGTCGCGATCAACGGAATGAGAAAGTACAGCGAACCGACGATCATCGCGGTCCACGCACCCACGCGCGATTGGCTTTTCATCGACGCCCCCTTTCAGCGCGCGAGCGCAGCCAGATGTAGCCGCCATTCGACAGACCGGTGACGAGCACCATGCCGAGCGCGAGTGCATAACCGAGATTCTGGTTATGCATGACGTCGCCGCGAATCTGCGCATACAACAGGATCGTGACGATGTTCAGCGAACTGCCGGTCAGCGCATAAGCCGTGGCGACCGCACCGAACGAATTGGCGAACAGCAGCAGCGCGGCGCCGAGCACGCTCGGCCACAGCACCGGCAGCGCGACGTAGCGCCAGTATTGATACGAGGTCCCGCCGAGGCAGTCGCAGGCCTCGCGCCACTCGCGCTTCAGACCGTCGAGCGCGGGCGTGACGATCAGCACCATCAAGGGAATCTGGAAATACAGATAGGTCAGCGTCAGCCCGGAAAAGCTCAGGATGCTGAAACCCGTCGAGTACAGATTGAAGCCGAGGTATTTCTTCAGCAATACGGTGACGAGCCCGACGCGTCCCAACGTGCAGATGAAAGCGAATGCGAGCGGCACGCCGGCAAAGTTCGACGCGACGCCGGAAAACGTCATCAGGGTCGGGCGAATCCAGCCGGGCAGCTTGCCCTGCACCGCCGCCCATGCGAGCAGCGAGCCGATCACCGCGCCGCCGAGCGACGAGGCCGCGCTCACCTTGAAGCTGATCCAGTAAGCGTCCAGCACGGTCGGCTGGAGCAGGTCGCGAAAGTTGGCGAGCGTGAAGTGGCCTTGCGAATCCTGAAACGCGCCGACCATCAGGAAGCCAGTCGGCAGAATCAGGAACAGCAGCGCAAAAGTAAAAAACGGCACCACGCCGATCCAGGCGAGGAACTGCGACGCGCGGCCCGGACCGTCGACGCGAGGCGTTGGGGTGGGTACAGGCGGAACCAGCAATTCCGGCTGCACCGATCCAGCATCCGATGAAGCGCTCATAGCTCACCCTTGGGGCAATCTGGCAAACGCGCCTGGCACGCCGCGCTCATGACGAAGAGCGGCGCGCCGGAGCGGCAAAACTTCAGGCTACTGTTTGGCGTCGCGGCTCGCGTGTTCCCCTGCGGCCGCGACATCCACTACGTCGCTTACTTGACGTTCGCGCCGACCGTTTCGTCCCAGTGCTTCGTAATGGTTTCCTTGTACGCGTCCTGTTGCGAGAGCGTCGGGAACACGACATTCTTGTACGACGAAGGCGGCGGCAGCTTGTCCAGCAATGCCTGCGGCACTTTCTTGCCGGTCACCAGTTCGTTGTAGCGCATCGGATGGCAGTAGCCCTTCAGCCAGCCAATCTGACCTTCGTCCGAGTACAGATATTCCATCCACAACTTGGCTGCGTTCGGGTGCGGCGCATACGCGCTGATCGCCTGAACGTACACACCCGCGACCACGCCCGTTTTCGGAATCACCACCTGCACCTTCGGGTTGCCCTTCAGCGTGTCGCGATCGGCCAGCGCGTTGTAATCCCAACGCACGACGATCGGCGTGGTGCCTTGCGCGAGCGAGGCGGCCTTGCCGATCACCGGCACGAAGTTGCCGTTCTTGTTCAGGTTGGCGAAATAAGTAAGGCCGGCCTGTCCGGCTTTGCTCGCATCGCCCTTGCTCTGCGAGAGACCCGCGGCATAGACGGCCTGGATCGCCTGATTGGCCGAGCGCGGATCGCCCGCGAGCGAGACGGCGTTCTTGTACTCCGGCTTGAGCAGATCGCTCCAGTCGGACGGCGCCTTGTCGATCATGTCGGCGTTCACTTCAAACGACAGCACGCCGTAGTAATCGCCATACCAATAGCCGTCGGCGTCTTTCGACTCTTTCGGGATCGAGTTCCACGAGGCGACCTTGTACGGCTGCAGCAGCCCTTCGGCCTTCGCGGACGGACCGAACGAGAGGCCCACGTCGATCACGTCGGGCGCTTGCGGGCCCTTGTTGCCCTTGTTCGCCTTGATGGCTTCGACTTCGTCCCCCGAACCCGCATCCGGATTCAGTTCGTTGATCTTGATGCCGTACTTCTTCTGAAAGCCGGCGACCAGTTCACCGTAGTTGCACCAGTCGTGGGGCAACGCGATCACGGTGAGTTGGCCTTCCTGCTTGGCGGCGGCGACCAGTGCATCGAGCGGCGCGGCCGAAGCGCTGCTGCTGACGCCGGCCGCGGTGACACCCGCAACGGCCGACATCGAGAGTATGCGAGCTAACGCGGTGCGGTTCATAGTCTTCCCCATCCTCTGCCGAAATTGCTACGTTTGGAAAATTTCTATTTCGAGCCTCAGGACGCGCCCGTGCACCCTTGCACTTGCGCGGCCTCGCCATGTTCAGGCCGGGTTGGCCGGCATGGAGAACATGTCGTGTCGCAGTGTATCGATGCGATCTGTACAAATCATGTCGACGCCCCATTGCGCGAGCAGTTGCGCGCGCGCCGGATCGTTGACGGTGTAGGCGAGCACGCGCAGGCCGGCGGCATGAATCTCCTCGATCAGCGGCTCGGTCAGGTACCGGTGGTTCGCGTGAAAGGACACGCAGTCGAGTTCGCGCACCACGCGCAGCCAGTCCGCCGGCACCTCGTCGAACAGCATGCCGCGTTGCAATGACGGCGCCGCGTCACGCGCGGCGGCGAGCGCCTCGAATGAAAACGACGAGAGCAACGGCGGCGTCTGGCCTTGCCATAGTGTCAGCGCGCCGCTTGCGACCAGAGTCCCGGTGATCTCGTCACGGCCGGGGCACGGTTTGATTTCGATGTTGGCGGCAATGCCGTCGCGCGCACAGCGCCCCGCCGCCTCGGCGAGCGTCGGCAAACGCGTGCCGGCGAATTGCGGCCCGTACCATGCACCGGCGTCGAGCGCGGCCAGTTGCTGCCACGTGTGTTCCGCAGCGGCGCCATGGCCGTTGGTGGTGCGCTCGAGGGTGTCGTCGTGCAGCAGAAAGAGTTGGTTGTCGGCGGAAAGCTTGGCGTCGAACTCGACCATGCGGTAGCCATAGCGCACGCAGGCGTCGAAACCGGCGAGCGTGTTCTCCGGCGCCAGCGTGCCGCCGCAGCGATGCGCGGCTAGTCGCGGATAAGGCCAGTCTGCGGATAAAGCGCGATTAATCCCGTTTCCCACGTCTCGCTACCTTTCAGATAGAGCGGTTGACCATGCTCTCGACACGTTCCCAGCCGTCACTGCCGCCTTGACCTTCATGATCCACGCAGGTCTCTAGTTGTCCGTTCACGCGCGAGCCTGGCGCGTAGTATCGCGCTAAGGCAGGCGCTGCGATAGTCGGACGTACGCTCCAGGCATTCACCGCGCCGGCCCCCCTCTGCGTCTTTGTCAGGATGACGAAGCGTGCCGCCACCGTGCAACTCGACACCGGGCGTGCTTCGCTCAGGCGGCCGATCCCAAGATCCATTATGGCGGCGACACTTGCCAATCAGATTGCCAAAAAACGCCGCAAAATGCTCGAAATCGGACATTTCAATTCCTTTTCGAACATTTGATGTTCGAAACGGGCTTGGCGCTTCGATCTGCGAAGGCTAAAGTTAAATACACAAACTTGCAAGCTGCCAAAAAAATACAACACAATTCGACTAAAGTAGTACGCTTGACATCGTCCGGACACACATTCGTGAGCACGATGTCGCAGTTAACAACAAGCTAAATAAACGCGCGTACGCAGCCAAGGAAACATGCATGTGGCAGGAAGACCGTCATCAGAGAATTCGCGCGTTGCTGTCCACGCTTCAACGTGTGTCCACGGAACGGATCATGGCGGACCTCGGGGTGTCGCGCGAAACAGTACGGCGCGATCTGCTCGACCTCGAAGCGCTAGGTGAATTACGGCGCGTGCACGGCGGCGCGATCAAACCAGCCGACGAAGCGCCGATCGCCGAGCGCGCGCACATGCGCGTCAAGTCCAAGACAGCGATCGCAAAGGCGGCCACGGGCTTGATCGCGAGCGGCCAGACACTGTTCATCGACGCGGGCACCACCACCGCCGCGCTGGCCGAAGAACTGGCGAAACTCGCGAACCTCACCATCGTCACCAACTCGATCGATGTCGCGCTGAAGATGCGCGGCGGCGTCGATCAAACCGAAGCCGCCAACGAGGTCATCCTGCTCGGCGGTTCGATCAGCGACCGCGCCATGGCGACCACCGGCGCCACCACCGTGCTCGATATCCAGCGCTATCGCGCGGACCTCGCACTGCTATCGCCGGTCGGCATCGATCACCGGCACGGTGCGACCAATTACGACCACGCTGAAACCGAAGTGGCGCGCGCCATGGTCGCCAATGCGGACCGCGTGGCGATCCTCGCCGATTACAGCAAGATCGGCCAACGCAGCCGCATCTCCTACTGCCCGGTCGATCGGATCGACGTGCTCGTCACCAACAAAAAGGCGGCCGAAGCCGCCGATTTTGCATCGCTGAAGAAGAAGCTCGAAGAGATCGTTCTTGCCTGACGCACCAGACACAAGGCCCGAGGCTCCATGCCGGAGCCTTGAGGTCTGATGTCTATTCCTTCACATGCATCGTATCGAGCGAGCGCTTGCGCAAGCGAGTGTCGTGCAACGCGCCGGCTGCATCGAGCACCGGATAGGCGGTCGAACAGAACAGCGAATTGAGGCGTTTCATGTCGCTGATCAGATCGAGATGCAGTGCGCTGGTCTCGATGCTTCGCAAGGTCTGACCGGTAAGCCGGTCCAGATGCCGGTATGAATAGGCCCGCTCCAGATCGCGAAAGCGTTCCTTCTCCGCAAGCAGGCGCTCTGCGCATCGCAGATCGTTGTTCAGAAACACCGACAGCCCAAGCTGCAGATTGCTGACGAGGCGTGCCTGCAAGTCGTCCAGCTCACCCAGCCCCTCTTCCGAAAACGACAGCCGGTGAGCGATCTTCTTTTCCTCGATGTCGCCCACGATCCGCTCGATGATGTCGCCCGCGTGTTCGAGATTGATCGTCAGTGAAATGATGTCGGTCCAGCGGCGGCTATCGGCTTCGTCGAGTTGTTCGCGCGAGATCAGCGTCAGATAGGTTTTGACCGCGGCGTAGAGTTCGTCGACATCGTCGTCCATGCGGACGGTTTCCCGCGCCTTGTCCAGATTGTTGTGATGAATCAGGTCTGAAACATTGTCGAGCATGGTGCGCACGATGTCGCCGATGCGCAGCACCTCGCGTGCGGCATGCGCAAGCGCGAGCGTAGGCGTGGACAGCGCCGCGGCATCCAGGTGAAGCGGCCGAAGCTCACCATTCGGCAGCGGCCGGTTCGGCAGAAGGCGCACACAGATGCGCGACACCGGATCGATCAGCGACAGGCACGCGCAGCAGCGCAGCGTGTTGTAGATCAGGTGAAATCCGACGGTCGCTTCACGCGGATTCGCGATCAACACCGGCAGCCCGCGCGCGAGCAGCGAAGTGAACGGCAAAATCAGCAACGCGCCGGCCAGCTTGAACGCAAAGCTGCCCAACGCGAGACGCCGCGCGGCCGCGTTCTGCGCGACGGTGCCGAGAAGCGCGAGCAAGCCGCTGCCAAGATTCGCGCCGATCACGAGGCACAGCGCGACCTTCAGCGAAATCACACCGGATGAGGCGAGCGTTGCGGTCAGCAGCACGGCGGCCAGGCTCGAATAGGACAGCATGGCGAACGCGGCGCCGACCAGTGCGTCGAGCATCGTATCGCCGGTCAGCGCACCGAACATTACGCGCACGCCGGCGCCTTGCATCATGGGTTGGGCGGCTTCGACGATCAAACGCAGCGCCAGCAGGATCAAGCCGAGACCGATCAACGTGCGCCCGGCCTGGCCGAGACGGGTTTGCTTGCGCGACAGGAAGAGCGGCACGCCGAGCAGAATCAGGATCGGCGACAACCAGGATAGATCGAGAGTGAGAACCCGCGCCATCAATGCGGTGCCGACGTCGGCGCCGAGCATGATCGCGAGACCGCTGGTGAGCGGCAAGAGGCCCTGCGCCGCGAACGACGTGACGATCACCGCGGTGGCGTTGCTGCTCTGCACGAGGCTCGTAACGCCGACACCCGAGAGAAAGGCCCGCCAGCGGCTACTGGTGCTGCGCCCCAGCACGCTGCGCAGATCGGCGCCGAGGACCCGCAGGATGCCGGTGCGCACAATGTGCGAGCCCCACACGAGGAGCGCCACACCGGCCAGAAGGTTTAGGAGAATCAACATAAGGCGCTGCGCATCCGTTCCTGCTGCCATGACCCGAACCGCATGCCGCGTGAACCGGCACCGGGGCGTATATGACAGTAGTGTTGCACATTTTTGCCATATTGTAATTTTGTGCGTTTAAATATACGCTCGTGTCAAGCTGTGGATGACTGTGTGCCGGCTCGTGGTCAGTCATGCATCGGGTTCGACGGCTTGACCACTTAATCATGAGGACTCTGGATGAGCCGCAACCTTGCGCTGTTCGACCTGGACCACACGTTGCTGCCGCTCGATAGCGATCAGGCGTGGGCCCACTTCATCGCCGGATTGGGTATAGAAGGCGCCGTGCGGCACGCGCAGGAAATCGACGATTACTACCGGCAGTATGTGGCCGGCACGCTCGACATGACCGCCTATCTGAACTACACGCTAGCACCGCTTGCTCGCCACTCGCGCGAGCAGCTCGACGCATGGCATGCGCAGTTCATGCAAGAGGTGATTGCGCCGGCCATCCTGCCGGCTGCGCGCGAACTCGTGCAACGCCATCTTGATACGGGCGACCTGTGCTGCATCGTCACCGCTACGAACGTGTTCATCACGGAGCCGATCGGCAAGGCACTCGGTTTCGAGCATCTGCTGGGCATCGAGCTCGGCACCGAAGGCGGCGATCCGTTGGCGCGCTTTACGGGAACGGCTGTCGGCACGCCAACCTTCCGCGAAGGCAAGATCACGCGCACCGAGAGTTGGCTCGCGTCGCTTGGGCACCGCCTGCAGGATTTTCCGCAGAGCTGGTTCTATAGCGACTCGATCAACGACGTCCCCTTGCTGGAACGCGTCACGCATCCGGTCGCGACCAATCCCGATCCACGCTTGCGTGCGGTCGCCGCGGAACGCGGCTGGCCGGTGATCGAACTATTTGCCTGAGCTTGTGTTTTATTGAGTTCGATGCGGCGCGGCAGCCGCCGCGCTACACGCGCCCTTTCCACGGCACGAGCCGCCGCTCGAGCGCTCGCATACCCAGATCGAAGAACCACGCGATCAGACCGATCAGCACGATGCCCATCACCACCACGTCGGTACGCAGAAAGCTCGACGCGTTCAGCACCATCTGACCCAGGCCCGCGGTGGCCGCGACCATTTCGGCGGCGACCAGCGTGGTCCAGCCGAAGCCGATTGCGATCCGCAGGCCCGTCAGAATCTCCGGCAACGCGGCGGGCAGGACCACGTGCCGCACGATCTGCGAGAAGCGGCCGCCCAGTGAATACGCCGCATGAATCTGCTCGATCGTTGCGCTGCGCACGCCGGCGCGTGCGGCCATGGCAATCGGCGCGAAGCAGGCGAGATAGATCACGACGATCTTCGCCGTTTCGTCGATGCCGAACCAGATCACCACCAGCGGCAGATAAGCGAGCGGCGGCAGCGGCCGGTAGAACTCCAGCGGCGGATCGAGAAGGCCGCGCGCGACCCGGCTCACGCCCATCAGGATACCGACCGGCACGGCCGTGACTGCGGCGAGCGCAAACGCACCGAACACGCGCAACGCACTCCATGCGAGATGCGCTGAAAGCGGCAAGCCGCCTTGAATGCGGCCGTGCCACGCGTCGATAAAGGCGGCCCAGACGGCTTCGGGCGTCGGCAGAAAGAGCGGCGGCAGCCAGTGCAGATGCGTGGCAAGCCACCACAACGCCGCGAGCGTCGTGACCGAGAGCGCGCTGAGTGCCGCGCTCGGGCCTTCGCCCGGCAAACGCCAGCCGCGTACGGGGCGCGCGGTACGCCGCGGCCGCTTGCCGGTCCCTGCGAGCGGCACATTGCCCAATGATTCACGCGAAGCCGTCACGACACCACCTCTTCCTGATTACGCTCGTGCAGACGATGCACCAACCGCTCGCGCCACTCGATGAAATCCGCCGACGACTTCACCGCGCGTGCATCGCGCGTCTGCAGGAAACGCTGCGCGAACGGTAAGTCGTAGCTATCGGCGATGCGGCCCGGACCCGGCGTCATGACGACGAGGCGGGTCGCGAGAAAGAGCGCCTCTTCGACGCTGTGGGTAATGAAAAACACCGTCTTGCGCGTGCGGCCCCAGACGTCGAGTACGAGTTCCTGCATCGACTCGCGCGTCATGGCGTCGAGTGCGCCCATCGGCTCGTCCATTAGCAGCACTTGCGGATCGCTGGCCAGCGCGCGGGCGATTCCCACACGCTGCTGCATGCCGCCCGACAGCGCATAGACTTGCGAGCGCGCATGCTTTTCGAGTCCGACGAGCTTCAGCATGTCGAGCGCAATGCGCTCGCGCTCCGCCTTGGGTACGCGTTGAAAACGCAAGCCGAGTGCGACGTTGTCGAGCACGTCGAGCCACGGCATCAACGCATACTTCTGGAACACCACACCGCGGTCCGCACCCGGCCCGATGACGGGTTCGCCGTTCAGCCGCACCTCGCCTTCAGTCGGCTGGATAAAGCCCGCAATGCAGTTGAGCAAAGTCGTTTTGCCACAGCCGGACGCGCCCAGCGCGACCACGAACTCACCGGGTTCGATACGCAGATCGACATCGGCCAGCGCGACATGCGACACCGCGCCGCGCGTGCCTTCGTAGGCGACTTGCAATTGCCGTATTTCAAGACCGCTCATCGCCGGACCTCATGATGCTGATTGAAATCTGCTCGCGCCGATCAGTGCGCCGCTCGTTGCACGAACTGCGGATCGACACCGGTCGAGTAATCGGCCAGCACGTTCTGGATCGTGCCTTGCGTCTTCAAAAACGCCGCGGTCGCAGCCAGCGACTTCGCCGCGCCCGATTGCGCGCCGCCGCCAAGCCATGCATTCGAAGCCTGCTGGGCGGGCGTCGGGAACGCGTACAACGCGAGGCTCGCCGGCACTTCCTGCGCGTTCGCGCCGGACTCTTTCGCGACCGCTTCGACCTGCGGCGACGAAGCCGTCCATGCGGAGGTGTGGTCGCGATAATTCGCGTCGGTTGCGGCCAGCACCTTCACGAAGCGCGTGACAAATTCGGCGTTCTGACTGGCGAACTTGCGATCGACTACGAACCCGTCGAACGTCGCCTTGCCGGTTTGCTGCGCGACCTGCCCCGAGGTGATGAGCACCTTGCCGCTCTTCTTGACCTTGGCCAGTACCGGATCCCAGATGTACGTTGCGTCGATGTCGCCACGCTCCCACGCCGCCGCGACTTCAGGCGGGCGCAGGTTGACGATCTTGACGTCGGCCGGATTCACGCCTGCGCTCTGCAACGCGACCAATGTATGAAAGTGCGAGGTGGACACGAACGGCACGCCGATTTTCTTGCCTTTAAGGCCCGCGATGCTCGTGACATTGGAGCCGTCGCGGGCGACCAGCGCTTCGGCGTCGTTGATATTGTCGAGAATCCAGAACAGCGAAATATCCACGCCCTGCGACAGCCCGGCCGCGATCGGGCTGGAGCCGGCTTCACCGAGTTGCACCGAACCGGACGCCAACGCGCGGATCACGTCGGCGCCGCTGCCGAGCTTGCGGTAGGTGATCTTGTAGCCGGTGGCTTTCTCCACTTCGCCGGTGGCCTGCGCGTAGCGCCACGGCACCACCATGTCCTGATACGCAATCACGACTTCTTTGGTGTCGGCGTGCGCCACGGAAGCAAACGGCGCGGACAGTGCGAGCAACGTGGCGAACGCGGTAAGCGAACGGCGAAAGCGGTTCATCGTGAAGCCTCATGAGTAGGTAGGGTTCGGGAGGCTTTCGACTATAGGCAGTTTGCTCGCGGCCGGTTCTAATTAATCCGCGATTGCTAATCACGCTGTTTTAGCATTGCTTTTCATGTTCGGTTGGTTAGCGGCGACTGCTGCTGCGTCATTTCGATGTGCGCCAGGCGGCGTCTATCCTCGTGTCGTTCGGCGCGGCTGACTCATCGCCACACCTTGAATACCGTAGCGGCGACACAGCACAGGAAGGCAGGCTGATGTGGCCTTCGCTAATCATGACCGCGACCGTCGCCGCCTCATTCTCACTATCTCATTATTCGTTAACCTAACTACTTTTTAATTGCCCCGGCTCTACTTCCATGCACGTCCAACAGGGATATCCAATATGCCCAATCTGATCGACTACATTATCGAGAACCGCGAGCTGCGCTATCGCATTATCGAGCTCAGCATTCCTTTTTCCATCATCGGCGGAACGATGTCCTCGATCTGCATGCTGCTTGCACGGTACTACCGGTAACTCGCGGGAGCAGAACAACAGCGCGCGATTCCTGTTCTCGATGTTTCGCCGCCCCAAAGAAAAAAGCCTGCAACACGTGCAGGCTTTTCTCAATCCAACCGCTAGCGAAAATACTCAGACCACACCGGCTCCATGCGCCTGCAAATCTGCGTGGTAGCTCGAACGAACCATTGCGCCCACTGCGGCGTGCGTGAAACCCATCTTGTACGCTTCTTCCTCGTACATCTTGAACGTGTCCGGGTGCACGTACGAGCGCACCGGCAGATGGTGCTCAGACGGCTGCAGGTATTGACCGATCGTCAGCATGTCCACGTCGTGCTCGCGCAGGTCGCGCATTACTTGCAGAATCTCTTCTTCGGTTTCGCCAAGGCCGACCATCAGACCGGACTTGGTGGCCACGTCAGGATGCAGCGCCTTGAAGTCTTTCAGCAGCTTCAGCGAATGCGCGTAGTCCGAACCCGGCCGCGCTTCCTTGTACAGACGCGGCACCGTTTCGAGGTTGTGATTCATCACATCGGGCGGTGCGGCGTTCAGGATGCCGAGCGCGCGATCCAGGCGGCCGCGGAAATCCGGCGTCAGAATTTCAATGCGCGTCTCCGGCGAAAGCTCACGCGTCTGACGGATACATTCCACGAAGTGGGCCGCGCCACCGTCGCGCAAATCGTCGCGGTCAACGCTGGTGATCACCACGTACTTCAATTTCAGCGCAGCAATTGTGCGCGCGAGATTACCCGGCTCATCCGCGTCGAGCGGATCTGGGCGGCCGTGGCCGACGTCGCAGAACGGGCAACGGCGCGTGCACTTGTCGCCCATGATCATGAAGGTCGCGGTGCCCTTGCCGAAGCATTCGCCAATGTTCGGGCAGCTCGCTTCTTCACACACCGTGTGAAGATTGTGCTCGCGCAAAATCTGCTTGATTTCGTAGAAACGCGAATTGCCGGTGGCCGCCTTGACGCGAATCCAGTCCGGTTTCTTCAGCTTCTCGATCGGGATGACCTTGATGGGAATACGGGCGGTCTTGGCTTGGGCTTTCTGCTTCGCGGTAGCGTCGTAGGCGGCGGGGGCCGGCACGGCATCAGGAGCGGGAGAAGCTGCGAGGTTCGCGGTAACGTCAGTCATTCGTTCGGTCCAGTCAGGCGGTGAGTGCACCGGCCTGTGGTTGGGCGACGGCCGCGGGACTGCCGTCGAGGTTTGCGGTGAGGCGTGCTGCAAAGGTATGGGCCACGTCGTCCCAGCCGGCGGTAACGCCTAGCGTTGCCATATCGACCGTTTCGAGCCCTGCGTAGCCGCACGGATTGATGGCCAGAAACGGTCGCAAATCCATGCTCACGTTCAGGCTCACGCCGTGATAGCTGCAGCCGTTGCGGATTTTCAAACCCAGCGCCGCGATCTTGGCGCCGGCATGCAACCCGGCGTCCGGCCCGGGCGCCACGTAGATACCGGGTGCGCCCGCCTTTCGTTCTCCGGCGAGATTATACGCCGCAAGCGTGTCGATCACGGCTTGCTCGATCCGCGTGACCAACTCGCGCACCATCAGCTTGCGACGGCGCAAATCGAGCAGCAGATAAGCCACGACCTGGCCGGGCCCGTGATACGTGATTTGCCCGCCCCGGTCGACTTTGACCAGAGGAATGCCGCTGTCGGCGGCCAGCAGATGGGCGGGATCGCCCGCCTGGCCTAGCGTAAAGACGGGAGGGTGTTCGACCAGCCAGATTTCGTCGGGGGTATCTGCCGTGCGCTCGTCGGTGAACGCGCGCATGGCGTCGAAACTGGTCTGGTAGGGTTCGCTGCCACGCCAACGCAGCGTAAGCGGCACAGAGGCAGGCAAGGGGTTGGGTAAAACCGGGGTGGCGCACATGATTTCGCCAGTTTACCGAAATACGGGAATCCTCGCCGGAACTGGGCGCGTTGGGAGTGTCACGTCGGGGGCGACTCGTTCGCCCTTGAAGGGCAAAACCGGTGTGGTCCAGCCTCGCCGGTCTTGCCAGCCGCCGTCGCGTGGCTGAGCCAGCAGCGTGCTCAGGCCAGAGGCGACGCTCAACCGTTCAGCAGCATCGTTCGCCGAACCTGGCGCGCCCGTGGCATCCGTCAAACCGTCCGCCAGCCGCCCCGCACGCGCGCCGCCAGCCGTTCGCCGATCCGCGCGAACCAGTTCAGCGCGCGCTCATCGCAACGCGTCGGCACGGAAAACGCCACCTTTGCCTGCGTGTCGCCTTCAGCGCTCAGCCACAACCGTTCTCCGCGCCGAAGTCGCAGCGTGTGACCGGGTTGCAGCCAGTAATCCTCGATGTCGTCGCTGCGTGTGACCCATACCGCGCCGCCGCGAACGACCAGCTTGGTACTGCGCGCCACCTTCAACGGAAGTGTTTCGCCACTGCGGATTTCAAACGCGATGCTAGAGGAAATTTCTCGCATGATGCCCTCGCCAAAAAACGTTTCGTGACTACAATCCTAGGCGTAGCAAGGGTTTACGCAAAACGATCTATTTTCACCTCTATGTGAGAAATATTGGCATGGACCTCCGGCAACTCCCCGCACTGAACGCGATCAAGGCGTTCGAGGCCGCCGCCCGTCACGAAAGCTTCTCGCGCGCGGCCGACGAACTCTTCGTCACCCACGGCGCCGTCAGCCACCAGATCCGCGCGCTCGAGGCCGAACTGGGCGTCTCGCTGTTCGCGCGCGACGGCAAGCGGGTGCGGCTCACCGAGACCGGCCGGCGCTATGCCACGCACGTGCGCTCCGCGCTGATGGCGCTCGCCGACGCCACCCGCCAGATCCGCGCCGGCGACCGCGAGCGGCGGCTTGTCGTGTCCATGCTGTCGTCGTTTGCGGCGCGCTGGGTGACGCCGCGCGTCGGCAGCTTTATCGAGGCGCATCCGCAGTGGGACCTCGAACTGCTGTCCACCAACGCACTAACGGATTTCGCGCGTGACGACGTCGATGTGGCGATCCGTTTTGGCTTCGGCAAATATTCGGGGCTGCATTCGGAATTATTGCTGGAGGAGATTTTCTTTCCCGCTTGCGCGCCGAATTTCAACGGCGGCAAGCTGCCCCAAAAGCCGGCCGATCTGGCCAACGTCCCGCTGCTGCGTTCCGACGACGAGCTATGGCGCCCCTGGTTCGACGCCGCCGGCCTCACCGACTGGCCCGAGCCCAAGCGCGGCGTGTTGTACCAGGATTCGTCGAATCTGCTGCAAGCGGCCATCGACGGCCAGGGCGTTGCGCTCACGCGCCGCTCACTGGCCATGCACGAGATCGCGGCAGGCCGCCTTGTGCGGCTATTCGATGTGGATGGACCGAGCCCGTGGCAGTACTACTTCATCTGCCCGCCGCAGATGCTCGAAACCGCCCGGGTCAGAGCATTTCGCGACTGGGTGTTCGAAGAGGTGGGACGCTTCAAGCAGCTTTTCGACCGGGCTTGCGAGGCGGGACCCGGCTCAAGCGCGGGAAGGACGGCGGACGCATTGCGCATCACGCCGTAAATCAGACGCGGGGAGAAGCGTTACAGCACGACCTTCACCATCGGGTGGCCGGTGAGCGCGCGGTAGATATCGTCGAGCTGCTCGCGGCTCGTGGCGCGCACCGTGACGGTCAGGCCGGTGTAGTTGCCACCGCTGGACGGCCGCATCTCCACGCGCGATTCGTCGACTTCATTGTCGAACCGCCGGACCACCGTAACGATCGTCTCGGCGAACTCGGGATGCGATTTGCCCATGATCTTGATCGGGAAATCGCAGGGAAACTCAAACAGTGATTCGTTCACGGGACTCATTTTCTACTCCTTGCTGCGCCTCGCGCGCTTCCTGGGTCTTGGCTCGCTGATAAGCCGCGTACAGCGCCGCAAAGACCGCACCCGGTTTGCCCTCGCCGACCGGCTGGCCGTCGAGCTGCGTGACCGGCAGCACTTCCTTGGTTGCCGAACTGACAATGATCTCGTCCGCCGCGCGCAGTTCGGCCTCGCCAATCTCACGCGCCTCGAAACGGATGCCGCATTCGCTCGCCAGTTCCTCGATCAGGCCGTACCGAATCCCTTCGAGAATCTTGTGGCTGCGCGGCGGCGCGGACAACACGCCGTCCTTCACCATCCACACATTCGACGACGACCCTTCGGTCAGCATGCCGTCGCGAAACTGGATGGTCTCGAACGCGTCGTTCTCCGCGGCGTATTGCGCCATCAGCACGTTGCCGAGCAGCGAGACCGACTTGATATCGCAATTGAGCCAGCGACGATCTTCCGCGGTGACGCAACGCACGCCTTGCGCGCGCTGCGCCGCGTCCGGCAGGTTCAGCGGCGTGACCATCACGAACACGGTCGGCTGAATGCCGGCCGGAAACGCATGACCGCGTTTCGCGACACCGCGCGTGACCTGAATATAGGCAATTGCGTCCTGATCGGCGCGCAAACCGCCATCCGCCTCGTTCGCCGCGACCACCTGCCCGATCAGCGCGCGCCAGCCGGCGTCGTCGAACGGATTGGCGATGCCGATCTTGCCGACCGAGCGCGCGAGCCGCGCCAGGTGCTGCTGGAAACGAAACGGCGTACGGCCGCCCGCTTGCGCGGGATGAGCGTAGAGCGGCGCGACTTCGTAGATACCGTCGCCGAAAATAAAGCCGCGGTCGAGAACCGGCACGCGCGCTTCGGACAACGGCACCAACTCGCCGTTCAGATAGACAATCGGATCAGGCGAAACATCGGTAACAGCGGTCATTGCAATCGGGCTCTTACTTCTTCTTGTTGAACATGAGCATCAGCGAATCCCACACGCGGCCAACCACGCCGGCTTGCGGAACGGCCTGCAAGGCCACCACCGGGAACTGCGCCAGCACCTTGCCGTCGGCGACCAGCTTCACCGTGCCGACCTGCTGACCGTTCGCGAGCGGCGCGATCAGCGGATCGATCTGCTCGATCTGCGGCTTCACCTTGTCGCCCATGCCCTTCGGCACGGTGATGTACTGATCGCCCTTCACGCCGATCTGCACGGTGTCCTGCGCACCCTTATAGACGCGCGGCGTGCCCACCACCTGATTCGCCTTGTACAGACGCACCGTGTCGTACGCGGTGTAGCCGTAGTTCAGCATCTTCAGGCTGTCCTGCACGCGGTCGTGCTCCTTGGTCTCGCCCATCATGACCGAGACGAGACGGCGCGATGCGTCCGTCGTGCCCGGCAGCGAACGCTTCGCGCTGGCGATCAGGCAGTAACCGGCGGCTTGCGTGTGACCGGTTTTCAGACCGTCCACCGTCGGGTCGATCCACAGCAGGCGATTGCGGTTCGGCTGCTTGATCTTGTTGTACGTGAATTCCTTGACCGAGAAAATGTTGTAGTAGTCGGGGAAGTCGCGAATCAGACGCGCCGACAGGATCGCGAGGTCGCCCGCGGTCGTGTAGTGCTGCGGGTCGGGCATGCCGTTCACGTCGGCGAAATGCGTGTGCTTCATGCCGAGGCGCTGCGCTTCGGTGTTCATCATGTTGACGAACTGCGCTTCGCTGCCGCCGACCAGTTCGGCCAGCGCGATCGCCGCGTCGTTACCCGACTGGATGATCATGCCGTAGACCAGATCGTGCACGGTCACCGGCTTGTTCGCTTCGATGAACATGCGCGATTCGTCGGTGCGCACGCGGCGCACGGCTTCGCTCGGCATGACCGTCTGTTCCATCGTGATCTTCTTCGTCTGCAGTGCTTCGAAGACGAGGTACGCCGTCATCAGCTTGGTGAGCGACGCAGGTTCCACGCGTTCGTCGGCGTTGCCCGAGGCGAGCACCTGATTGCTCGTGGCGTCGACGAGCACCCACGAGCGCGCGTTCACCGCCGGCGGCGGCACCTGCGCGAACGCCGTGCTGGCGGCGAGCGTGGCCGGCAACACGATGCCGAGAGTCACGGCACGGCTAAGCGTAGGGGAAACGAAGGAAGCAACAGAAGGGAACGACGTGCGGCCGGAGGTGGAGAAACGCATAGGGTCGATTCGTGCAGAAAAGTACATCGCGCGCAGGGCGCATTGTTTGGAAGAGCCGGTCGGCGGCGTCTGGCCGTAAAACGACACAGCGCCATTGGACTTCCGGCCACGCGATCGGTTCGCGCAGCACGCCCTGCATCCGGCACCGCTGCGGCGAAAAGACGCTACGCGTCGCGCGAACTGCCGGATGGGCGGCGCTGCGCCCAAAAAAGAGTCGCCATTATACGCGTGCTCTCCCGGTAACTTTGCGCAAAGGCCGGCGATTAATTTGCGTTTGCGCGTACCTGTACCCCGGAAAACACACGGCGCATGCCGATCACCGCCACGCGTCGACGATGATCCGCTTCAGAACGTGCAGCTTGCGATGCAGAAAATGTTCCGCCCCCGGAATCACGACCACGGGCAATTCCTGCGGACGCGCCCAGTCGTAAACGGATTGAATGGGAACCGTCTCGTCGGTCTCGCCGTGAATCACGAGCGTGTTTTCCGGCACGGGCGCGACCTCCCAGCGGCTCGCCGCCGTGCCGACCAGCACCATTCGCTCGACCTCCTGACCTTCTTCGCGCAGCTTCGCGGCCACGTGAGACAGCACGAAAGTGCCGAACGAAAAACCCGCGAGCACGAGCGGCAGATCGGCCTGGCCCGGTTCGGCCCGCATGTGATCGAGCACGGCGCGCAGGTCGTCGCGCTCGCCGATGCCCGCGTCATGCTCCCCTTGCGTTTCGCCGACGCCGCGAAAATTCGAGCGATAGGTCACGTAGTTCAACTGCACGAGCGTGCGCGCGAGCGTTTGCGCGACCTTGTTGTCCATCGTGCCGCCGAACAGCGGATGCGGATGCGCGACCAGCGCGATGCCGCGCGGCGCGGCGCCGCTCTCGCGCGTTGCATCGGGCAGATCCAGCGCGACCTCGATCTTGCCGACCGGGCCGTCGATCAGATACTTCTTCGTATGTGTGTTCATGGCGAGGCTTATTGATCGATTTTCAGACGCTCGACAATCTTGCCGTTCACCAGATGCGAGTCGACGATTTCGTCGATGTCGCTCTCGTCGACATACGTGTACCAGACGCCTTCCGGATACACGACGAGCGTTGGGCCGAGCTCGCAGCGGTCGAGGCAACCGGCCTTGTTGATACGTACCTGACCCGGACCTGCGAGACCGAGTTTCTTCACGCGTTTTTTCGCATACTCCTGCATCTCCTGCGCGTTGCAGTTCGCGCAGCTCGGGCGCTCGGCGCCGGGCTCGCGCTGATTGAGACAGAAGAAGACGTGGTACTTGTAGAAAGAGTCCATGATGTCCGGGGCGAAACTGCCAGGGTGGGAATGGCGCTGAATGCACGACGGCGCGCCTGTTGTGCGAACGATTATAACGAGCGGGACCGGCGGCCGCCGATGCCGGCTGCGCTTCGCGCGGGCTTTATGCGCGCTTCACGCGCCGCCTGAGCCACGCCTGCTCGACCACATACGCCAGCCACACCAGCGCGGCGTACGGCCAGATCCATGCGAGCCAGTGCGCCAGCCCGTTGAAGTGCAGATAGCGCCCTTGCCGCCAGTCGGCGAGCACGGCATCGAAATAAGGATTCACGGGCAACAGATTGACGAACACCAGCGCGACCGTCAGCGCGACACCTGCCAGCATCGCGCGGGACCGGCGCCGCAGTCGCAGCGCGCACAGTGCGGCCGCGGTGCCGCACACGAGCCCCGCGAGCGCGCCGGGCGTGGCCCAGTCGAACGCGAGACCGGACTGCGACTGCAAAAACGTCGCGCCGACCTTCACGCACAAGGTCATGAAAATGAACAGGAGCAACAAACGCACGCGCGGCGCATGCCGACGCACCGGCAACGACGCCAGCGCGAGCGCCGCGAACAGGTTGAACGTGGTGATCACCGCTTCCCACACGTCGTCGGGCATCCAGGCGGCGACGACGGCCGGCCAGGCGCCAACGTGCCAGCCCGGCGGCGTCCACGAGAGCAACGCATCCTGGGTGGTCGAATCGAAACGCAGCCAGAGCGCGCGCGGCCAGTTGCCGAGACCGAACAGGCGTGGCGCCGGGTACATCGTCGCGAATGGCCACGCCGCGATCAGACACGCGAGCGCGGCTCGATCGCGCTCGAACCACACGAGCCGCAAGCGCCGCAGCAAACCGCGGTCGAGCAGCGCGCCCGTGGCCGGCGACATGATGGCCGCGCCGAGCAGCGCGCCGAGCGCATTGGCGGCGAGATCGAGGTTGGAAGCGACACGCGTCGGCAGATAGGTTTGCACGGCTTCCATCGCGCCCGAGAGCAGGCCGCCGAGCACGAAGGCGAGCGCGACTGCCAGCGTGCCGCGCCAGCGCGGATAGAGCGCAAGCACCACCAGCGCGCCGAACGGCATATAGCCGAGCACGTTCGTGACGACGTCGAACGCCGTCAGGTACTGCGGCATGGGATCGGACAGGAAAGCAAACGGACCGAGGCCGAGCGAACGCCAGCCCGAAAACGGATACCACGAACCGTAGACGATCAACGCGGCATACAGCACCAGCGCTTGCCGGGCGAGCGCCGACGGACGGCGCAGCCAGGGTCGTTCGCTCATGCAGCGCTCCGTTGCGTGCGCTGCGAGCCGGTCATTGCGCGGCGACCAGCGCCTGCACGCCGAGCCACGCGCCAATCTGCGCGACCAGATCGTCGCTGGCGCTGGCGAGCGCCTGCGCACCGCCGGCGGCGTCCGCCGACCTGGACGGCGCGCGCGCGATAAAGGTGCGCTGACCGATCACCTTGCCGCTCTGAATCAGCGTGGCGCGCGCGGTAACCGCGGCGTGACTTTCGGACTGGCTGTCGAAAACCTGTTCGAACTCGCTCAGATCGACCTTCAACACCGGCGCGGACACGCCGTCGGCGCCCGTCAGCACGGTGCCGCGCGAGCTGAGCGCGCCACGCAGACGCTGCGTCAGCAACTGCGAAGGCATCATGGTCCAGTGGCTGTTCGCGTAAGCAGCGGTCTGCTGTGCGTCGGCGAAGCTAAGACGGTAAACCAGCTTGTCCGATTCGAGCACGTCCGGTGCGCTGACGTCGAGCACCTTCACAGCCGGTGACGTACCCGCGGACGCCGCCGGAGCCGGCGGCCCGAAGTCGTAGCGAATGTCCGAGAGCGCCGCGGGGTTACCGGCGCAGCCCGCGGCCAGCACGCCGAATGCGAGCAACACCGCTAGCGCGGCGCTCGAGGAGAACAATCGGTGAATCGAGCGTGACATGACAATCTTCCTTTCTTCAAACCTTCAAAATCATTTGGCGGCGCGGGCGGCAGGCCACTGGAATCCTGCTTCGCCAGGGCCAGGCGCCACACCCGGCGCGCCGAACAGCACGCTGCGCGGATTGGTGCTGAACGTATCGGCTGCGCGATCCACCGAGCGGGCGGCGGAGCGCACGTCTTCAGCGAGCGAATTGACGCGCGGCAAGGTGTCGTAGCCGACCCGCGCCGACAGTTCCTGCAACGAGCCGTTCATCGACGTCAGCGCATCACCCGCCTGTTGCGCGGCCGTGCCGACCTTGTTCAGGTTGGTCTCGAACGGACCGTTCGGGCGGTTCAGCCCGGTGATCAACTGATTGGTCGACGCCAGCGTCCGGTCCAACTGATCCAGCGTGCCGGGCAACTTGCCGGCGGCCGGCGCGATCTGCTGGGTCAGCGTGGCGACGCCGTCCGCAGCCTTCTGAAGGCTCGCCGCCGTGCCTTGCAACTGCGCGGCCATTTCCGGCGACAACAGATTGTCGACGTCGTTTGCGACTTTTTCGAGTTTACGCAGCAGCACGTCGCCGCGTTGCTGCAGTTGATCGAGCAAGCCGGGGCGCATGGGCAACTGCGCCACCTGTTTGGCCGACGACGGCAGTGGCGTCGGATCGCGCCCGTTGTCATCCAGCTGAATGAAGGCGATACCGGTCACGCCCTGGAAACCCAGGCTGCCGAATGTCGAATGCGTAATCGGCGCGTGCGTGTCCACGAGAATACGGATCAGAATCTGCCCTGGATGATCCGGATCGAATTTGATCGACTGCACCTTGCCGACGTCGAGCCCGCGATAGCGCACCGCAGCGTCGGTAAACAGGCCCGTGACGTTGGTGCGCGCAATCAGATCGTACGGCACCCGCACGGAACGGTCGACGTTGAACAAAAAAGCCGCCACCGCGACTGCCGCCAGCAAAACGATCGTGAAGAGCCCGGCCCAGAAGGCATGTGATTTGTTTTCCATTGTCAGGTTCCCTGGTTCACAGCGGCAATTCGGACGACGCCGGCTCGAGCGCCGCGCGCGGCAGCTTCGCGCGGCGCTCCGGCGGCAACGCCTGCAATGCGCGCCGCCCGCGCAAGCCGAGGAAATACTCGCGGATAAAAGGATGATCGACCGCCGCCGCCTCTTCGACCGGCGCGGCGACCAGCACCTTGCGATCCGCCAGCACGGCGACGCGGGTGGACAGCGCGATCATCGTGTCGAGATCGTGCGTAACCATCACCACCGTCAGGCCGAGCGCGCGGTGCAGCGCGGAGATCAGTTCGACGAATTCATCGGACGCCTGCGGATCGAGTCCGGCTGTCGGCTCGTCGAGAAACAGCAGTTCGGGTTCGAGCGCGATAGCCCGGGCAATGCCCACCCGTTTGATCATGCCGCCCGACAGCGCCGACGGCATTTTCGACGCATGCTTGCACGGCAGGCCGACCATCTCGAGCTTGAGCATCACGATGTCGCGCAACAGATCTTCGGGCACCTGGCCGAGTTCGCGCACCGGCTGCGCGATGTTGTCGAACACCGAGAGCGACGAGAACAGCGCGCCGCGCTGGAACAGCATGCCGGAGCGGCTGCGCATGAGCAGCGCGGTCTCCGGCGAAATGGTCGCGAGATTCTCGCCGAACAGCTTGATGGTGCCGGACGACGGACGCTCGAGACCGAGAATCTGCCGCACCAGCGTGGTCTTGCCGGAACCCGAGCCGCCGACGATCGCCATGATCTCGCCGCGCCGCACGTCCAGATTCAGATGCTGGTGCACGATGTTGCGGCCGTAGCGCTTGGTCACGTCGATCACTTCGATCACCGGCTCGGCGATCGAGGGGACGGGTTGGCCGCGCACGGCCTGAGTGAGTGGCGCGATCATCCGAGCCCCACGTTCTGGAAGAGGATCGCGAACACGGCGTCCGCGAGAATCACGATCGTGATCGAGGTCACCACCGAGGTCGTCGTGCCTTCGCCGAGACTTTGCGAATTGGCCTTGATACGGAAACCGAAGTGACAGCCGACGATCGCGATCAGCATACCGAACACCACGCCCTTGCCGAGCCCGATCCACAGATTCGCAACCGGCACGACGCCCGGCAACGCCCGCGCGAAGTAGCTCATGTCGATGCCGAGCACGATCTTGGCGGCCAGTGCGCCGCCGGTCAGCGCGATGATGTTGGTCCACATGACGAGCAGCGGCATGGCCACGCCGAGCGCAAGCACGCGCGGCAGGATAAGCCGCAGGCCGTGCGGAATGCCCATCACGCGCATGGCGTCGAGTTCCTCGGTCACGCGCATTACGCCGATCTGCGCAGTGATGGCCGAACCCGAGCGGCCCGCCACCAGAATCGCCGAAAGCACCGGCCCGAGTTCGCGAATCACCGAGAGGCCGAGAATATTGACGATGTACTGGTTTGCGCCAAAAAGCCGCAGTTGCTGCGCCGACAGATAGCTCAGCACGATGCCGATCAGGAACGCGACCAGCGCCGTGATCGGCAAGGCCTTGGTGCCGGCGTTATAGATATTCGCGGAGATCTCGGTCCACGGCGTGATTTTCGGCTTGCGCACGATCTCTATCAGATCGAGCACGACGCGCCCGAGCATGGCCACGCCGCCATACAGATGCTCGAAGAACGAGAAGATCGCGAGTCCCAGCCGCGTGAACGGATCGAGTTTGATTACCGGCTCGGCTGTCTCGCGCACGGTGTCGAGCAGCGCGATGCGCTCGAAAATGTCGCGCTGCGTGTCGGTGAGCGTGGTATCCGCCGGCATCTTGTGCCCCCACACGCGCCACAGCGCCTGGCCGCCGACGTGGTCCATCCGGTCGATGCGCGACAGGTCCCACTGGCCGATACCTTCGGTGCCGACCAGTGAACGCAGCAGCGGAATCACGTGCCCGGTGGCCCGGTCGCGGGCGAGCGCGAGCGCCGTCCACTGGCCCGAGAGCCGGACGATCTTGCCTTGGCTGCCTGCCGCGACTTCGAGGCCGGGCGGAGTGTCGTAGTTCAAGGATCGCTGAATCTGGTTATCGGTTTAGGGGCCATTGTAACGAAGGCGCGGCAGAAGGACCGTCCACGTGGGCTGAGCGCGTTCGCTGTCGCTACAATATGAGTCATGAACGCTTCCAAGACTCCCCCGCAGGCCGCCGCCGCAGCCGCGCACCCAACCGATTGGCGCATCGACCGCGAGCGCGCCGTCGCCCTGTTCGGCCCGCAGGCGAACGATTGGCCGATCGAGATCGTCGAGGAAACCGGCTCGACCAACGCCGATTTGATGGCCCGCGTCAAAGCGTTGCCGCGCAAGGCCGGCGCATTGCCGCGGCCGATCGTGCGGGTCGCGTATCTGCAGACGGCCGGGCGTGGCCGCCGCGGCCGTCCGTGGTACGCGGAGCCGGGCAATGCGCTGCTGTTTTCGGTGGCCTGCGTGCTGCCGCGCCCGCTCGAAGGACTCGCGGGCCTGAGTCTCGCCGTGGGCGTGGCGCTGGTCGACGGGCTGCGCTCGCTGCCGGTCGCGGGTCCCGGCCAGATCGCGCTGAAGTGGCCGAACGACGTCCTGCTCGAAGGCGACAAGCTGGCCGGCATCCTGATCGAAACCGCGTGGAGCACGGATAAAGCCAGCGCGGTGGTGATCGGCATCGGCACCAACGTGAAGGGCGCGGACGAACTCGCCGCCAAAGTCGGTGCGCTGAACGCCAGTGCGCCGCCGCAGGCGCGCGGAACCGTTCCGACCGCATTGCAGCGCGCGCTCCCCAACGCCAACCTCACCGATACGCTCGCCGCCGAACTGAATGCACTCGAACCGGCTTTGCAGCGCTTCGGCGCTGAAGGCTTCGCGCCGTTCCAGGCGCGCTGGAACGCGGTGCACGCTTACGCAGGCCGCGAAGTCGTGTTGCTGGAACAAGGCGAGGAACAGATGCGCGGCGTGGCGGCGGGCGTCGACGAGCGCGGTCAGTTGCTGCTCGATACCGCGACCGGCCGCCAGATCGTCGCGACGGGCGACATCTCGCTGCGTCTGGCCGACGGTGCTGCATGACGAGCGGCAAGCCTGATCTGTTGATCGACGCGGGCAATAGCCGCATCAAGTGGGCGCTGGTGCAGACGGGCGGTTCGCAGATTGCGGGCGGCGCGCTGGGGCACGGCGGCGAGGATCAGCCGGACTGGTCGAACTTGCCCACGCCCGGCGGCGCATGGTTGTCGAATGTGGCGGGTGAAGGCGTCGCTCAGCGGATTGCCGCGTTGCTCGACGCGCACTGGCCACACTTGCCGCTCACCACGATCCGCGCGTGCCCAGAGCAATGCGGCGTGACCAACAGCTACACCGCGCCGCATACGCTCGGCAGCGACCGCTGGGCCGGCATGATCGGCGCGCACGCGGCGTTTCCCGGTGAACATCTCCTGATCGCGACGTTCGGCACGGCCACTACGCTCGAGGCATTGCGTGCGGACGGCTGCTTTGTCGGCGGTCTGATCGCGCCGGGCTGGACTTTGATGATGCGCTCGCTCGGCGAGCACACGGCGCAACTGCCGACGCTCGACGCCAATGCGGCCCGCGGCCTGCTCGACGGCAGTTCGGCCGACGCAGTACGCCGTGGTCCGTTCTTCGCAACCGACACGCCGCGCTCGTTGTCCGCCGGCTGCACGTTGGCGCAAGCGGGGTTGATCGAGCGGATGTGGCGTGATCTGCAGGAAGAGTGGCGGGTGCCGGTACGGCTCGTAGTCAGCGGCGGCGCTGTGGACGAAGTGGCGAGTGCACTGAAAGTGCCGCATACTCGCCACGATTCGCTCGTGCTGTCCGGTCTTGCGCTGATCGCTGCCGAGCGCGCAGCTTAACGCGCGGCCTGATCGCGACGATATGGATAACCGCGGATAACGGCGGCTCAACTTCTGGACGGGGAAAACCAACAATGCTGCGCTGGCTGATCGCCATATTGTTTCTTGCCAACATGCTGGCATTCGTCGCGGTGCGCGGCGTATTCGGCCCGACGCCCACAGCCGGCGGACGCGAGCCCAACCATCTGAACCGCCAGGTTCATCCGGAATGGTTGAAGGTGAAGCCGGTCACGGCAGCCCAGGCCGCCGATCAGGCAGTGGTGGGCGGACCGGCACCGGCGGCGCCGATCGCGGCCTCCGCGCTGTCGCAGTAACGCGGGCAGTTACGCGTCGGGCCGTCAAGATTCGAAACGCAAGGAGCCGGTTCGACACGGCAACTTTACCGCGGCACCATTAAGCGCCATTGAGCGCCACTCAGCCATTAGCCCTGAGTACGGACTTTCTTCAGCAACGCGGTGGTCGAGCGGTCATGCTCGAAGGGAATCGCCAACGCCTTGCCGCCCCAGCCTCGCACAATGGCCGACTCGGGCAACGTGTCCATGTCGTAGTCGCCGCCCTTGACGAGCACATCCGGTCGAAGCGCCGAAATCAACTCCACGGGCGTCTTCTCGCCGAAGCACACCACGTAGTCGACGCTCTCCAGCGCTGCCAGCAACGCCATGCGGTCCGCCTCGTTATTGATGGGCCGGTCGTCGCCTTTACCGAGCATGCGAACCGATGCATCGCTATTCACGCCGACAATCAGGCAGGCGCCCAAAGCCTTGGCGTCCGCGAGATAAGTGACATGCCCGCGATGCAGGATATCGAACACACCGTTGGTAAACACAACTGGCGCGCTCAGCGAAGGACGCAGCGTCGCCAGAGCATCGCGCGTCAGGATCTTGCGTTCAAAAATGGCAGCCATGACGGAGTCGGAAAGAGACAAGGAAGTGCCGTCACGATACACGGTGAACGGCATGAAGCAAAAAGGCCCGGCAAGCTCGCGCGTGCCAGGCCTTTCCTGAAACCCTCGAGCCGGTTCGCGGCGCGCGCCGCAAACCGGAGTCAGGCGCTTTCGACCATCAAGCCGGCTGTTCGGCCGACTTCTGCTCGGCCTGCAGACGCAGCACCACTTCCTTGCGGTAGCGGTTCAGTTCCTGCGCCGTGTTGAACGTGCGCTCGAAGAGAATCGACAGGTTGTGCAGAATGCGCTCCACCACCTTCTTTTCCCAGCTGTCGTCGAAACGGATCTGCTCGTCGAGCCAGCGTTCGAGCCATTCCGGATCCGGCAGACGCGATTGAATCGTGTCGCGCGGGAACAGCGCCTGGTTCACGTGCAGGTTGGTGGGGTGCAGCGGCTTTTCCGTGCGGCGAGCCGATGCCATCAGCACGCCGATCTTCGCAAACGCAGCGCGCGCGATGTCGCCGGTTTGCGACATGGCCTTCTTCATGTAGCGCAGATATGCGCCGCCATGACGCGCTTCGTCGCGCGAGATCGTTTCGTAGATGTGCTTGATGACCGGCTCGGTGTGCCATTCGGCGGCACGGCGATACCAGTGATTCAGGCGGATTTCGCCGCAGAAGTGCAGCATGAGCGTTTCGAGCGGCGGCGCCGGATCGAATTCGAAGCGCACCGCGTGCAGCTCTTCTTCGGTCGGGCACATTTCCGGCTTGAAGCGGCGCAGATATTCCATCAGCACCAGCGAATGCTTCTGTTCTTCGAAGAACCACACGCTCATGAACGCGGAGAAATCGCTGTCGTGATGGTTATCACGCAGAAACATTTCCGTGGCGGGCAACGCCGACCATTCGGTGATCGCGTTCATCTTGATCGTCGCCGCCTGCTCGTCGGTCAATAGCGATGCATCGAACTTGTCCCAGGGAATGTCTTTCTCCATGTCCCATCGAACGGATTCGAGCGATTTATAAAGTTCCGGATAAAGCATGGTGTTCATAGTCCCACCCCTGTTCTGCGCATACTGTCTGTGTCTGTTACTACTACGTGTAGCACTTTTGCTCACGACGAACGGATCGCACCGGGTGCGCGCCGTTTGCCGGCCAAGCATTCAATTTTACGCGGTAATCGGCCGCCCAGATGCACCTGGCGGCAAAGAAGTCCTGGCGTTTTGCGCCTACGCCTAACCTTAGGTTATGCGCTGCGCGGCCAACCGTGGGTGAGGGATACCCGTGCCTGAGGTCGAGCCAGTCTGCGATCAAGGCCGCACCGTCCAGCCCTGCGCCGGGGATACCGGCGGCAATGCAGCAAGGGCGGTTGGATTGGTTGTATTCAGCGCACGCCCAAAAGCCACATAAAAAAGCTTACACAATGATAGCACGCTGACCTGACGCAACCCGCACTGCAACAGACGCAATTCCGGTGCCTGGCTGATCTCGCGCAACCCATTGCGAGATTCGCGGAGTGTGTCGAAGATCGGCGTCAAATCCATGACAGACGGCGAATTCGCCGTTTCGGGCAGCGCCAGGGCTCGGACTCGCGCCGCCGCGTTTCATTCCTTCTGTTAGATAGACTTTTTCGTGGTTCTCGGGCTGGCGCTCGCACCACTTGTGGTGCTCGTACCACTCGTGCGCTTGGCCGACGTCGGCGCCCGCTTCGCCGCCGGCCGCGTAGCCGCGTGCTCCGCTTCCTGCGCGGGGGGCGGCGGCGCGTCGCTCGCCGGTTCAGCGCCGGATGCCGACGCCGCCTCTTCGCCTGGCGCGGAATCGGTTGCCGCGCTGCCAGCCGCGGCCGCCGGCTGCGTCATCGCGAACTGGGCGATCTGGTTGAACTGGGATTGCAGCAGATTCCACCACGCGGACGCGTCGAAGGGCGGCGTTGCCGGCGTTTGCTCTTCGTCGCCGGAGGGCTCTTCGGCCGACGAACCGGCGCTCGCCGAAGCAGCCGGTGCCGGGGTGGGCGCCGGTGCGGCCGGATGCGGCCAGCCCGTCGGCGCTGTGGGACTCGGCGCGGCGGAGGCCGCCGCGGGCTGCGTCATCGACGACTGCGCGAAGGCGCCGAACGCGCGCAGCGTCGCGAGCGTCGCGCGCTGCACTTCGAGCGCCTGAATCGCGGACTGCAACATGTTCAGATTCAGCTTGAGCCATTGCTCGACCGCGCGCATGTCGGTGATGCGCTTGTCGAGTTCCTCGACATTCGTGAGCGGTGCCATCATGTCCGACATCATGGAGAGCGAGGGACCGAGGCTGCCGCCCGGTTGCGCGCCGGAGAAAGCCGAGCCGAACGGCGACATGCGCATCATGCCCCACATGCGCTCGAGCATTTCAGCGGGCGGAAATCCAGGAAAGCCGGGAAAGGGCGGCGTGGAGCCAGGAGTGTCGGTCATGCTTGTCGCCTCGCTGCATAAAGAAAGGAAGGGGCGCCGTGCCGCGCGCGTCTGATTCGATCATACCGCGCGGACAGTGGCGTCACGAGCGCTCGCCGTCCACCGCGCCGCCGCCCGACGATTTCCCGCGCCACGGGTCGGCGCCGCCGAAATCCGGCGCGCGCCGCTCGCGCAGCGAGTTCACGCCTTCGCGCACATCCGGCCCGGCAAAACCCATGAATTCCAGCGCGAGCGACGTATCGAACGCGGGCCCTGCCGAGCGCAGCCAGTTGTTCAACGCGTATTTGGTCCAGCGAATCGCCGTTTGCGAGCCGTTGGCCAGCTTCTGCGCAACCTCGAAAGCCTTCGGCAGCAGTTCGTTTTCGTCGACGGCAAGCGACACGAGGCCAATACGCTCCGCCTCTTCGCCGCTCACCGGTTCGCATAGCATCAGGTAATACTTGGCTTTCGCCATGCCGCACAGGAGCGGCCACACGATCGCCGCGTGATCGCCCGCGGCCACGCCCAGACGCGTGTGGCCGTCGATAATGCGCGCCGTCTTCGCCGCGATCGAGATGTCGGCGAGCAGGCCCGCCACGAGCCCCGCGCCCACCGCCGGGCCGTGCATGGCGGAAACGACCGGCTTGCTGCAATTGATCACGTTGTAGACCAGATCGCGCGCCTCGCGCCACACGCGCGCGCGCACGTCGAAATCGGTTGCCATGTCTTCGACGAGTTGCAGGTCGCCGCCGGCCGAAAATCCCTTGCCCTCACCGCGAATGATCGCCACACGCGTATCGGGATCGCGGTCAATGTCGCGCCAGATCTCCGCGAGTTCAAAGTGCATGCGCGCGTTGGCGGTGGCGAGTCCGCTCTTGTTGGCGCCCTCGCCGCTCATCACGACTTCGAGCACGCCGTGCGGATGGCGATGCAACTGGAGCGCCTGATAGTGCGCGTAAAACGCGTCGTTACGGTGTGGTGCCTGAGACATGATGAGCAATCCGTATATCGGTGTATCTGTTGAACCGGGCCGCGTTCATTGAGCGCGCCGCCACCGCAAGTGCAAGCGGCGCGAGAAACATGAAACGGCCCGGCGTTTTACTGAGTGGCGCATGCGCCGCTCGTTCAGCGCGGCTGATAAACCCACTTCGCATTCTTGATCTCGACCATCACACGCGCCCGTTGATCGAGCCCGAGGTGATCGGTGGCGCTCATGTTGACGACGCCGTTGGTATCCGCGAGACCGCGCGTCGCTTCGAGCGCGTTGCGCAGTGCGCGGCGAAATTCCGGCGAGCCCGGCGCGCCGCTTTTCAGCGCGACCGGTACAGCCTGACCGAGCAGCATGCCCGCGTCCCATGTGTACGAGCCGAACGCCGACACGCTGCCCGTGCCGCGCACGGCTTCGAAGCGCGCGATGTAGTCGAGCGCGAGGCGCTTGGCCGGATGATCCGCCGGCAATTGCGCGGCGACCAGCACCGGACTCGCGGGCAGGAAGGTACCGTTGCAATCCGCGCCGCACACGCGCAGGAAGTCGTTATTGCCGACCCCGTGATTGTGATAGATCAGCCCTTTGTAACCGCGTTCCCGCAGCGTCTTCGGCGGCAACGCGGCGGGCGTGCCGGCCGCGCCGACCACCACGGCATCGGGATGCGTCGCCAGAATCTTGAGGACCTGGCCGGTCACGCTCGGATCGGTGCGATTGAAGCGCTCGCTCGCCACCATACTGATGTGATGCAGTTGCGCGAACTTCGCGACCTCGGTGTAGAAGGTTTCGCCGAGCGCGTCGGCCTGGCCGATGAACGCAATGGTTTTGACGCCGTGCAGGCTGGCATGTTCGGCAATCGCCGACGCCATCATCGCGTCCGTTTGCGGCGTCTTGAAGACCCAGTGGCGTTTCGCATCCACCGGCTCGATGATCTTCGCCGACGACGCCAGCGAGATCATCGGTGTTTCACCTTCGGCGACCACGTCGATCATCGCCAGCGAATTCGGCGTGATCGACGAGCCGATGATCGCATCGACGTGATTTTCGGAGATCAGCTTCTTGGTGTCCTGCACGGCCTGGGTGGTATCGGACGCGTCGTCGAGCACGATGTATTCGACGCGCTGACCGCCGATCTGCTTGGGCAGCAACGCAACCGTATCGCGTGCGGGAATGCCGAGCGACGCGGCCGGCCCGGTCAGCGACAGCACGAGGCCGATTTTCACCTGCGCCAGTGCAATGCCGGGCAGGATGCCCGCAACTGCCGCGCACAATGCAACGGCACGACGCGCGAGCCGCTTATGCGAACGATTCACGCGCAGGCTCGATGCGCGAGCGCGCCGGCTTCCAGGTTCAAGGGTTCCGATTTGCGGCATGCTGTCTCCTCACGGTTTTTCGTTTTTGATGTGCTGCCGATGGACTTGCTCGTGCCCGGCTCACGTGTCATTCACGCGCTGTTCTGCTTCGCGGCGTTCATGCAATGTCCCCACTGCCAGCCCGCCCCGGGCCGCGCCGCCGCGCCGCCGCGCCGCCGCGCCGCCGCGCCGCCGCGCCAGTCAGTGTAGCCGCGCGCACCGGCCGCGGCATCGGGCTAAACCCTTTCGCATCCGGCGCGGCGCGCGCCGGAGCGTGCATCAATCCAGCGGCGCGATGCCCTGGTCGATCGAACCGAAAATCGACTTGCCCGCTTCATCGAACATTTCGATCTTCACCGTGTCGCCGTACTTCATGAACTCGGTCTGCGGCGCACCGTGCTCGATCGTTTCGAGGCAGCGCTTCTCGGCGATACAGCAATAGCCGCGCTTGGCGTCCTTGTTCGATACCGTTCCCGAGCCCACGATCGCGCCCGCGCGCAGGTTGCGCGTCTTCGCCGCGTGCGCGATCAACTGGCCGAAGTGGAACACCATGTCGGTGCCGGCGTCCGGCTGACCGACTTTCTTGCCGTTCCAGTGGACGATCATCGGCCGGTGCACGCGGCCTTCGCGCCAGTGTTCGCCGAGTTCGTCGGGCGTCACCGCGACCGGCGCGAACGACGTGGCCGGTTTGCTCTGGAAAAAGCCGAAGCCCTTCGCCAGTTCGGCGGGAATCAGGTTGCGCAGCGAGACGTCGTTGACGAGCGTGATCAGACGCACGCTCCTGAGCGCCTGATCGGGCGTGGCGCCCATCGGCACGTCGGTGGTGATCACGGCGACTTCCGCCTCGAAGTCGATACCGAATGCCTCAGATGCGCACAGCACGTCATCCTTCGGTCCGATGAAGTCGTCGCTGCCGCCCTGATACATCAGCGGGTCGGTCCAGAACTCCGGCGGCATTTCCGCGCCGCGCGCGCGCCGCACCAGTTCGACATGGTTCACATACGACGAGCCGTCGGCCCACTGGAACGCGCGCGGCAGCGGCGCCATGCATTCCCTCGCGTCGAAAGCGAAGGTGTTGCGCGCGCGGCCCTGATTGAGCGCGTCATACAGATCGTGCAGTTGCGGCGCATAGAAGGCCCAGTCGTCGAGCACGCGCTGCAACGTGGGCGCGATTGCGTCGGCGACGGCCGCGGTGTGCAGGTCGCGGGACACGACGATCAGCTGGCCGTCGCGCGTGCCGTCCTTCAGCGTGGCAAGTTTCATAGATGAGTGAACCGTGTTAGTGACGATAGAAGGAATCTATTCTACGATGGTGAATCGGCGCAGCCCAAATGCCCGCGTCCGTCTCACCCGTGTATCACCTTTGAATGCGCTTCGTGCGCCTCGCTCATGCCTCCTATTGCCCGCTCCGGCGCGATCCGCACCGACGCCGACTCCGCCGAACCGCTCGACACGCCCGAATCCGAAGACGAAAGCGCCGACAGCGGCGAGGAAAAACTGCGCTCGGGCATCCAGTCGATCGAAGTCGGCTTCAGATTGCTCGATGTCCTGACTCACGAACCGCGCGCCATGATGCTGCGCGATCTCGCCCAGCGTGCCGGCATGAGCCCGGCAAAGGCGCATCGTTACCTGGTGAGTTTTCTGCGCCTCGGCGTGGTGTCGCAAGATCCTTTGTCGGGCCGTTACGAACTGGGCGGTTTTGCGCTGCAATTGGGACTCGCGCGGCTCGCCCGCGTGGACGGTGTGAAGCTCGCGCGCATCGCGCTGTCCGAATTGCGCGACCGGCTCGATCTCACGGTCGGCATCGCGGTATGGGGCAATCAGGGGCCGACCATGGTGCACTGGATGGAATCGAGCTATCCGGCAAAGGCGTCGCTGAAACTCGGCGATGTGATGCCGCTGCTCAGTTCCGCCACCGGCCTGCTGTTCGCGGCATATCTGCCGTCGAGCAAGACCGCCGCGATGCTTGAACGTGAACTGGCCGATTCGCGGCGCTCGTCACATATGGGTGGTCCGCGCACGCGAGACGAAGTCGAGCAGGTGCTCGCGCAAGTGCGCGAGCACCAGGCGGCGCGCGTGGAAGGCATGTTGCTGCCCACCATCCACGCGTTCTCGATGCCCGTATTCGACTCGACCGGCGAACTCGCGCTCGGCCTCGTCGCGCTCGGTCATGAGGGCGCGTTCGATATTCGCTGGGGCGGAGAAATCGACACGGCGCTGCGCGAGTGCGCGCAAAAGCTCTCGTATGAGCTGGGGTATAGTGCGGCGCCGCGTGACGAAAAGGCATGATGCCGTACGCGAGGTGCGGCGCAATCGTCGGCTCGGAAACAGAAAACCTGGTGAGCGGGCCGCCCGGCGTTGCATGTGTTGTATGCGTTGCTCGGTGCGTTGATCGGTGCGTTGCTCGGTACGTTGATCAGTGCGTTGCTCGGTACGTTGCTCGGTGCGTTGATACGTGCGTTGACTGTGCGTATTGCATGGGCGCGGAACATCGCTCGCGGCCGTGCGGTCGAATTGTTTCGCGGCTGACCTCGTCGCTTGCAGATGAGGCTGCGCCCGTCTTTCCTCAATAGCCGCAGCCCATACACGCTCGCCGTCAATCCCGACGCTTTCCTTCCGAACACGTTCACTTGCCGATGTCCTCAGCTCCCGCAGCCCGCCGTTCCGATCGCACCCCGCCCAGCGGGCCGCGCACCGGTATGCGTGCGGGGCGCTGGATCGCGGTGTTGCTGATCGTGGTCGTTTTGCACTGGATTGCCGCGCAATGGGTCGAGCGTAATCGCGCGACGCTGAATCCTTCGGACAACGAGCATGTGCCCGTGCAGGTCGCTTTGCTGACGCCCGAACGGATCGAACGGCAACCGGCCGCCGCCGCGACCTCCACGCCTGAACCAGCGCCCGCGCGGCGGGCAGCGGCGCGCAAGCCGCGCGAACATGTGTTGACGGCGCTGCAACCGACGAAGCAAGCGGCGCCGGTGGCGCCTGCCGCGGCATCGAACGCGGCGGCGAGTGCACCAGATGCAGCAGGCGCCAACGCGACTCCGAATGCCGCCGCGAGCGCCGCCGGCGCGGCCAGTGCCCCCGCTGCCGCGAGTGCGCCGCAAGCGTCGCCAGGCGTGAAATTCTCCGTCCCGCCATCCGGAGAACTGCAGTACGACACGTTCTACAACGGCGTGCGCAACCAACCCGGCACGATCCATTGGACGAGCACCGCACAAAGCTACGAAATGGTCGTCTCGGTGCCACTGCCTTTCGTCGGCACATTCGTGTATTCGAGTCACGGCCGCATCGACGCATTCGGCCTCGCGCCGGACCAGTACATCGAAAAGCGCGGCCGCCGGGCTGAAGACATCGCGATTTTCAATCGCACGGACAAGAAGATCGCCTTCACGCGCACCCCGGCCGCGCTACCGTTGCCCGATGGCGCGCAGGACCGTTTCAGCATGGTGATGCAACTCGCCAGCCTCGTGCGCGGCGATCCCGCCGCTTACAAACCGGGCGTGACGCGGCAGTTCTTCGTGGTCGACAACGATAGCGGCGAAAATTGGCCGGTCGAAACGATTGGCGACGAAACCATCCGCACGGACCAAGGCTTCCTCGACACGCGCCATTTCAAGCGCCTGCCCCGCCATGACGGCGATCTACGCCGCATCGACGTGTGGCTCGCGCCGTCGCTCGGCTGGCTGCCCGCGCGTATTGTCCAGACGGAACCGAACGGCACGCAGTTCGAACTGGTATGGCGCGGCAAGCTCAATGCCGGCAACGCCGACGGCTCGCCCGACAGCAATGGCGCAATGAGCACGGCTTCCTCTGACAATTCGACCGGGCCATCTACCCCCGCTTCACCGGCAGCTATAACCGGCGGTGGACCTTCTACACCCACTTCCCCGGCGGATACACCCGGCGCTGGACCTTCTGCACCCGCCTCGCCCGGTGGTGCAGCGCCTTCCCCAGCAGCCCCGCCAGTCGATTCGACCGAGCCCGCCAACGCGCCTGGCATCATCAAACCCTGAGAGCCGCCAATCCGAGCGCGGCCTCGATCAAATCGACGAAACTTCCACAACGAGGTCGACTCGCAACACATTGCTGCAACCGTTCGCGCCGGCGCTGCGTATACAAAGAAGTCGTACGGCCCAGATGGGCGACAGCGCGCGTGAATGGACCCTTCCACTGCGTTCCCCTTAAAGGAGCCCGCATGCAAGTGAACATCAACGGTATCGAAACGCGCTATGTGTTGAGCAACGAGGGCGGCGGCCCATGGCTGACGTTCGTTCACCAGCTCGGCGGCGATCTGTCCGTTTGGGACCAGCTCGCCGGCTATTTCCGCGACGACTACACCGTATTGCGCTACGACGTGCGCGGCCACGGCAAGACCGCGGCATCCGGCGCGCCCTTTGGCGTGGCAGACCTGTCACGCGATCTCGCCGCACTGCTCGATACACTCGATGCACCCCGTACTCATCTGGTCGGCATGTCGATGGGCGGCATGATCGCGCAGCAATTCGCGCTGGATCATCCCGCGCGCGTCGACACGCTGACGATCGCCGACACTAGCGGCGGCACGCCGCCGGAGGCCCGCGCCACCTGGGACCAGCGGGCTGCCGCGGCCCGCAGCGAGGGCATGGCCGCGCTCGTGCCCGCGACCTTGAGCCGCTGGCTGACAGCCGATTTTCAGGCTGCGCACCCCGAAGCGGTCGAGCAGATCCGCGACGTATTGATGCAGACGTTGCCAGAAGGCTACGCCATGGCGTGCGAAGCCCTGCGCGATTTCGACGTACGCAGTAAGCTGACAACAATCCGATGCCCAACATTGACCGTGGCGGGCCGCCACGACACGGGCACGCCGCCTGCTTCCACTCAGGCGATAGCAGACGCCATCGAAGGCGCACGTTTCGAACTGCTCGATGCCGCTCATCTTGCGCCGATCGAGCAATCTCACCGTTTTGCTGCACTGCTTGAAACGTTTCTTGAAAGGCCGGTCTAACCGGTAGGTTCGGAGCTTTTACATCCGTCAATCCGGACCCACCCCTTGAATTCCAAACCATACGCTCCACCTATGGCGCAGGAATGGCCAGGAGCCAACGGAAATAAGGAGTGTCGCCATGCAAATGATCTACAACAGCCCCAATTATTGTGTCGTCGAGTTTCCGCCGCAGGAAGGTCCTCTGGCCATGAAGTCAGGTGGCTATGAGATCGTCGACAAGAACATGCAGCGCGAGATCTATATCGACGGAGCAATGGCGGCGCGCTTTCGCGAGCACGTGCAGAAGTTGATCGAAGAGGAACCGTCGCTGGACGAAGTTGACGAATTCCTCGGCCAGTTTGACAGCCTGATGCATCAACCGGTGATTCTTCACTAAGCGAGAGGTCTGGCTTTACGTTTTTGGCGACATACATCGACCACGCCGTCAGGCCCCGTCCCGGGCAGCCCGGCGGTTTTTACAAGTTGGTCGGCAATTGTGAAGCGGCCCAGCAGCTTTTGCCTGACTGGGCCGTTTTCTTTGTAGCGCCGCTTTGGCGCTCTTTCGCATGCGGCACGCCTCGACAGGCAGGCGGCCGCCCGCCCGCCCGCGCCGGGCGGTTTCGTCCGGCAGCGGCTACAATGACAGGTTTCCCGAAAAAGCCGGCGCAAGCCCTCGTCCGCCATGAACCAGCCCGCTCAAACCGCCACGCCAGTCCGTCCCGACGCCGCCTACACGCGCGGCACGGCGCTGCCCGCGCTGCTCAAGTCGCGCATCCTGATCCTGGACGGCGCGATGGGCACGATGATCCAGCGCTACAAGCTCGACGAAGCCCGCTATCGCGGTGAACGCTTCAAGGACTACGGGCGCGACATCAAGGGCAACAACGAGTTGCTGTCGATCACGCAGCCGCAGATCATCAGCGAGATCCACGAGCAGTATCTGGCGGCGGGCGCGGACATCATCGAAACCAACACGTTTGGCGCGACCACGGTTGCCCAGGCGGACTACGGCATGGAAGACCTCGCCATCGAGATGAACCTCGAGTCGGCGAAACTGGCGCGAGCCGCCTGCGACAAGTATTCGACGCCCGACAAGCCGCGCTTCGTCGCCGGTGCGATCGGACCGACGCCGAAGACCGCGAGCATTTCCCCTGACGTGAACGATCCGGGCGCGCGCAACGTGACGTTCGACGAACTGCGCGCGGCCTACTACGAGCAGGCCAAGGCGTTGCTCGACGGCGGCGCCGATCTGTTCCTCGTCGAGACCATTTTCGACACGCTCAATGCGAAGGCTGCGCTCTTTGCGTTGGATGAACTGTTCGAAGATACTGGCGAGCGTCTGCCGATCATGATCTCCGGCACCGTCACCGACGCGTCGGGCCGCATTCTGTCGGGCCAGACGGTCGAAGCCTTCTGGAATTCGCTGCGTCACGCCAAGCCGCTCACGTTCGGTCTGAACTGCGCGTTGGGCGCGGCTTTGATGCGCCCGTACATCGCCGAACTGGCCAAGCTGTGCGACACCTATGTGTCGTGCTATCCGAACGCCGGCTTGCCGAATCCGATGAGCGACACGGGCTTCGACGAATTGCCCGCGGATACCTCGGGCTTGCTGAAGGAGTTCGCGCAGGCTGGTCTCGTGAATATTGCCGGCGGCTGCTGCGGTACGACGCCGGAACATATTGCGGCGATTGCGCAGGCGCTGGCCGAAGTGAAGCCGCGCCAATGGCCGACGCAATACCGCGACGCAGCCTGAGGCGAGCGGCGGTTCGCTGAGCCGCCTCCCCCGCCCGCAGTATCGCCATCGAACACGACGCACTTAATCGCAGCAATCGAGCACATACGCCATGACCGATCACACCTTGCGCCTTGCCGGCCTCGAACCGTTCAACGTCACGTCCGGGACGCTCTTCATCAACGTGGGTGAACGCACCAACGTAACCGGCTCGAAGGCGTTTGCGCGCATGATCCTGAACGACCAGTTCGACGAGGCGGTCGCGGTCGCGCGCCAGCAGGTCGAGAACGGCGCGCAGATCATCGACGTCAACATGGACGAGGCGATGCTCGATTCGAAAGCGGCGATGGTGCGCTTCATGAATCTGATCGCATCGGAACCGGATATCGCGCGCGTGCCGATCATGATCGACTCGTCGAAATGGGACGTGATCGAAGCGGGTTTGAAGTGCGTGCAAGGCAAGGCGATCGTCAACTCAATCTCGCTGAAGGAAGGCGAAGAGGCGTTTCGCCACCACGCCAACCTGATTCGCCGCTACGGCGCGGCCGCGGTGGTGATGGCATTCGACGAACAGGGCCAGGCCGACACCTTCGAGCGCAAGACGCAGATCTGCAAGCGCTCGTACGACTTCCTGGTGAACGAAGTCGGCTTTCCGCCGGAAGACATCATCTTCGACCCGAACATCTTCGCGATCGCAACCGGCATCGAAGAGCACAACAACTATGCCGTCGACTTCATCAACGCGACGCGCTGGATCAAGCAGAACCTGCCGTACGCCAAGGTGAGCGGCGGCGTGTCGAACGTGTCGTTCTCGTTCCGCGGCAATGACCCGGTGCGCGAGGCGATCCACACCGTGTTCCTCTACCATGCGATCCAGGCGGGCATGGACATGGGCATCGTCAACGCGGGCCAGCTCGGCGTGTATGCCGACCTCGATCCGGAGTTGCGCGAACGCGTCGAAGACGTCGTGCTGAACCGCCGTGAAGACGGCACCGACCGCCTGCTCGAAATCGCCGACAAGTTCAAGACCGGCGCCGCGAAGAAAGAAGAAAACCTTGAGTGGCGCAACCAGCCGGTCGAGAAACGCCTGTCGCACGCGCTCGTGCACGGCATCACCAACTTCATCGTCGAAGACACCGAGGAAGTCCGCGCGAAGATCGCGGCCGAAGGCGGCCGCCCGATCAACGTGATCGAAGGGCCGTTGATGGACGGCATGAACATCGTCGGCGACCTGTTCGGTCAGGGCAAGATGTTCCTGCCGCAAGTGGTGAAGTCGGCGCGCGTCATGAAGCAGGCCGTCGCGCATCTGATTCCGTACATCGAAGAAGAAAAGAAGCAGCTCGCTGAAGCCGGCGCCGACGTGCGCGCGAAGGGCAAGATCGTCATCGCCACGGTGAAGGGCGACGTGCACGATATCGGCAAGAACATCGTCTCGGTGGTGCTTCAGTGCAATAACTTCGAAGTGGTCAACATGGGCGTGATGGTCCCGTGCAACGACATTCTCGCCAAGGCGAAGGTCGAAGGCGCCGACATCATCGGGCTCTCCGGGCTGATCACACCGAGCCTCGAAGAGATGGCCTACGTCGCGTCGGAAATGCAGCGCGACGACTACTTCCGTATCAAGAAGATTCCGCTCCTGATCGGCGGCGCCACCACCTCGCGCGTGCACACTGCCGTGAAGATCGCGCCGCATTACGAAGGGCCGGTGGTCTACGTGCCGGACGCGTCGCGCTCGGTGTCCGTGGCGTCGAGCCTGCTGTCCGACGAAGGCGCGGCGAAATACCTCGACGAACTCAAGTCCGATTACGACCGGATCCGCGACCAGCACGCCAACAAGAAAGCGCAGCCCATGGTCACGCTGGCCGAAGCGCGCGCCAACAAGACGAGGATCGACTGGGCGAACTATCAGCCGGTCAAGCCGAAGTTCATCGGCCGCCGCGTGTTCAAGAACTTCGATCTGAGCGACCTGGCGAACTATATCGACTGGGGCCCGTTCTTCCAGACGTGGGATCTGGCCGGCCCGTATCCGGCCATTCTGAACGACGAGATCGTGGGCGAATCGGCGCGGCGTGTTTTCTCGGACGGCAAGTCGATGCTCGCGCGCCTGATCCAGGGCCGCTGGCTGCAGGCGAACGGCGTGATCGCGCTGTTGCCGGCCAACACGGTGAACGACGACGACATCGAAATCTACACGGACGAATCGCGCTCGGAAGTCGCGCTCACGTGGCGCAATCTGCGCCAGCAAAGCGTGCGTCCGGTGGTGGACGGCGTGATGCGGCCGAACCGTTCGCTTGCCGACTTCATCGCGCCGAAAGACTCGGGCGTGGCCGACTACATCGGCATGTTCGCGGTGACGGCGGGTCTGGGTGTCGACGTGAAGGAAAAGCAGTTCGAAAAGGACCACGACGACTACAGCGCAATCATGCTGAAGGCACTCGCCGACCGTTTCGCCGAAGCCTTCGCCGAAGCGCTGCACGCACGCGTGCGGCGCGACCTGTGGGGCTACGCGAATGACGAAACCCTCGCCAACGACGACCTGATCGCGGAAAAGTACCGTGGCATTCGCCCGGCGCCCGGCTATCCGGCTTGCCCGGATCACCTGGTGAAGCGCGACATGTTCGACGTGCTGCACGCCACCGAAATCGGTATGAGCGTGACCGAATCGCTCGCCATGTTGCCGGCGGCAAGCGTCTCCGGTTTCTATCTCGCGCATCCGGACAGCACCTATTTCTCGGTCGGCAAGATCGGGCAAGACCAGTTGGAAGATTACGCAAAGCGCATGTCGTTGTCGAAGACGGATGCGGAGCGGGCCTTGGCGCCTTTGCTTTAAGCGCGAAGCGGCAAAGCGAGGCGCGGCGAGGCGTGGCGTGGCGGGAAACCCACTATATCGGGCGAGAAAGACTGAATATTTGCGGCAACGTAATTTTCGGCTTTGTAGACTGAGGCGGCTTGACCCCGCCAGACGCGGCCAAAACGCGTCGGCTCATTAATTTGCAATCGTCAACGGAGAAAATCGTATGAAGAAGCTGACGCTGTTGTTGACCGCTGTTTCGCTTGCTTTGGGTGCCTCGGTGGCGCTGGCCCAACCCGCCGCGCCTGGCGGTTCCAGTTCGGTCAGTTCGTATTCGCCGCCCACGGTGAAACACGTCAAGAAACCGAAGAAACAGAAAGCGAAGAAAGGTGCGTCGGCTCCTGCGGCCGCTCCGGCGGACGCCGCCAGCCAGTAAGCAGCATGGCGGCACCGGCCGGTCCGGATCGCTGAACGACAAAGAGCCCGCAAGAAAGCGGGCTCTTTTCATTGGTGCGTCAGGGTTCGCGCCGCGAGGCGCCGCGGCTCGTCAGAGCGCAGCGGCCGGCGGACCGGCGCGGGATCAGAGACCCCAGACGATATCCGCGTTTTCCTTCTGCGCCGCGCGCAGCATGTCGAGGAACGGATACGCGCGCTGCGCGAGCCCCGGCGGAATCTCGTGATGATCGTGACCGTCTTCGCCTTCGTGGAAATGGCCGTCGTGCTCGGCACGTTCCTGTTTGTCGACGGAAATGGCTGCTTCGAGTTTCTGAATGGCCGGGGCCAGTTCGTCGTGAGTAATGACGCCGCGCTCACCCAGCCGCTTGCCGACGATGCCGACCAGATACTGCGCAAGATTTTCCAGCATCATCACGTCCGGGCAGGCGTGGCATTTGAAAGTAATCAGCATGACTGTTCCCTTTTTCGTTATGTTCGATTGGCGCGCGAGCGGCTCAAAGGCGACCGCCGGCGCGCGTTACGTTGGCTCGCCGATCAGGCGTGGCGGCCACGGCCCTTGCTGGGCATCTCATTGAACATATTAGCACCTGCTAAAATCCGTCTGGACGGAAAAGCGTGCCGCAATGCGCCGCACGCGGCGAAGCAAAAGTGGCGTGGCTGGGCCGGTTGGCCGCAACTCGCCTCATACCCTGCCCGCCGCGGCAGCCCATGACACGGCCGGTCGCCGCGCACCGCGCTTAACGCGTTGCAGGCAACGTGCCTGACGCCGCACACCCATTGCGCCCAACGCGCCGCGGCGGGTGCAGGCCGCTTTCCACGCTTCTGACGAACCGGTCGCGCCTGCCGCGCGGCCGGCGCCTCTTCCGCATCACCGGATTGCCTCACTGGACTCGCAACAAGCATGCTGCCTGCACATAAACATACCCTCGAAACACTGCTCGCCGACACGGTGAAGCAGGTCGCGACTGCCTCGCAAGGCGCGACCGAAGCCGCGTTCGTGTCGCCCACCATCACGCTGGAGCGGCCCAAGGTCGCCGCGCACGGCGACGTCGCCTGCAACGTGGCGATGCAACTCGCCAAGCCACTGCGCGCCAATCCGCGCCAGCTGGCGCAACAGATCGTCGACGCGCTGCTCGCGCAGCCGCAGGCCAAGGGCCTGATCGAAGCGGCTGAAGTGGCGGGCCCGGGCTTCATCAACCTGCGCCTCGCGGCCGCTGCCAAGCAGGCGGTGATCGCCGCCGTGTTCGCTGAACAGGAGCGCTTTGGCCGCTCGCAACGCGACGCCGGCAAGCATGTGCTGATCGAGTTCGTCTCGGCCAACCCGACCGGCCCGCTGCACGTCGGCCACGGCCGTCAGGCCGCGCTCGGCGACGCGCTCTCGAACGTGCTGGCTAGCCAAGGCTGGGACGTGCACCGCGAGTTCTATTACAACGACGCCGGCGTGCAGATCCGGACGCTCGCCCTGTCGACCCAGGCGCGCGCCCGCGGACTCGCCCCCGGCGACGAAGGCTGGCCGGCTTCGGCGTACAACGGCGAGTACATCGCCGACATCGCGAAGGACTATCTGAACGGCGCCACCGTGGCCGCGAGCGACGGCGAGCCGGTCACCGGCGCGCGCGACGTGGAAGACCTCGAAGCGATCCGCCGCTTTGCCGTGGCGTATCTGCGCCGCGAGCAGGACATGGACTTGCAAGCGTTCGGCGTGAAGTTCGACCAGTACTACCTGGAATCGTCGCTGTACAAGGAAGGCCGCGTCGAGAAGACCGTCGAGGCGCTGATCGCCGCCGGCAAGACCTACGAGCAGGAAGGCGCGCTGTGGCTGCGCACCACGGACGACGGCGACGACAAAGACCGCGTGATGCGCAAGACCGACGGCACCTACACCTACTTCGTGCCGGACGTCGCCTATCACGTCGCCAAGTGGGAACGCGGCTTTACCAAGGTCATCAACATTCAGGGCTCGGACCACCACGGCACGATCGCGCGGGTGCGCGCCGGCCTGCAGGGTCTCGGCATCGGCATTCCGAAGGGCTATCCCGACTACATCCTGCACAAGATGGTCACCGTCATGCGCAACGGTGAAGAGGTGAAAATCTCCAAGCGCGCCGGCAGCTACGTGACAGTGCGCGACCTGATCGAATGGTCGGGCGGCGCGACGCCGGGCTCGGAAGCCGCCGTCGATCTGATCGACGAGGAAACGATCCGCCGCGGCCGCGACGCCGTGCGCTTCTTCCTGATCTCGCGCAAAGCCGACACGGAATTCGTGTTCGACATCGACCTCGCGTTGAAACAGAACGACGAGAACCCGGTGCATTACGTGCAGTACGCGCATGCACGGATCTGCTCGGTGATCGCCGAATGCAAGGCACGCTACAGCACGGACGAAAGCACGCTGGCCGAGGTCGACGTCGCCCCGCTCACCAGCGAACGCGCGATGGCCCTGCTGAACAAACTCGCCGAATTCCCGGACATGCTGCAACACGCCGCCGACGAACTCGCGCCGCACGCGGTCGCGTTCTATCTGCGCGACCTCGCCGGGGAATTCCACTCGTTCTACAATGACCGTGCCGAACGCGTGCTGGTCGACGATGCGGCCGAGCGCAATGCACGCGTGGCGCTGCTCGCGGCCACGCGTCAGGTGCTGGCCAACGGTCTCGCGACGATCGGCGTCTCCGCTCCCGTCAAGATGTAAGTCCTCCGGCGCAACATGCATGCGGCCGTCGTTATAATCGGCGGCCGTTCCAGGATTCTTTTTGCAGGTGATTCATACGATGGCAAAACCACGCCGCACAACAAAGCAATCGAAACAAACCGGGGGGACTTTTCTCGGCATCGTGCTGGGCCTGATCGTTGGCCTTGCGATCGCGGTAGTGGTGGCGCTGTATATCACCCGTGCGCCCACGCCATTCGTCTCGAAGGTGGCGCCGCCCCCGGCGTCCGACGCCGGCGCGAGCCAGCCGCAATACGACCCGAACCGTCCGCTGCAAGGCAAGACGCCGGGTCAGCCGGTGCCGCAAGCCGCGCAACCCGCGCCGCCGAACACGGCGCCGGGCCAGACCAACCCGCAGACGCAGTCGGGCATGCTGGAAGAGCCGCAAATCGTCGAAGTGCCACCGGCTAACGGCAACAGTGGCAATGCGAATGGCACAGCGGTTGCGCCGAAGCCCGCGCAGGACAACGGCAACGGCACGGCCGCCACGCCGGCTAAGAAGCCGCAAGCTTCCAGCACGCCGGCCGCCACCGCGGCAGGTTCCGCGCCGAAGAGCAGCTCGTCGGCCACCGCCGCCAACGCCAAGCCCGGATCGGGCACGGCGCCGGCAGCGGGCGACGCGAACACCGGCTACTTCCTGCAAGTCGGCGCCTACAAGACCGCGGCGGACGCCGAACAGCAGCGTGCGCGTCTCGCGTTCCAGGGCTTCGAATCGAAGGTCACGCAGCGCGACGCCGGCGGCGTCACGTATTACCGCGTGCGTATCGGGCCGTTCTCGAAGTTCGAAGACATGAATTCGAGCCGTCAGCGTCTGTCCGATGCGGGCGTGGATACCGCGGTGATCCGCTTCACGAAGCAATAAGCCAACAAAAAACAAACGGTGATTTGCCGGGACGCGCCGCCGCCGAACTATCGGCGCGCGGCGCGTGTCACAAGCACGAAGGACGGCCGAAACCGTCCAACGCCGAAATCTGAAGACGGTGGCGGGCTTTCGCGTGGCGCCACTGTTTTACGCCTACTTGGGTCAACACAACATGAAAAAACTGCTGAGCATTCTGTTCCTCTCGCTGGGACTCGTTGCCGCCACGGCGCAAGCGTCGCCGGCCGCGCCGGTGTCGGGCAAGGACTACACCGTGCTGCCCACGGCGCAGCCGACCGACGTGCCCGCCGGCAAGATCGAAGTCACCGAATTTTTCTGGTACGGCTGCCCGCACTGCAACGAATTCGACCCGTACCTCGAAACGTGGGTGAAGAAGCAAAACCCCGACGTGGTGTTCAAGCGCGTACCGGTCGCCTTCCGCGACGACTTCATTCCGCATTCCAAGATGTATCACGCGCTGGACGCACTCGGCCTCGCCTCGCAGCTCACGCCGAAGGTCTTCAATGAAATCCACGTCAACAAGAACTACCTGCTGACGCCGGAAGATCAGGCCAAATTCCTCGCGAAGAACGGCGTCGATCCGAAGAAATATATGGACGCGTACAACTCGTTCTCGACGCAAAGCGCGCTGCAGAAAGACAAGAAGCTGCTGGAAGACTACAAGATCGACGGCGTGCCGACGTTGGCCGTGCAGGGCAAGTATGAAACCGGCCCGGCCGCGACCAACAGCCTGCCGGGCACGCTCCAGGTGCTGGACTACCTGGTCGCGCAAGTCCGCGCCAAGAAGATGTAAAGCCGAGGCGCCGGAATGAGTTCACCGCTGAAGGTTTTCATTACCGGCGCTTCGAGTGGCATTGGCCTCGCGCTCGCCGCCGAATATGCGCGGCGCGGCGCGATTCTCGGCCTCGTTGCCCGCCGCGGCGACGCCCTCGCCGCGTTCCAGCAGTCCCATCCGCAGAACACCGTCTCCATCTATTCCGTCGACGTTCGCGACGCCGAAGCGCTCGCCGACGCGGCCGCGCAGTTCATCGAGCGGCACGGCTTGCCGGACGTCGTGATCGCCAACGCCGGCATCAGCCGCGGCGCGGTCACGGGCCACGGCGATTTGCGCACCTTTCGCGAAGTGATGGATATCAATTACTTCGGCATGGTCGCCACCTTCGAGCCGTTCGCCGCCGCGATGATCGCCGCGAAACGCGGCACGCTGGTGGGTATCGCCAGCGTCGCCAGTGTGCGTGGCTTGCCGGGGTCCGGCGCGTACAGCGCGTCGAAATCGGCGGCGCTCAAGTATCTCGAAGCGTTGCGCGTGGAAATGCGGCCGTATGACGTCGGCGTGGTCACCATCGCGCCAGGCTATATCCGCACGCCCATGACCGAGCCCAACCCGTACACCATGCCTTTCCTGATGGACGCCGACCGTTTCGCGGTGAAGGTGGCGCAGGCGATCGAACGTCAAACGGCGTTCGCGGTGTTCCCCTGGCAGATGCGCATCGTGGCCATGCTGCTGCACGTGCTGCCGCGTTGGCTCTACGACCGCGCGTTCGAACGCGCGCCGCGCAAGCCGCGCGCCGCCACAGAAGCCGAGTAAGGCATGCACCCCCGTGCGGTCGATGCAGCCGGCGTCGCGCACGAACCAGCCGGCGCCGCGGCACGCATCGTCTCGCTGGTGCCGAGCATTACCGAACTGCTGTTCGCGCTCGGTCTCGACCGGCAGATTGTCGGCCGCACCGGCTTTTGCGTGCATCCTCACGACAAGGTGCGCGAGGTCCGCAAGGTCGGCGGCACCAAGGCCGTGAACCTCGACGCCATTCGTGCGTTGCGCCCCACCCATCTGATCGTCAATATCGACGAAAACGAACGCGATACCGTCGAGCAACTGCGCGCGTTCGTGCCGCATATCGTCGTGACGCATCCGCGGACACCGCAGGACAATCTGGTGCTCTACACGCTGCTGGGCTCGATCTTCGATCGGACGCGGGAAGCGCAGCGCCTGAGCGAAGCGCTCGAAGCTCGGCTAGACGAAGCGGCTGCGCACGCATTCGCGCCGCAAAACGTGCTCTATCTGATCTGGCGCGAGCCGTGGATGACCGTGGCGCGCGACACCTATATCTCCGCGATGCTGCGACTCGTGAACTGGCACACGCTCCCTGATGTGCAAGGCGGTGCGCAAGGCGCAGGACGTTACCCAACGCTCGATTTCGACACCGCGCCATGGCTTGCCCACGTCGATCGCATCCTGCTCTCCAGTGAGCCGTATCGCTTCACGCAGGCCCATTGCGACACGCTGAAACGCGACGCGCGGCTGGCCGGCAAGCGTATCGAGTTGATCGATGGGGAAATGGTCTCGTGGTACGGCGTGCGTGCGATCGAAGGTATCGCCTATCTGCTGCGGCGCGCAGCGGCGGCATAAGCGTCGACGCCGCGCCGCGAGGCCGGACAACCTTCCATATGAATATGCGGATTATGTTGTTGTCGGCGCAACCACCCTTCGATAAGCTTTCGCGAAGGCCGGCGCGCGCGTGGGCGACGTTGTCCAAGCCATGCGCCAGCGCCGGAAACGTATCACAATGAAGACGGCGGCTATGCTGGACGGCCGCCCGTCGCTCTCGTCAACGGAATATAACCACACAACCAGACGCACTGCCTGACTGCGCTTGTTATGGGAGATCCTATGCGCTTCAAACTGCTCGCAGCCGCCGTACTGTTCACGGCGCCCGCGCTCGTGCTCGCCAAACCGCTGACCGTCTGCACCGAGTCGAGCCCCGACGGCTTCGATGTCGTGCAGTTCAATTCGCTCGTCACGACCAATGCGTCGGCCGATGTGATCTTCAACTCGCTGGTCTCGTACGACGAGGCGGCGAAGAAAGTCGTGCCGGCGCTGGCCGACAAGTGGGACGTGAGCGCCGACGGCCTCACTTACACGTTCCATCTGCGCCCGAACGTGCAGTTCCAGACCACCGACTACTTCAAGCCCACCCGGCCGCTTACGGCCGACGACGTCGTCTTCACGTTCGAGCGCATGCTCGACGACAGCAATCCGTGGCACAAGGTGGCGGGCGCGAGCGGCTTCCCGCATGCGCAGTCGATGGGCCTGCCGAAGCTCATCAAGTCCATCAGCAAGGTCGACGACAACACCGTCAAGTTCGAGCTGAACGCGCCCGACGCAACTTTCGTGTCGATCCTGACCATGGGTTTCGCCTCGATCTATTCGGCTGAATATGCCGACCAGTTGCTCAAGGCCGGCAAGCAGGCCGATCTGAATTCGAAACCGATCGGCACGGGTCCGTTCGAGCTGAAGAGCTATACGAAAGACGCCGTGATCCGCTATGACGTGAATCCTGCCTACTGGGGTCCAAAACCGAAGATCGACCGTTTGATCTACGCGATCACGCCGGACGCCACGGTGCGCGCGCAGAAGGTGAAAACCGGCGAATGCCAGATCGCCTTGTCGCCGAAGCCGCAGGATCTCGCCGACGCGAAGGGCGACAAGTCGCTCGCCATCGTGCAGACGCCCGCCTTCATGACGGCGTTCGTCGCGTTGAACACGCAGAAGAAGCCGCTCGACAACCAGAAGGTGCGCGCTGCGCTCAACATGGCGTTCGACCGCACCACGTATCTGAAGACCGTGTTCGACAATACGGCAACGGCGGCCGTGAACCCGTATCCGCCGAACACATGGAGCTACAACAAGTCCGTTAAGGCGTGGCCGTACGACCCGGCAAAGGCGAAGAAACTCCTCGCCGACGCGGGCTATCCGAACGGCTTCGAAACGACGATCTGGGTGCGTCCGAACGGCAGCGTGCTGAACCCGAATCCGAAGGCCGGCGCGGAACTGCTGCAAGCCGACTTCGCGAAGATCGGCGTGAAGGCCGAGGTGAAGGTGATCGAATGGGGTGAGCTGATCAAGGAGGCCAAGCAAGGCCAGCATGATTCGCTATTCATGGGCTGGGCGGGCGACAACGGCGATCCAGACAACTACCTGTCGCCGCTATTCAGTTGCAACGCGGTCAAGTCGGGCATCAACTTCGCGCGCTTCTGCGATCAGGATCTAGACAAACTGATTGCCGACGGCAAGGCGACGCCGGATCAGACGAAGCGCGCGAAAGCGTACGAACAGGCGCAGCAGGTCATTCACGATCAGGCGCTGTGGATTCCGCTCGGCTATCCAACTGCGGCGGCCATCACGCGCACGAACGTGAGCGGTTATCACGTGAGTCCGTTTGGACGGCAGAACTTCGGGACGGTGTCGGTGCAGTAATCGCTTCTGCGTCTGCAGCGTGCGAGAAAAAGCCCGGTTGCGTAAGCACCGGGCTTTTTTATCTGCACACCACCGCAATCACGCCGGCGAAAACCGAATCACCCCATCCGCATCCTGCTCACGCTTCAACTCCCCCGCCAGCCACAGCAGATGCAAGTGCGCCAGCGCTTCGCCCATCGCAAACGTCATCTGATGAATGTCGAGCTGACGCTTGAACATGAGCGGCACGATATCCGCGGCGCTCTGCGGTTTTTCCGCGCATGCCTCGCGCACTTCCGCCAGACGCGCATCATGATGCTCACGCAATTGCCGGATCCGCGTGCGCACGCCGCGAAACGGCTTGCCATGTGACGGCAGCACCAGCGTCTCTTCCGGCATCGTCTCGTAGCGACCGAGCGACTCCAGATAGAGCGCAAGCGGCGAGCCTTCCGGCTCCATATCGAACACCGACACGTTGGTCGAAATGCGCGGCAGCACCATGTCACCGGAAATCAGCACGCCGGTCTCCTCGCAGAACAACGCGCAGTGTTCGGGCGAATGACCGAAGCCGGTCACCACGCGCCACGTTTTGCCGCCGATCTTCACGCCGTCCGCTTCGCGCAAGCGCCGATACTGGCCAGGAATCGCCGGCACGAGGCTCGCATAATAGCTCTTGCGATTGCGCAGTTTCTCGAGCGATTCCTCGTCGGTCACACCGTGCCGCGCGAAGTGCCGCGCGGCGCCTTCGCCGCCCGCATTCGAACCGTCGCCGGCAGCCATCACGCGGGCCTGCATGTATTCGCCGAGCGTCGTCCACAACCGCACGTCCCAGCGCTTTTTGTCACCGCCCGCGCAAATCCAGTGTGCAAGGCCAATGTGATCGGGATGGCAATGCGTGACGATCACACGCAGCACCGGCAGGCCGCCGAGCACCGAGTCGAACACCTTTTCCCAGTTCTCCTTGATCGTGTCCGAGGTGATCCCGCAGTCCACCACGGTCCAACCCTGCTGCCCGTCGATCTCGTCGCGTAACAGCCAGAGGTTGATGTGATCCAGCGCGAAGGGCAGCGGCATGCGCAGCCAGAAAACGCCTGGCGAGACTTCCATGGCGTGGCCCGCGTCCGGCAACGCGTCGTTGAACGGGTAGTCGAGTTGGTGTTCGAGTGCATTCATTGTGGGTGTCTTCCTCCGTCGGCCGTCCGGCATGGCGAGGTATGCAATGCCGGATAGCGTGGTTGCGGCGTGCTGGCGCCGTACTGCGGCCGTACTGCGCCTGGTTGCGTTCAGCTCAAGTTGACGATAACGTAAACGTTGATTCTATCGTTCAATCCGATTTTCTGCCTGGCCACGGAATGCCCCGATGAACACGCAATACACGATCACCGAGCTCGCGCGGGAATTCGACGTCACGCCGCGCGCGATCCGCTTCTATGAAGATCAGGGTTTACTCTCACCGAGCCGGGAAGGATCGAGCGGCTTGCGGCGTGTGTATTCCGGCCGCGACCGAACGCGTCTGAAGCTCACGTTGCGCGGCAAACGGCTCGGCTTCACGTTGTCGGAAATTCGCGATCTGCTGGACGTGTACGAGTCGCCGACCGACACGGTGCCGCAATTGCACGCGTTCCTCGCCACGGTAGCGCGTCATCGCGAAGTGCTGGAGCGTCAGCTGGAAGACCTGAACGCGACGCTCGAAGACCTCGCGCAATATGAAACGCAGGCGCGCGCGCTGCTCGCGACCGGCGCACGCGAAGCCAAGCCGGCATGAACCACGGCGCGATGCGGCGCGGGCCCACCTGGGCGATACAATCCCGGGTGTCTTTACGACATGAGGCGGATGCACGGTCGACATGAATCACTTCCCCAAACTGCTGTCGTCGCAAATCGGCTTTGACGTCGCACAGACCATGCTCGAAGGATTCGACCGGCACTACCGGGTCTTTCGCGACGCCGCGATCCACGCCAAGACGCTGTTTGAACAGGCCGACTGGCACGGCCTGCAGAAGCTCGCGCGCGACCGCATTGCCTCGTACGACGAACGCGTCGAGGAATGCGTCGAACTGCTCGAAGACGAATACGACGCGGAAAATATCGACGACGAAGTCTGGCAGCAGATCAAGCTGCACTACATCGGCCTCCTCACCACGCACCGGCAGCCCGAATGCGCGGAGACGTTCTTCAATTCGGTGTGCTGCAAGATCCTGCACCGCTCGTACTTCAACAACGATTTCATTTTCGTGCGCCCGGCCATCTCGACCGAATACATCGAGAACGACGAACCCGCGGCGAAGCCAACTTACCGCGCGTACTATCCCGGCAAAGACGGCCTCGCGGCGACGCTCGAGCGCATTGTCACGAACTTCCAGCTGGAACCGCCGTTTGAAGATCTGACCCGCGACGTCGGCTGCCTGATGCAGGCGATCCGCGACGCGTTCGGCGTGTTCGACGAAGCGCCCAATTTCCAGATTCACGTGCTCTCGTCACTGTTTTACCGGAACAAGTCTGCGTATATCGTCGGGCGAATCATCAACGGTGATCTGCTGTTGCCGTTCGCGGTGCCGCTGCGCCATGTGAAGCCGGGCGTGCTCGCACTCGACACGGTGCTGGTCAAGCGCGACCAGTTGCTGATCATTTTCAGCTTCTCGCATTCGTATTTCCTGGTGGATATGGAAGTGCCGTCCGCTTACGTCGAGTTTCTCGGCACCATCATGCAGGGCAAACCGAAGGCGGAAATCTACACGTCCGTGGGTTTGCAGAAGCAGGGAAAGAATCTCTTCTATCGCGACCTGCTGCATCACCTGTCGCATTCGAGCGATCAGTTCATCGTCGCGCCCGGCATCAAGGGCCTCGTCATGCTCGTATTCACGCTGCCGTCGTTTCCGTATGTGTTCAAGCTGATCAAAGACAGCTTCCCGCCGCCGAAGGAAACCACGCGCGCGCAGATCAAGGAAAAGTATCAGCTCGTCAAACGGCATGACCGTCTGGGCCGCATGGCCGACACGCTCGAATATTCGAGCGTAGCGTTGCCGGTCTCGCGGCTCGACGAAGCGCTCGTGCGTGAACTCGAAAAGGAAGTGCCGTCGCTGATCGAATACGACGGCGACAGCCTCGTGATTCGCCATATGTATATTGAACGCCGCATGGTGCCGTTGAATCTGTTCCTGCAGAACGGCAACGACGAGGACATCGAGCACGGCATCAAGGAATACGGCAACGCCATCAAGGAACTGATGCAGGCGAACATCTTTCCGGGCGACATGCTGTACAAGAACTTCGGCGTGACACGTCACGGCCGCGTGGTGTTTTACGACTACGATGAAATCGAATATCTGACCGATTGCAACGTGCGCGCGGTGCCGGCGCCGCGTAACGAGGAGGACGAAATGTCGGGCGAGCCGTGGTACTCGGTCGGCCCGCACGACATTTTCCCGGAGACCTACGGCACGTTTCTGCTCGGCGACCCACGCGTGCGCCGCTCCTTCATGCAGCATCACGCGGACTTCTTCGAACCTGCGCTATGGCAACGGCACAAGGATCATCTATTGAAAGGCGAACTGCCCGACTTTTTCCCGTACGACGACAGCGTGCGCTTCTGCGTGCGCTACCCGGAACGCTTTGCCGATGCGGCCAACTCCGCGCCGGACGCACCGGCCGACGAGCGCAGCGCGCGGGTCGCGTGAGGCGCCTGTGCCGCTCGCAGTGTTGATGCCTCGTCCGAACCTTATGTAACGACATCGACCGGTCAATCGGTCGAGCAACCGCCAAGACGCACCATGAACACGAACGCTTCCACTCCTGACAATCCGCTCGCGCATCTGTTCGACAACAACGAAGCGTGGGTCGCCCGCAAGCTGTCCGAAGACCCCGAGTATTTTTCGCGTCTCGCACATCAGCAAACGCCCGAATATTTGTGGATCGGCTGCTCCGATTCGCGCGTGCCGGCGAACCAGATCATCGGCCTGCCGCCGGGCGAAGTGTTCGTGCATAGAAACATCGCTAACGTGGTGGTGCATTCCGATCTGAACTGTCTCTCGGTGATCCAGTTCGCCGTCGATCTGCTGAAGGTCAAGCACATCATGGTGGTCGGCCACTACGGCTGCTCGGGTGTCGGCGCGGCCCTGCACGGCCGCCGCGTGGGTCTCGCGGACAACTGGCTGCACCACGTGCAGGACGTGCGCGCCAAGCATGCGGCGCTGATCGAGGAATGGCCGATCGGCGAGGCGCGTCACCGGCGTCTGGTCGAACTGAACGCGATCGAACAGGTGATGAACGTGTGCCGCACCACCATCGTCAACGATGCATGGGCGCGCGGCCAGGCGTTGACGGTACATGGCTGGGCGTACGGCGTGCATGACGGCAAGGTGCGCAATCTCGGCATGACGATCAGCGAGCCGGCCGCGCTCGACGCAACCTATCAGAAGTGTGTCGCGGCCGTGTCGGCAAGTGGCCCGCACAAGGCAGACAACGACGTGGTGGCCGCCGATGCGGCTCAGCTCGGCGACGTGCCGGCCATCGTCGAAGGCGTCATCAAGGAGCTTAAACATGAGTGAGACAAACATGAGTGAGACAAAGGCTGATCCGATCGTTATCGTGGGCGTGGCCCGCACGCCGATGGCGGCCTTTCAGGGTGACTTCGCCACACTGACCGCGCCGCAATTGGGCGCGGTGGCGATCGAGGCGGCCGTGCAGCGCGCGGGCCTGAAACCCGAACAGATCGACGAAGTGGTGATGGGTTGCGTGCTGCCCGCAGGCCTCGGCCAGGCGCCCGCGCGTCAGGCCGCGCTCGGCGCCGGCTTGCCGCTCGCCACCGGCAGCACCACGGTGAACAAGATGTGCGGCTCCGGCATGCGTGCGGCAATGTTCGCGCACGACATGCTCGCGGCCGGCTCCGTCGACGTGATCGTCGCGGGCGGCATGGAAAGCATGACGAATGCGCCGTACCTGCTGCCGAAAGCGCGCGCCGGCATGCGTATGGGCCACGGCCAGGTGATCGACCACATGTTCTACGACGGTCTCGAAGACGCCTACGAAAAAGGCCGTCTGATGGGCACCTTTGCCGAAGAATGCGCGGCCTCGTTCGACTTCACGCGCGAAGCGCAAGACGCGTTCGCCGTCGAGTCGCTCCACCGCGCGAAGCGCGCGAACGAAGACGGTTCGTTCAGCTGGGAAATCGCGCCGGTGAAGGTGCAAAGCCGCAAGGGCGAAGTCACCATCGATCACGACGAACAGCCGTTCAAGGCGAACCTCGACAAGATTCCAACGCTCAAACCCGCATTCAGCAAAACCGGCACGGTGACGGCGGCGAATTCGTCGTCGATTTCCGACGGCGCGGCCGCGCTCGTCATGATGCGCGAGTCGACGGCGAAGCGCCTCGGCGTGGAGCCGATTGCGCGCGTGGTCGGCCACTCGACCTTCGCACAGGAACCGGCGAAGTTCACCACCGCGCCGGTCGGGGCGATTCGCAAGCTGTTCGAGAAGAATGGCTGGCGCGCCGACGAAGTCGATCTGTATGAGGTCAACGAAGCATTTGCCGTCGTGACCATGGCGGCCATGAAGGAACACCATCTGCCGCACGAAAAGGTCAACGTGAACGGCGGCGCCTGTGCGCTCGGCCATCCGATCGGCGCGTCGGGCGCGCGCATTCTCGTCACGCTGATCGGCGCGCTCAGGCAACGCGGCGGCAAGCGCGGCGTCGCGACGCTGTGCATCGGCGGCGGCGAAGCGACGGCCATGGGTATCGAACTTGTGTAACGCGCGATTCGGGGCGTTTTGACAGCTTGGAGTATTCGATGAAAACAGTGTTGATCGTCGGTGCGTCGCGTGGCATCGGCCAGGAGTTTGTGCGGCAGTACAAAAAGAGCGGCTGGCGCGTGCTCGCCACCGCGCGTGACGGCGCCGCGCTCGATGCGTTGAATGAACTCGGCGCCCAAACGTTCTCGCTCGACGTGAGCGCGCCCGAGGAAATCGCCGCGCTCGGCTGGAAGCTCGACGGTGAACGGCTCGATGCGGCGATCGTGGTGGCGGGCGTCTACGGCCCGCGCACCGAAGGCATCGAGACGATCACCGCTGAAGACTTCGACCACGTCATGCACACCAATGTGCGCGGACCCATGCAATTGATGCCGATCCTGCTGCCGCTCGTCGAAGAAGCCGGCGGCGTATTCGCGGTGATTTCGAGCAAGATGGGCAGCATTGGCGACGCGAGCGGCACGACCGGCTGGCTGTATCGCGCGAGCAAGGCGGCGCTGAACGACGCGTTGAAACTCGCGTCGCTGGACGCTCGGCGCGCCACGTGCATTTCGCTGCATCCAGGCTGGGTGCAAACCGACATGGGCGGCGCCCAGGCGGCGATCGATCCCGCGCGCAGCGTGAGCGGCATGCGTGATGTGCTGGCGCAGGCCGCGGGTGCGCGCGAAGCGTTCAACGGCCGCTTCTATCAATACGACGGGACACCGCTCGACTGGTGAGCAACTACTTGAACGGGATCACTTATGGTGCTTGATCAGGATCACCTGATGGTCCGCGACGCGCTGCGCACGTTCGTACGCGAAGCGATCACGCCGCATGCGGCGGCATGGGACCGCGAACGCACGTTTCCGCAGGACGTGCATCGGCAACTGGCGGAACTCGGCGCGTATGGCGTGCTCGTGCCCGAAACGTACGGCGGCGCCGGCATGGACGCGCTGGCGCTCGCGCTGATACTCGAAGAAATCGCAGCCGGCGACGGCGGCACTTCGACGGCGATCTCCGTCAACAACTGCCCCGTGTGCAGCATTCTGCTCACCTACGGCAACGACGCGCAGAAACGCGACTGGCTGACGCCGCTCGCGCGCGGCGACATGCTCGGAGCGTTTTGCCTGACCGAACCGCAAGCCGGTTCCGACGCCTCCGCGCTGCGCACCACCGCGACCCGCGACGGCGACGTGTATGTGTTGAACGGCGTCAAACAGTTCATCACGAGCGGCAAGAACGGCAATGTTGCGATCGTCATGGCCGTGACGGACAAGGCCGCGGGCAAGCGCGGCATCAGCGCGTTTATCGTGCCGACCGATACGAAGGGTTACGTCGTCGCGCGGGTTGAAGACAAGCTCGGCCAGCATTCGTCGGACACCGCGCAGATCATTTTCGAGGATTGCCGCGTGCCGGCTGCGAACGTGATCGGCGCAGAAGGCGAAGGCTACCGGATCGCGCTGTCAGGGCTCGAAGGCGGCCGTATCGGCATCGCCGCGCAAAGCGTCGGCATGGCGCGCGCCGCGTTCGAGGCGGCGCTGAGTTATGCAAAGGAACGCGAGAGCTTCGGCGTGCCGCTCTTTTCGCATCAGGCCGTGCAATTCCGCCTCGCCGACATGGCGACGCAACTCGAGGCGGCGCGCCAGTTGATCTGGCATGCGGCCTCGTTGAAAGACGCCGGCCAGCCGTGCCTCACCGAAGCCGCGATGGCCAAACTGTTCGCCTCCGAAGCCGCCGAGCGCATCTGTTCGGCCGCCTTACAGATTCATGGCGGCTACGGCTATCTGAGCGACTTCCCGGTCGAGCGGATTTACCGCGACGTGCGCGTTTGCCAGATCTACGAGGGCACCAGCGACATCCAGAAAATTTTGATCGCACGCGGTCTTGGCTGAAAGTCTGATGAATAAGCAACTGTCGCCGTTACAACGACCTGCCGATTGTCCCTGTGGCGGCGCCGCGCCCGATCAACGCAACGGCGCCAAGGCGCCCCGCTTCGCGCAATGCTGCGGCCGCTATATCGACGGCGGCGAAGCGGCGCCACGGGCCCTTGAATTGATGCGCTCGCGCTACAGCGCCTATGTGGTCGGTGCAACGGATTATCTGCGCGCGACCTGGGCGCCGCACACCTGCCCCGCCGATCTCGACGCGGATCCCGCTTCGCCCGACGCGCCACGGTGGCTCGGACTGCAGATCAAGGCGTTTGCTGAAACCGACGCTCATCACGCGACCGTCGAATTCGTCGCGCGTTACAAGGTGGGCGGCCGCGCGCACCGGCTTCATGAACTGAGCCGTTTCGTTCGCGACGAAGACGGTCGCTGGCGTTACGTGGACGGCGACGTCAGCGAATAACCCTTCCCGACCCTTACACGACGTCGCAGCGTCCTTACGCCGCGCTCACATATGGCCCCGATAGCGGGGCCATTTTTTCGTGTTGGCTCCATGCCACAACGCCCGCGCCGCGCCTGATTGCTTCGTTGCACCAAACACCCGCGAGGCCCGCACGACCGGCCCGAGGTGGCCGATCGACGCGCGGCAAATTTTGCGTCGCGGGTTCTCCTTGATTGCACAAAACAAAATTGTCGTGCCAGGATGAGGCCGTAGCTTCATGACGTCATGTTGCGAGAGCCCGGTTCATACCACTCCGCAAATTGCGCAGGGCGCCCTGCCGGGTACCAGAGAGTGTGGTTCCGGCGGCGGTTTCAGGCAGCAGGCGTGACGCTCATCATCGGCGCGTGGGGTCGCGTCGGCCGTTTGGGTTCATCCCGTGCGATCTCGATTAGCGTGCGTGCGCCTTTGGCGCACTCCGTGCGCGAGTGTGCTTTTGTTTGTCGAAAGGCCAGCCGAAAGGCAAATGTCAGTAATGGCTTTCGATAAACGGGCATCACGGTGTTCAGGGCAGGTTTTTGAGGCAGGTGCGTCAATGGTGTTCAGCAAGGTTCTGACGAAGTGTGCGGTGATCTGTGCAGCGGCCACGTGCGCTGTCGCACTCGCGCACGCCGACCCGCTCGCCGACATTCAGGCTGGACCGCTGACACGCGCGCACGTGCCGCGTATTGCGCTCGACGACGACGTCTATCTGCCCAGCGCAGGTCTGAACGAACAGATCATCCGCGTACCGGTCGACGCAGCCGGCACGATTACCCTCGAAACGACGATCTACAAACCGGACGGCGCAGGCCCGTTTCCGATGATCGTTTTCAACCACGGCAAGATTCCCGGCGATCCGCGCACGCAGGAACGCAGCGACCCGCTGCCGTTCGCGCGCGAATTCGTGCGCCGTGGTTATGTGGTGGTGGCGCCGAACCGTCAGGGTTTCGGCCATTCGGACGGCGCTTATCAGCAGGACGGCTGCGACGTCGAAAAGAACGGCATCAGCCAGGCCGGCGACGTCGCCGCGACGGTCGACTTCATGTCGAAGCAACCTTACGTGGACGCCACGCACATCGTCGTGGCCGGCACCTCGCACGGCGGTCTTGCGACGATTGCCTACGGTACGGAAGCGGCGCCGGGCGTGCGCGCGCTGATCAATTTCTCGGGCGGCTTGCGGCAGGATGCTTGCAGCGACTGGCAGGGCAACCTGACGCGCGCCTTCGGCGCTTACGGCGAGAAGACCAAGGTGCCGTCGCTTTGGATGTACGGCGATAACGATTCGGTCTGGAATGCGCCGCTGGTGGCGGGTATGTATGCCGCGTTCGGTGCGCACGGCGCGAGCGCGAAGATGGTGGATTTCGGCAACTACAAGAACGATGCGCACCGGCTGGTCGGCGACCGCGATGGCGTGCATGTGTGGTGGCCGGCCGTGGAAGCGTTCCTTGCGCGAGTGGGGATGCCGACTGGTGTGCAGTATCGTGTGTCGGATCCTTCCATGCCGAAGGCGAGCGGGTTTGCCGCTGTCGATGCGGTCGATGCCGTGCCGTTTGTCGACGAGGCCGGGCGCAATGGGTATCGGAATTTCCTGCACCAGTTTCCTAGCCGGGCGTTTGCGGTGTCTGATACTGGGGCTTGGTCGTGGGCTGAGGGTGGCGATGATCCTATGTCGGTTGCCGTGGCCAATTGTCAGAAGCAGAGTTCGGCGCCTTGCCGGTTGTATGCGGTGAATAATGCGGTTGTTTGGGGGGATCAGTCTTCGCAGACGGCTGACGGTGGGGCTGGGGGTAGCGGTGATGCGCGGCGGGCTATTGCTAGTCGGGAGTGAGTGGTTTTTTGCCTGATCGGCGGTGTTTTTGATTGTTTCCCTCGGGTGGTGGCCTTTCCTTGATTTCTTAGTGGTCTATTCGCGTTGCCCCTGTGCGGGGCGGCACCTACTTTCTTTGCCGCGGCAAAGAAAGTAGGCAAAGAAAGCCGCTTTGAACCGCCAGCTCATAAGCGGGCTCCCCGCACAGCCACGGTAGCGGCCCATCTGGAATCCGTGCCCTCGCACATTCAGCGCTTGTGACACAGCAGTCATTCTTCCAGCGGCGCTGCGCGCGCCGTGGCGGTACTTCATTAAAACCATCGGTCGTTTGTAGGCAGCGGGATTTCTTAAATGCCCGTCGGTTTCTTACGCCAGCCCGACTTCGTATCGCAGCCCCTTGCGTCAGCAGTATTTCTAAAGCCGCTGTTCATTTCTTACCCCGGCAGTATTTCTAACGCCGCGACACGGCTCTCACACCAGCAGTATTTCTAATGCGTCGGCTCGGCTCTTATACCGGCTGCATTTCTAATGCCGCGGCTCGGCTCTTACGCCGGCAGTACTTCTAAGCCTGCGGCTCACTACATGTATCGGCCGCGCTTCCAAAATTCCGCTCGCTCCTTGCGCCGGCCGCATAGGCGCCACGCCGAGGCGAAGCCGATGGCTCCCGCCGCATACGAACGCAGCCTCGGGTTTTAGGCTGACCGTTCTGGCGAGCGCGCAGCGCGAAGCAGGAAGTATGACTGCCTTGTCACGAAGGCCAAATGTGCGAGGGCACGGATTCCAGATGGACCACTACCGTGGCTGCGCGGGGGCCCCGCTTAAGAGCTGGCGGTGCAAAGCGGCTTTCTTTGCCTACTTTCTTTGCCGCGGCAAAGAAAGTAGGTGCCGCCCCGCACAGGGGCAACGCCAATAGACCACTAACAAAGCAAGGAAAGGCCAACACCACAAAGACCACAGCCAAAAAACCGCCGAACAGGCAAAAAACCCCCACCCACCCCAATTTCCCGCCAGTAAAACCCAACTACTTTGCCGTCGCTAACTGCACCGATCAGCAACCTTCCGCGGAAAACAGAAACCACCTGCATCGAACAGCCAACAACCCCAGCGCCGCAGGCAAAAACCGCCCATCCGCCCCTAGTGCACAGCACGAAATAAACCGCTAATCTCGACCCCGCAAGCCCGCCAAGGGCCGCGCGCAGCGCAGAAAAAAGATGCGCAGCACGCTCGAAAATGGCCCTAAAAAAGCCACGCCGCACAGCGGCCAAAAAGCACCCTGGAGTACCCTTTGGAAAAGTCAGCAGCACAGTCAACAGCCCCCGAAGACTGGATCGCCCGCAGCCTGCGCGCCGTCTGGCACCCCTGCACGCAGATGAAGCACCACGAGCGCCTGCCGCTCGTGCCCGTCGCGCGTGGTCAAGGCGCGTGGCTCTACGATCGCGCCGGCCATCGCTATCTGGATGCCATCAGCTCCTGGTGGGTCAACCTGTTCGGTCACGCCAACCCGCGCATCAACGCGGCGCTCAAAGATCAACTCGACACGCTCGAACACGCCATGCTCGCCGGCTGCACGCATGAACCGGCTATCGAACTCGCAGAGCGGCTCAGCGCGCTCACCGGCAATACCCTCGGTCACGCATTCTTCGCATCGGATGGCGCGTCCGCCGTCGAAATCGCCTTGAAGATGAGCTTCCACTCATGGCGCAATCGCGGTTTCGCCGACAAGCAGGAATTCGTCTGCATCGCCAACAGCTATCACGGCGAAACCATCGGCGCACTCGGTGTCACCGATGTCGCGCTGTTCAAGGACGCCTACGACCCGTTGATCCGCCACGCGCATGTCGTGGCATCGCCCGATGCTCGTCTCGCGCAAGCTGGTGAAAGCGCCGCCGATGTCGCGCGCCGCGCACTCGATCACGTTCGCGCGCTGTTCGAAGCACGCGCCACGAAAATCGCCGCGCTGATCGTCGAGCCGCTCGTGCAATGCGCGGCCGGCATGGCCATGCACGACGCGTCGTATATCGCCGGATTGCGCGCCTTGTGCGATCAATACAGCGTGCACCTGATCGCCGATGAAATCGCCGTCGGCTGCGGACGCACCGGCACCTTCTTCGCATGCGAACAGGCCGGCATCTGGCCGGACTTCATCTGTCTGTCGAAAGGTATCAGCGGCGGGTATCTGCCGCTTTCGATCGTGCTGTCGCGCGACGAAATTTTCGATGCCTTCTATCACGACGACACCGCGCGCGGCTTCCTGCACTCGCATTCGTACACGGGCAATCCGCTCGCCTGCCGCGCGGCGCTCGCTACGCTCGATCTGTTCGAGAGCGACAACGTTCTCGCCGCCAACACGCAGAAGTCCGCGAAGCTGAAAGCCGCGCTCGCGCCGCTCGCCGATCACGAGCAAGTCCGCAATCTGCGCCAGCGCGGCACGATCTTCGCGTTCGACGCCGTGATCGACGATGCTCAGCAAGCCAGAACATTCTCGCGCCGCTTCTTCGAAAACGCGTTGCAGCGCGAACTGCTGCTGCGCCCAATCGGAACCACGGTATATCTGATGCCCCCTTATATCCTCGACGACGAAGAACTCGCGCTGCTCGCTTCACGCACGCGCGAAACCTTCGAAGCCACGCTGGCGGAGACCCGCTAATGCATCTGCTCGACACGCTCGCCGAAGGGCTGAAGGAGATCGACGCGCGCGGCCTGCGCCGTCGCCGCCGCACCGCCGACACGCCGTGCGCGGCCCACATGACGGTCGACGGCCGCGCGATCATCGGCTTCGCCAGCAACGACTATCTCGGGCTCGCCGCGCATCCGCAACTGGTCGCGGCCATCGCCGAAGGCGCAGAGCGCTATGGCGCGGGCAGCGGCGGCTCGCATCTGCTCGGCGGCCACTCGCGCGCGCATGCGCAACTCGAAGACGATCTCGCGGAATTCGTCGGCGGCTTCGTCGACAATGCGCGCGCGCTCTACTTCAGCACCGGCTACATGGCGAATCTCGCCACGCTTACCGCACTCGCGGGCCGCGGCACGACGCTCTTCTCCGACTCGCTGAATCACGCTTCGCTGATCGACGGCGCGCGTTTGTCCCGCGCCGACGTGCAGATCTACCCGCACTGCGATACCGAAGCGCTGAGCGCGATGCTCGAAGCCTCGGACGCCGATGTCAAAGTGGTCGTCTCCGATACGGTCTTCAGCATGGACGGCGACATTGCGCCGCTGCCGCGCCTGCTCGAACTCGCGGAAAAACACGGCGCGTGGCTGATCGTCGACGACGCGCACGGTTTCGGCGTGCTCGGCCCGCAAGGCCGCGGCGCGATCGCGCAAGCAGCGCTGCGTTCGCCGAACCTCATTTCGATCGGCACGCTCGGCAAAGCGGCCGGCGTTTCCGGCGCATTCGTCGCGGCGCATGAGACGGTGATCGAATGGCTCGTGCAGCGCGCACGTCCGTACATTTTCACTACGGCGTCGGTGCCGGCCGCCGCGCACGCGGTGTCGGCAAGCCTGCGTATCATCGGCGGCGAAGAAGGCGACGCGCGGCGCGCGCATCTTCAGCAGTTGATCGAGCGCACGCGCGCCATGCTCAAGGCAACGCCGTGGATACCGGTCGATTCGCATACGGCCGTGCAACCGCTCATCATCGGCGCGAACGATGCCACGCTGGATATCGCGGCCACCCTCGAACGTGCGGGTCTATGGGTGCCGGCCATCCGTCCGCCGACCGTGCCCGCCGGCACATCGCGCTTGCGCATTTCGCTGTCGGCCGCGCACTCGCAGGCGGACCTCGATCGGCTCGAAGCCGGCTTGCAGCAATTGGGAGCGAAAGCGGCATGAGTAGCGCGAATCAAAACGCACTGTCGTTGTTCGTCACCGGCACCGATACGGAAATCGGCAAGACGTTCGTCTCGGCTGCACTGTTGCGCGGCTTCGTTCGCGAAGGGCTGCAAGCCGCCGCGATGAAGCCGATCGCCGCCGGCGCGTTCGAAGTGGACGGCGTGCTGCATAACGAGGACGCGGATCAACTCGACGCCGCGTCGAACGTCCTGCTGCCGCCCGAGATGCGCACACCGTATCTGTTGAAGGAACCGGCCGCGCCGCATATTGCGGCCGCGCTGGAAAACGTCTCGCTCGATCTGGACCGTATCGTCGACTGTCACGCGCAAGCGCTCAAGCGCGCGCAGATCGTCGTGGTGGAAGGCGTCGGCGGATTTCGCGTGCCGTTGACCGCCACTCAGGACACCGCCGATCTCGCCGTTGCCCTGAAACTGCCGGTCGTGCTGGTGGTCGGCATGCGGCTCGGCTGCATCAGCCATGCGCTGCTCACCGCCGAAGCGATCGCCGCGCGCGGGCTCACGCTCGCCGGCTGGGTTGCCAACCGCATCGATCCGGACATGACGTTTCCCGACGAAAACATCGCGTCGATCCGCGCGCATCTCGCCCGCGAATACGACGCGCCGCTGCTCGGCATCGTGCCGCATCTGAGCCCCGCTTCGCCCGAGTTCGCGGCGGAGCAGCTCGACATCAACCGCCTTTTGCAGACGCTGCGCCACGCGCAGCGCTGAACCCCCATCACATCCATCCATGAGGATCGACGACATGACGCAACTGAACATCGCTCCGGCGTCCGCCGATACGGCCGCCGCCAATAACAACGCCGCAGCCGGCACGAAGCAGGTCGCGCGCTGGCGCGTGGCGGACATCGTGGCGTTGTACGAACTGCCGTTCAACGACCTGATGTTCCAGGCGCAGCAAACCCATCGCGAACATTTCGATGCGAATACCGTGCAACTGTCGACGCTGCTGTCGATCAAGACCGGCGGCTGCGAAGAAGATTGCGCGTACTGTCCGCAGTCGGTGCATCACGACACGGGCCTGCAAGCCGACAAACTGATGCCGGTCGACGAAGTGCTCGCCGCCGCGAAGGTCGCCAAGGAAAACGGCGCGACGCGTTTCTGCATGGGCGCCGCATGGCGTAATCCGAAAGACCGTCACCTCGAACCGATCAAGGACATGATCCGCGGCGTGAAGGCGATGGGTCTCGAAACCTGCGTGACGCTCGGCATGCTCGAAACGCATCAGGCGCAAGGGCTGCGCGAAGCAGGCCTCGACTACTACAACCACAATCTCGATACGTCGCCGGAGTTCTACGGCCAGATCATTTCGACGCGTACGTATCAGGATCGCCTCGACACGCTCGAACGCGTGCGCGATGCCGGCATCAACGTGTGCTGCGGCGGGATTGTCGGACTGGGCGAGTCGCGTCGTGAGCGCGCCGGCCTGATCGCGCAACTGGCGAACATGGAGCCGTATCCGGAATCGGTGCCCATCAACAATCTGGTGCAGGTGGAAGGCACGCCGCTGACCGGCACGGAAGCGATCGACCCGTTCGAATTCGTGCGCACGATTGCGATTGCGCGCATCACCATGCCGCGCGCCATGGTGCGTCTGTCGGCGGGCCGCGAGCAGATGAACGAAGCGTTGCAGGCCATGTGCTTCCTCGCCGGCGCGAACTCGATTTTCTATGGCGATCAGTTGCTGACCACGAGCAATCCGCAGGCGGAAGCCGACCGCAAGCTGCTCGAACGACTCGGCATTCGCGCCGAGGCCGCGCAACAAATGCCGCTCGATCAAAGCGGCTGCGAGCATGGCTGCGATAAACACGCTGCGCCGAACTGAGCGCGTGCGCCGCGTGCAATAAAACACGCGCGATAAAAAAGGCTGCCTCGTTTTGTACGAGGCAGCCTTTTTACTTAAGAAGCCGAAGTTTTATTTCTTGTCGACGATGATCTGATCAAACGTCCCGCCATCGGAAAAATGGGTTTGCTGCGCTTTCTGCCAGCTGCCGAACATTTCTTCGACCGTGAACGTCTTGATCGGCTTGAACTCCGCGGCATGCTTCGCGAGCACCGTCTTGTCTCGCGGACGCAGATGATGCTGCGCGATGATTTCCTGCGCGGCCGGCGACCACAGATAGTCGAGGTAGGCCTGCGCCTCTTTGCGCGTGCCGCGCTTGTCGACCACCTTGTCGACGATCGAAACCGGCGGCGCCGCCAGCAGACTCACCGACGGATAGACGGCCTCGAAGTTGCCCCCGCCCACGCCCGTGTCCATCAGCGCCACTTCGTTTTCGAACGTCACCAGCACGTCGCCGATACCGCGCTGCGTGAACGTGGTGGTCGCGCCTCGTCCACCCGTGTCGAGCACCGGCACGTTCTTGAAGATCGCTTTTTCGAAGTCGAGCGCCGGCGCGTCGGTGCCGCCGTGCTGCTTGCGATAACCCCACGCAGCCAGATACGTATAGCGCCCGTTACCCGATGTCTTCGGATTGGCGATCACTACCTGCACGCCGGGCTTGGCGAGATCGTCCCAGTCCTTGATGTGCTTCGGGTTGCCCTTGCGTACGAGGAACACCATCGTCGTGGTGTACGGTGCGCTGTCGTCGGGCAGACGCGCGCGCCAGTTGGCCGGCACCAGTTGGCCTTTCTCGGCGAGCAGGTCGATGTCGTTAGGCTGATTCATCGTCACCACATCGGCCTGCAGGCCTTGCAGCACCGACAGCGCCTGCGCGCTCGACGCGCCGTGCGACTGGCGAATCGACACGGTCTCGCCGCTCTTCTCCTTGTACGCGGCAATGAAGCCGGCGTTGATGTCCTTATACAACTCACGCGTCACGTCGTACGACACATTGAGCAGCGACGCATCCGCGTGCGCCGTCGACACACCCGCCAGCGCGAGCGTGATTGCCGTCATGCCGGCTGCCAGCCAGCGCGATGTCCCCGTCTTGCCTGCCATCCTGTCCCCGCCTATCGTTGATGAAAACCAGTGGCCGCACGAACGCGCGGCATGAAGCGGGATTCTAACGGATCGCTTACTCAGCCAGCGGGCCGTCCGCGCGCCCGGCGATGCACGAACGCCGGCCCGGCCACTCAAACGAACGCGTGCTGTGCGGCGTCGAACGACTCCTCGCGAAAACGCAACGGCGCCGCGCAATGCACCAGCGTGTCGACGAAATACTTCGCGCGCGGCCACGGACCAAATCCGGCCGCGGTGTTGATATGTCCCGCGTCACCGAGATTGACGAACGCACTGCCGAAACGCTGCGCCAGATCGCGTGATCCGGCGAGCGACATCCACGGATCGGTTTCGCTGCCGATCAGAATGGATGGCACGCCGAGACGCCGCGCGTCGAACGGTCCCGCGAAGGCGAACTTCTGCGGACTCGCGGGCGCGACGAACAGCACGCCGATCACGTCGTTCGCGTACGACGCCTGCTGCAGCGCATGCGCGGTCGCGAGGCAGCCGAAGCTATGCGCGGCCAGCACGAACGGCCCGCGCTCGCGCGCCAGCAGATCGCGCAACGATTTGGACCACCGCGCGAGGTCCGGCGCGTCCCAGTCGGCTTGCTCGACGCGCAGCGAGCGCGCGAACTGCCGCTCCAGCCATGTCTGCCAGTGCGCGCGCTCGCTGCCGTGCAGGCCGGGAACGGTGACGAGCCGCGGCGGCCATGTCGATTTGGTGCATGAAAGCATGTGGGTGCCTCGCTGCGGAATTCCGGATAGTGATTGTCTCGCCGGGGCCCGCGTGGGCGAACCAAGTTTTTGTGCTTTGGTTATGGGGCAAATGCGCGAGCAAACGCGCGGGCAAATGGAGCGCCAAACGCTCGTAAGCACCGCCAGATAGAGGTCTCCCGACGGAAAGCGCACCACCAAAACCGCACGCTCGTGCGCAAACGCGCGCAATCCGCGTCGAAAAAGTAGAATGAAGCCTATCCATAAAAGGAGGAGGCCTCATGCCGCACGCGTCGTCCGCAGCATTGCATCTGCCGCATCGGCCGTGTCGTGGCTTCTCCGTCACTCGACTCGACCTCGCAGGCGCCTTCCGGACCGTATGAAAATCCTCTTCTACATGCCGCATGCCGACGCCGCCGCGTGGCTGCACGACTTCGCCCGCGCGCTGCCGGAGGCCGATCTGCGTGAATGGCAGCCGGGCGATACCGCGCCCGCCGATTTCGCGGTGGTGTGGCGGCCGCCGCGCGAGATGCTGGCCGGCCGCGACGATCTGCGCGCCATCTTCAATCTCGGCGCTGGCGTCGACGCGATCCTCGCGCTGGAACACGAACAGCCCGGCACGTTGCCGCGCAACGCGCAGTTGATCCGCCTCGAAGACACCGGCATGGCGCTGCAAATGGCCGAGTACGTCACGCATGCGGTGCTGCGCTATCTGCGTCGCTTCGACGAATATCAGACGCAGCAAAACGAGCGCCGCTGGGAAGTGCTGGAGCCGCATCCGCGCGAAAGTTTTACCGTCGGCGTGTTGGGACTCGGCGTGCTCGGCGCGCATGTCGCACAGGCGGTGGCGGCATTCGGCATGCCGGTGCGCGGTTACAGCCGCAGCCCGCGGCAGATCGACGGCATCGCAACGTTCGCCGGAGAAGCGCAATTCGACGCGTTTCTCGACGGTGTAAAAGTGCTGGTGAATCTACTGCCGCATACGCCTGAAACTGGCGACGTGCTGAACGCGCGCACCTTCGCGAGGCTTGCGCGCGGCGCGTATCTGATCAATGTGGCGCGCGGCGGACATCTGGTCGAACCGGACCTGCTCGACGCGCTCGCGAGCGGCCAGATCGCCGCCGCCACGCTCGACGTGTTTCGCGAAGAACCGCTGCCGGCGGATCATCTGTTCTGGCAGGAGCCGCGCATCACGATTACGCCGCATGTCTCGGCTTTGACGTTGCGCGAAGAAAGCGTCGCTCAGGTCGCGAGGAAGATCACCGCGCTGGTAGGCGGCGCTACCGTCAGCGGCGTGGTGGATATCGAACGTGGATACTGAACATATCGGGTCCCGTTGAAGGAGCGCCGCCCTATCTGGCGGCGACCGGTTGCATGGGACCGCATAGGAGACACATCATGGCACTGCCCCAGCAAGTGAAAATCGTCGAAGTCGGTCCGCGTGACGGACTGCAGAACGAAAAAGAGTTCGTCCCCACCGCGACCAAGATCGAGTTGGTCAACCGTCTGTCAGCGGCGGGCTTCCGTAACGTCGAGGCCGCTTCGTTCGTGTCGCCGAAATGGGTGCCGCAAATGGCGGACGGCGCGGACGTGATGGCCGGCATCGAACGGCGCCCCGGCACGATCTACTCGGTGCTGACGCCCAACCTGCGCGGCTTCGAAGGCGCGCTCGCCGCGCGTGCGGACGAGATCGTGATTTTCGGCGCCGCCAGCGAAGCGTTCTCGCAGAAAAACATCAACTGCAGCATCGCGGAAAGCATCGACCGGTTTGCGCCCGTCGCGCAGGCGGCCAAGCAGCACGGCCTGCGGATTCGCGGCAGCGTGTCGTGCGCGCTGGGTTGTCCGTATCAGGGCGAAGTGCCGGTGGCGTCGGTGGTGGATGTCGTCGAGCGCTTCGCGGCGCTCGGTTGCGACGAAATCGATATCGCCGACACGATCGGCGTCGGCACACCCAGGCGCACGCGTGAAGTGTTCGAAGCGGTCACCCGGGTGTTTCCGCGCGAGCGTCTGTCGGGCCACTTTCACGACACCTATGGTCAGGCGCTCGCCAACATCTACGCGGCGTTGCTGGAAGGCATCGAGATCTATCACGCGTCGGTGGCGGGCCTCGGCGGTTGTCCGTATGCAAAGGGCGCGACCGGCAACGTCGCGACCGAAGACGTGCTGTATCTGATGAAAGGGCTCGGCATCGAAACCGGCATCGAACTCGCGCAAGTCGTGGCCATCGGCGATTTCATCTCCACGTCGATCGGCCGGCCCAACGTTTCGCGCGCCGGTAAAGCGCTGCTCGCCAAGGCGCGCAGCGAAGCGGCCAATTGCGTCTGACGCTTGCTCGACGCATGCGCTCAATACTCATGCAAACCATCAGGACCTGAAACGATGACGGACCACGCTTCCCTCGAATCCGACGATCTCAGCGCGCTGCCCGACTCGGCACGCCGCGTCGCGCTGCTGTTGCGCGAACGCGGTCACGCGGGCCGCATCGTGATGCTGCCGGAAACCGGCAAGACATCCGCCGAAGCCGCCGCCGGACTCGGCTGCTCGGTCGCGCAGATCGCCAAATCGATCCTGTTTCGCCGCCGTGAAGACGATGCGCCGGTATTGGTGGTGGCGAGCGGCGCGAATCGTGTCGACGAAAAAAAGGTCGCCGCGCAGGTCGGCGAAATCGGCCGCGCGGATGCGAAGTTCGTCCGCGAAAAAACCGGCTATGCGATTGGCGGCGTCTGTCCGATCGGTCACGCCACCGAACCGGTCACGCTGATCGACGCCGATCTGCTCGAACTCGACAGCCTGTGGGCCGCTGCGGGCCATCCGCATGCGGTGTTCAATCTGACGGCGCAGGAACTGATCGCGCTGACGGGCGCGCCGGTGATCGACGTGGCGCTGCGCGAGACGGCGTGACGACATGACAGCAGGCCTCGATACCGAAGACGACCACGCCGTGCCGTCGCCTTGCATCAGCGTGTGCAGGATGGATGCATCGACCGGCTGGTGCGAAGGATGCCTGCGCACCATCGACGAAATCGCCGGCTGGTCGTCGTTCGACGACGACGCGAAGCGCGCGGTCTGGGACGCGATCGAGTCGCGCCACGTGGAATTCATGGCGAGCCTGCCAAAGGAGCAGCGATGAACGCCGCGCCGCGCATCGTCACGATCGGCGAGACGTTCAGTTCGACGTTGGTGCTATCGGCGGAGTCGGTGAAATCGTTTGCATCGCTCGTCAACGACCACAATCCGTTGCATCACGACGAAGCGTATGCGGCGCAGAGCCGCTTCGGCGGCCTGATCGCGTCCGGCACACAACCCACCGCGCATTTCATGGCGCTGCTGGCGACGCATTACTCGGCCTACGCGCAACCGCTTGGTCTCGAGTTCGATATCAAGCTGAAGAAAGCCGTCCATGCGAACGACACGCTCACCATCAGTTGGCGGGTGAAGCACGCTTACTGGAAACCGAGCCTGAACGGCGATCTGACGCACCTCGAAGGCACGGTCGTGAATCAGCGCGGCGAGCTCATGTTGATCGGTTCGTCGACCATTCTCGTCATGCCGAAACCCGAAGCCGCCGCTCATGCGAGCGCGACGCCCCACTCAGCATGATCACGCTGCCGGAATCGATTCGCGTCTTCGAACGCGGCTGGCTATCGTCGAACAACGTGCTATTGGTGGACGACGCATGCACGGCGCTCATCGATACCGGCTATGCCACGCACGCGCCGCAAACGGTCTCGCTCGTGCGGCAAGCGCTAGGCACGCGGCTGCTCGATCTGATCGTCAACACGCATCTGCACTCGGACCACTGTGGCGGCAATGCGCTCCTGCAAGCGACGTGGCCATGCCGCACCGTGATTCCCGCCTCGGAAGCCGATGCCGTGCGCGACTGGGACGAGGCACGCCTCACGTTTCGCGCCACCGGCCAGAACTGCGAGCGCTTCGGCTTCACTGGAACGATTGCACCCGGCGCACAGTTGCGGCTCGGCGCGCTCGACTGGGACGTGCTCGGCGCGCCCGGCCACGATCCGCATTCGCTGATGCTCTACTGCGCGGGCGAGCGCATCCTGATCAGCGCGGATGCGCTGTGGGAAAACAGCTTCGGCGTGATCTTTCCCGAACTGGAGGGCGAGAGCGGATTCGCCGAGGAGCAGGCCGTACTGGAAGCCATTGCGAAGCTCGACGTGCGCCTCGTCATTCCCGGTCATGGCGCACCCTTCACGAATGTCGAACAGGCGCTTGAACGCGCTTTCTCGCGGTTGGCGTGGCTGCGTGCCGATCCCGCGCGCAACGCAAAGAATGCGTTGAAGGTGCTGATCGTGTTCAAGCTGCTCGAAGTCCGCGCAATGCGCTTCGACACGTTGCTGCACATGCTCGACGACGCCGCCGTGATGCGCGCCGCCGCGTCGATGCTCAAGCCGCGCGGCGAGTGGCCCGCGCTGGTGAAAGAGATCGTGGAGGAACTGGCGGCGAGAAATGGGCCGCTGGAAGTGGATGGTGAGCGCATTGTCGCGCGTGCGTCGTGACGTGACGTGGAGCGCGCCGCCGCCGACAGGCAGCGCGAGATGCTCGAACCGTCGGTACAAAAAGAAAGCCGCTCAACCATGACTGGCGAGCGGCGGAAATTCTGTCGGACGTGATCAGCGTCAAGTCGCATGATACGCGTGCCGGTTTTTTGGCCGCATCAGTGATTTCCCTACAGAAGTTTGACGCGCGCTTTTAAAGCGGCATACACGTCACACTACAAAACCCCGTAGTCGTGCAGCTTTCGAAACATTAGTCCGCTCATACGAACAATCCCGGCGCCCAGTTACTCTGGAATCCATAGCATTACCGCACGCTGCAACGACACAATATCTGTCATGTCGACGACAGGCGCTTGTGCGGCACGATCCGCCAGCCGAGATTGACGCCCGCGGCAGCCAACAGAATCAGCAGCGCGCCGAGCACCTGAATCCACGCCAGCGTTTGCCCGAACGCAACCCGATCGACAATGATCGCCACCACCGGATAGATAAACGAGAGCGCGCCGGTCATTGAAGTCGGCAGCTTCTGGATCGCTCCATACAGCAGCACGTACATGAGCCCGGTATTGACGATGCCGAGCACGACCAGTTCGAGCCACTGCACACCGCTTGTGGGCAGCGCGTCGAAGCGCACGAACGGCGCGAGCATCAGCACGCCGAGCGACACCTGGATCAACGCGATCAGATGCGGCGGCGTCCCTTTGAGCCGCTTCGTGATGATCGACGACACGGCATACATGGCCGCCGCGCCCACCGCATACGCGACGCCGACCAGGTATTGCCCCGGCACCGCCAACACCGCCGGCTCGACCCTCACGACGAACACGAGGCCGATAAACGCAACCACCAGCCAGACCACGGTCGACGGGCTGATGCGCTCGCGAAACACCAGGGCGCCGAGCGCCACCAGCATGAACGGCTGCGTGTTATAGACGGCCGTGGCCATCGAGATCGACGCGCGCGAATACGCGGCGAACAGCAGCACCCAGTTGATGACGATCGCCGCCCCGCCGAGCAAGGCGAGGCCGAGCATCTTCCACGAGAAGAGCTGGCGCCGGAACAAACCCAGCACCGCACAGACGAGCGCCAGCGTCGCGCCGCCGAAAATGCAGCGGAAAAACACGACATTGAACGGGCCTTGCTGCGACGACACCACGAGCCAGCCGATGGTGCCGGACATCAGCATGGCCATGGTCATTTCCGCGGCTCCGCGGCGAATTTCGTTTGACGCCATGATTCAATCCTCGAATTGATTCCTGCACGACCAGCAGTGTAATTAATCCGATCGCCTGAATACATGGCTAAACTTAAGCGCAACTGCGATGAAACCTAATAATCGAAGGCCGTTATGACCAAACGCCTTACTCCCTCGGCACCTGCCCCACTCGATGAGACGGACCGCGCACTACTCGCCGCGCTGGCAGAAGACGCCCGTCAGCCGGTCAGCGAACTGGCGCGTCTGGTCGGACTGTCGGCGCCGAGTACGGCGGAGCGCGTGCGCAGGCTCGAAGCGCAAGGCGTGATCGAGCGCTTTACGGTGCACATCGATCCGCGCGCCCTCGGCTACACGTTGCAGGCCATCGTGCGCGTGAAGCCGCTGCCCGGTCAGTTGCATCTCGTGGAAGAAGTGATCCGGCGGATTCCGGAGTTCGTCGAGTGCGACAAGGTGACGGGCGACGATTGTTTCATCTGCCGCCTGTACCTCCACTCGATCGAGCAGCTCGACGAAATTCTGACGAAAGTCGCCGAGCGCGCGGAGACCAGCTCCGCCATCGTCAAGTCGACACCGGTCGCGCGCCGCTTGCCTCCGCTCGGTTAGACGAAGCGCGCGTGCGTGTACGCGGCGGAACGAAGGGAACGAAGCGGCTGAGTTACTGTTCGACCGCTTCGAAGAAGGACAGCATTTCGGCGACCAGTTCGCTCGACGCTTCCTCGGGGATGTAATGCCCGCAAGGCAACGCGCGGCCACTCACGTCGCGCGCCACATGGCGCCATTCCGCCAGCGCGTCAAAGCACTTCTCGATCACACCCTTGTCGCCCCACAGCACGCGCAGCGGACAGCCGATCTTGTAACCTCGTTCGATATCGGCCCGGTCGTGCTCCAGGTCGATGCTCGCCGACGCGCGGTAGTCCTCGCACATCGCGTGCACGGCGCCCGGTTCGGCCAGCGCCGACCGATAGGCGTCGAGCGCGGCGGGCTCGAACGGCGCCAGACCCGCGTGACGGCTGCCCATCACCGCGTCGACATAGGCCGTCGGGTTCGCGCCGATCAGCGTCTCGGGCAGCGGCTCCGGCTGGATCAGGAAGAACCAGTGGAAATAGTGCGTCGCAAAGGCGCGGTCGGTGGCTTCGTACATCGCGAGCGTCGGCGCGATATCGAGCAGCATCAGACGCTCGACGGCGTCGCTGTGGTCGAGCGCCATGCGGTGCGCAACGCGCGCGCCGCGATCGTGGGCGCACACGAGAAAACGTTCGAAGCCGAAATGACGCATCACGGCAACCTGATCGGCGGCCATTGCGCGCTTGGAATACGGCGTGTGCGTGGCGTCGCTCGGCGGCTTGCCCGATGCGCCGTAGCCGCGCAGGTCGGTTGCGATGACGGTGAAATGTTCGGCCAGTTGCGCGGCGCACTTTTGCCAGATCAGATGCGACTGCGGATGACCGTGCAGCAGCAGAAGAGGCGGCCCCGCTCCGCCCTTCACTCCGAAAATATCGACATCGCCCACGGCGACGCGAAAAGGCGTGAAATTCTCGAAGGCCATGGCGTCTCTCTCTTTTGTGATTTGGAGTCACTGCATTGTAGAAGCCCAATATGACCGCGCGAGGTGGGACAGCCCACGCAAGCATAGAACCTGAACACTCCTTCCAACTGTTCCAAACGCAGCGACCGGACGCAAGCACGGCGCTTCGCCTATAATCGAACGACCGTTCTTAAATATTCGGGTGGCTGCGGCAGATAAAAGCACCGCAAGCCATGTGCCGCTAAACTCATTCATCGCCGGGCGCGCAACGACGCACCGGTCCGCTCAAATCAGGAGACTCGCACTATGGCATTGCCCGCCGTTCTGCAAAAACTTGCGCTGCCCGTCGTCGCCTCGCCGATGTTCATCGTCAGCTATCCCGAACTCGTCCTGGCCCAATGCAAGGCGGGGATCGTCGGCTCGTTCCCCGCGCTGAATGCCCGCCCGGCCGAGTTGCTCGACGAATGGCTCACGCAGATCCAGACGCAGCTCGCCGAGCACAAGGCGGCCAACCCCGATGCGATCATCGGGCCGATAGCGGTCAACCAGATCGTCCATCAGTCGAATACGCGGCTCGAACACGACGTGCGCGTGTGCGTCGAACACAAGGTGCCGATCTTCATCACGAGCCTGCGGGCGCCGGCGCGGGAAATCGTCGACGCCGTGCATAGTTACGGCGGCATCGTGCTGCACGATGTGATCAATCTGCGGCATGCGCAGAAGGCGCTGGAAGCGGGCGTCGACGGACTGATCCTGGTGGCCTCCGGCGCGGGCGGCCATGCGGGTACGACCTCGCCGTTCGCGCTGGTCGGCGAAGTGCGGCGCATGTTCGACGGCCCGATCGTGCTGTCGGGCTCGATCGCCAACGGCGGCTCGATTCTCGCCGCGCAGGCCATGGGCGCGGACCTCGCCTACATGGGCACGCGCTTCATCGCGACCAAGGAAGCTCACGCGGTGGACAGCTACAAGCAGGCGATCGTCAATTCCACGGCGTCCGACATCATCTATACGAACCTGTTCACCGGCGTGCACGGCAACTACATCCGCGAAAGTATCGTGAACGCGGGGCTGGACCCGGACGCGCTGCCGGAATCGGACAAGACCAAGATGAACTTCGGCAGCGACAAGGCGAAGGCGTGGAAAGACATCTGGGGCGCGGGCCAGGGCGTCGGCCTGATGGACGACGTGCCGAGCGTGAGCGAACTGGTGCAGCGTCTCACGAAGGAATATAACGACGCGAAGGCGCGGCTGGGGATTGCGCGCTGAGCGTCCCATTGGAGCGCCTCGGCTGAGGCGCCGGATCTGAGGAGATTTCGCTGCGGCCGCGCCTCAGGCCCGCGCCTCAGGCCCGACCGTCGGGCCGAGCCGCAGCGATCGCCGCGCAGCAAGACTCACATGTTGCGGCGATACTGCCCGCCCACTTCAAACAACGCGTGCGTAATCTGCCCAAGCGAGCAGACACGCACGACGTCCATCAGCACCGCGAACACGTTTTGATCGTCGATCACCGCGCGCTTGAGGCGTTCGAGCGCGGCAGGCGCCGCTTCGCGATGCTGCGCCTGGAATGCATGCAGACGGTGCAACTGGCTCTGTTTTTCGTCGTCGGTGGAGCGGGCTAGCGCGATCGGCTGCGGCGCCTCATGCGGATGCGCGCTCAAAAACGTATTCACGCCGACGATCGGATACGAACCGTCATGCTTGCGATGTTCGTACAGCATCGACTCGTCCTGGATGCGTCCACGCTGATAGCCCGTTTCCATCGCGCCCAGCACGCCGCCGCGCTCGGTCAACCGGTCGAATTCGGCCAGCACCGCCTCTTCCACCAGGTCAGTCAGTTCCTCGATCACGAAGCTGCCCTGATTCGGATTCTGATTCTTCGCGAGCCCCCATTCACGGTTGATGATCAACTGGATCGCCACCGCGCGGCGCACCGACTCTTCCGTGGGCGTGGTGATCGCTTCGTCGAAGGCATTCGTGTGCAGCGAGTTGCAGTTGTCGTAAATCGCGATCAGCGCTTGCAGCGTGGTGCGGATATCGTTGAAGTCGATCTCCTGCGCGTGCAGGCTGCGGCCCGACGTCTGCACGTGATACTTGAGCTTCTGGCTGCGTTCGTTCGCGCCGTAGCGCTCGCGCATGGCAACGGCCCAGATGCGTCGCGCGACGCGGCCCAGCACCGTGTATTCCGGGTCCATGCCGTTCGAAAAGAAAAACGACAGATTCGGCGCGAAGTCGTCGATCGACATGCCGCGGGCGAGATAGGCCTCGACATAGGTGAAGCCGTTCGCGAGCGTGTACGCGAGCTGCGAAATCGGGTTCGCGCCGGCTTCGGCGATGTGATAGCCGGAGATCGACACCGAATAGAAATTGCGCACGCCGTGCTCGACGAAGTACGCCTGAATATCGCCCATCACCTTCAGGCTGAATTCGGTCGAGAAGATGCAGGTGTTCTGGCCTTGGTCTTCCTTCAGGATGTCGGCCTGCACGGTGCCGCGCACGTTTTCCAGCGCCGCGCGGCGCGTCGCGGCGAGTTCGTCGTCCGTGAGCGGGCGGCCTTGCTGTTGCGTCATGCGCGCGATCTGCTGATCGATCGCGACGTTGAAGAACATCGCAAGAATGGTCGGCGCCGGGCCGTTGATCGTCATGGAAACCGAGGTTTCCGGCGCGCACAGGTCGAATCCGTCGTAGAGCGTCTTCATATCGTCGAGCGTCGCCACCGAAACGCCCGAATTGCCCACCTTACCGTAGATGTCGGGGCGCTCGTGCGGCTCTTCTCCGTAGAGCGTGACCGAATCGAACGCGGTGGACAGACGCTTGGCCGGCATGCCTTCCGAGAGCAGTTTGAAGCGACGATTGGTGCGTTGCGGATCGCCTTCGCCGGCGAACATCCGCGTCGGGTCTTCGTTTTCGCGGCGGAACGGGAACACGCCGGCGGTGAAGGGAAAGTAACCGGGCAGATTGTCGAGCATCAGCCAGCGCAGGATCTCGCCGTGGTCGACGAATTTCGGCAGCGAGACTTTGCGCACTTCCGAGCCGGACAGCGTCGTGACGGTGAGCGCGGTGCGGATTTCGCGGTCGCGAATGCGGACGATGTGTTCGGTGCCCGAATAGGCGGCGACGGTTTGCGGCCAGGTGTCGAGGAGGATGCGCTCGCGTTCGCCGAGTGCCGCGGTGCGTTGGGTGATCAGGGTGTCGAGTTGGGAGAGATTCTGGTTGCCGGTGGCGGTGGGTGTGGTCGTTTCTGGGCTTGCGGTTGAGGTTGAGTTCGCAGGCGCGTTTGTGCCTGAAACGGCGTTTGTGCTTGGATCATTGGTTGCACCTGCGGCGGAACCTGAGCTCGCAACTGCAACTCCACGTGCAGCCGCCCCCGCCTCCCCGAGCATCCTGCGCGCCTCGACAAGTTGCCAGCGCTCGCGCGCCACGCGTGCTTGCGCGTCGGCGCGCTCGCGATAAGCGTGAACCGTCTGCGCAATATCCGCCAGGTAACGCACCCGCGTCGGCGGCACGATGGCGTTGCGGCCGCTCGAAAACCGCAGGCCTTTGGGCGCTGCCAGACGGCCGCCGCCCACACGCAAGCCGTGCCTGCGCAGCGCTTCGGCGACGTGCAGGTACAGCGCGGTCACGCCGTCATCGTTAAAGCGCGAGGCGATCGTGCCGAACACCGGCATCGCTTCGGGCGACTTCGCGAAATCGCCGCGATTGCGCTGCACCTGCTTGGCGACGTCACGCAACGCGTCCGGTGCGCCTTTGCGATCGAACTTGTTGATCGCGACGAAGCCGGCAAAATCGAGCATGTCGATCTTCTCCAACTGGCTGGCCGCGCCGAACTCCGGCGTCATCACATACAGCGATTCGTCGACGAACGGCACGATCGCCGCGTCGCCCTGACCGATGCCGGACGTTTCGACGACGATCAGATCGAAGCCCGCCGCCTTGCACAGCATCAGCGCGTCGGGCAATGCGGCGGAGATTTCGCTCGACGCTTCGCGCGTCGCCATCGATCGCATGTACACGCGCGCGCCGCCACCCCAGTCGCCGATAGCGTTCATGCGGATGCGGTCGCCCAGCAGCGCGCCGCCGGACTTGCGGCGCGACGGGTCGATGGCGAGCACGGCGATGGTGAGCGCGTCGCCGTAGTCGAGGCGAAAGCGGCGGATCAGTTCATCGGTGAGCGACGACTTGCCGGCGCCGCCTGTCCCGGTAATGCCGAGGACGGGAATCGCGGTTGCTTTGGCCACGGCGGACAGTTTTTCGCGCGAGGCGGCGTCGATGGCGGCCGTTTCGAATGCGCTGATGAGTTGGGCGAGTCGGCGGAAAGCGAGGGATGTTGGGTTGGGGGTGGTGTTGGCCGTGTTGGCCGTGTTGGCCGTGTTGGCCGTGCTGGCCGTGCTGGCCGTGCTGGCCGTGCTGGCCGTGCTGGCCGTGTTGGCCGTGCTGGCCGTGCTGGCCGTGCTGGCCGTGCTGGCCGTGCTGGCCGTGTTGGCCGTGTTGGCCGTGTTGGCCGTGTTGGCCGTGTTGGCCGTGTCGGCCGTGTCGGCCGTGTTGGCCCTGCCCGCTTGAATCGCCTTGCTGGCTGAATCGCGCGCGGCTGCCGCGTGATCCTCTGCGGCAGCATCGTCATGCGAATCAGAACGCGGCAGCCCATGCTCCGAAAGCTCGGCCACCCACGCGCCAACCGGACTCACCTCACTCGCCGCCGCGCGCGCCCCTTCAGCGCAGCGCGCGATCATATCGTCGATCATGCCTTGCAGACCAAGCCGCTGGCCGTCCTGCGGCGAATAGATCTTCTCGACGCCGTAGCGCTCGAGTTCGGCGATTTCTTCCGGGACGATCACCCCACCGCCGCCGCCGAATACCTTGATGCGCTCGCCGCCGCGTGCGCGCAGCAGGTCGACCAGATAGCGGAAGTATTCGTTGTGACCGCCCTGGTAGCTCGACACGGCGACGCCGTCGGCGTCCTCGTGCAGCGCGGCGGTGGCGACTTCATCGACGGAGCGGTTATGGCCGAGGTGAATCACCTCGACACCGCTCGCCTGAAGAATGCGCCGCATGATGTTGATCGACGCATCGTGGCCATCGAACAACGCAGCCGCCGTGACAAAGCGCAATCGCCGGCCCGCGGGCAGCTTGTGGCTGCCGATGCGCTGCGGCGTGGACAGATCGGTCATGTCTCCCCCAGATCGTTACGCGTATGGGTGCTGCACCCAGTATAGCGAAACGGGTCGCGGCGCTTGACCGGCCCACGCGCCTACCGCACCGCCAGCGCCTTGATCTGTTCGAGCGACGGCCACAGCGACTCGTTCGCGAACCGTTCGGCGAGGAAGTCGACAAACGAGCGCACCTTCGCCGACAGATGCCGCCGGCTCGCGTAGACCACATGAATAGGCAACTCGCGCGGCGGAACATCGTCCACCAGCAGCGGCACGAGACGCCCCGCGGCCAGATCGTCGCCGATCACTTCGGTGCCGAGCATCGCGATGCCCGCGCCCTGCAGCACGATCACGCGTTGCGCTTCCAGATGGTTGACGATGAGGTTGCCCGTCAGGCGCACGCGCGTCGAAGCGTCACCGGCGGCAGGCGCGATTTCGAGCGCCGACACGCCCGCGTATTGCAGATAGTTGTGACGCGCCAGATCGGCGACGGTCTTCGGCGTGCCGTGCCGCTTCAGATAGGCAGGCGACGCGCACAGCACGAGATGCGCGGTCGCGATCTGCCGCGCAATCAACGAAGACGACTTGAGCCCGCTCGGCGAAGCCCGGATCGCGACATCGAAACCTTCGTCGATCAACTCGACCACCCGGTCGGACAGCGTCATATCGACGGTGACCTGCGGATACTGCGCGGCATAGTCGGCCACCGCGGCCATCACGTGGCTCAAGCCGAATGCCGACAGCGACGATACCCGCAAGCGCCCCTGCGGCACGACGCTCGCCGCGCCGACCACCTGTTCGGCCTCCTCGAGTTCGGTGAGCACCTGGCTCAGACGCTCGTAATATTCGCGGCCCGCCTCAGTCGGCGCGACCCGCCGCGTGGTGCGGTTGAGCAGCCGCGCGCCGAGTTGCTGTTCGAGATGCATCACGTGCTTGCTCGCCATGGCCGCCGACATCTCCATCCGTTCGGCCGCGCCGACAAAGCTGCCGACTTCGACCACATGGCGGAACACTTTCATGCTGACGAGGGTATCCATCTCAATCGCTCACTTCAGGAATCAATCGGTGTCATTTTGCCTGGTTTATCAAAAGATGGTCAGCAAAACGGCGTCGTGAGCCATAAGAAGCGGAGCCCAAAAGCAAAAAAACCCGCCTTCCAAAGAAGGCGGGCTTGGGAGATCAAGCTCGATGCAGCCGCTGCCGCGCGACACCAGCAAGGAGGCGTCGCGCAGCCGGCCCGGAGCGCTTAGAACTTCGCGCGCAGGCCGACGCCGTAGGTGTTGCCGCTCGACTGGCTGGTGATGTGATCGTACAGATACGCCGCATAGATATCCGTGCGCTTGGACAGCGGATAGTCGTAGCCGATCGCAGCCGTTTGACGGGTCTGGTCGAAGCCGCCGCCGTCGCGCGAGTAGGCGTACGACGCCATCACCGTGCCCGGGCCGAACGGGACCGAAGCGCCGCCCTGCGCCGTGTTCACGTGCCAGCTCGTGACCTGCTGGTCGTTGTACGTGTACATGTACTGGCCGAAGAACTTCACGAACTTCAGGTCGTACGACAGGCCGAGTTGCGCGACGCTCTGGCTCTTCAGGCCGGGAACGCCCGAGGTGCTGAAGCTGCCGAGGTCGCTCGGCACGTTGTTGAAGTTCACGTACTGGTAGACAGCCGTTGCCGCGAACGGGCCGTGGAAGTACAGCACCTGGCCGCTCCACTTCTTCGCGCCGTTCTCGGTCGTGTTGCCGAGCGCGTACATGGCCGACGCCGACAGGCCGTTGAAGTTCGGCGACGAATACTGCACCGCGTTGCTCCAGCCGGAGTCACCCGTCACGCCCTGGTCTGTCGAGTACGTCGGGAACGTGCCCAAGCCGAGGTACGTGTGATAGACCATCGGCGAGAACACGTACGAGTCGATGAACGGGTTGAACAGAATCGTCGACACGAACAGCGGCGTCGTCAGACGGCCCGCGGTCACCGTGCCGTAGGGCGATTCGATACCGACGTACGCGTTACGCGAGAACATCGTGTCGCCCGTGAAGCGGCCATACTGGCCGTTCTGCGCAAGGAAGAAGCCTTCCAGCGCGAAGATCGCCTTGTAGCCGTTGCCCAGATCCTCCGCCCCCTTCAGGCCCCAGTACGAGGTCGACATGCCGCCACCCGAGACTTGCACGGAAGTCTTGCCGCCCGGAAATTTCTGCGCGCCGACCCATTCGTCGACCTGACCGTAGAGCTGGACGCTCGATTGCGCAAAAGCAGACGATGCACTGGCCAGCAGAGCGGCACACGCGGTTGCCTTGAGGGTGGTCTTCAGCGCACTGCTGATGCTTGATTTCATGGGTTCTCCTGTCTTTGTCAAAAGGGGTGTGGCTGTGCGAAAGGGCAGGCTCGCGCGAACCATTGTTGTTGTCCGTTCGATCATCGAGCCAATCTGGGCGGGACCATCTTTGCGGACCATTTTTATGAACAAAAATATCGTTGGTTATTGCGGGTATATCGGACTGATTAGTTTTATCGTTTATCGGCCTGATAAGGCCTTGGCGGACAGTGCGTTCGCGGTGCTGCCGCAGACTCCGTAGCGGCGCGCAAAACGTTACCGACACTAGGCCCGACCGCGTGATAACTCCTCAGATGACATGCGGATGACGCGCCGCCGCATAAACGACCAAATTTGACGACGAGAGGGGGTGTGCTGCCGAGTGTTTTCAAAAAAGTGTGGCGTCGAAACGTCACATGGCGCGCAGCCTTGGGGCGCGGGGCAGCGGCAGGTCGCTGCGCAGCGGTTGGAAAGGCGGGAGGTGGTTAAGCCGGAAAGTGATTCGGCCGAAAGATGGTTCGGCCGAGAGACGGTTCAGCCGAGAAGTTTCAGCCGAGAAGTTTCAGCCGAAAGAGGTTCAGCGGAGAAGTACTTCAGCCCGCGCCGCGAACAAAGACGACCGCGCATGGCCTAGTTACGGTACGGCGAGCCTTCTGGCTGACGTGGGTCGTCCGCCTGGCGCGGCATGGCGCGCGAAGAACCGCGCTCCTCGTTATAGCGGGCAACGTCGGCTCGAATCGAGCCGGCGCGAACCGGCGCATTGACCGGTGGCCGCGGCACGCCGCGCGACTCGGCGCTCACCGGCGTGATGGCACCGGCGTATTGCATGCCGCCGCGGCCGTCGCCGGCGTAACCGGCCGGTCCGGCCACCCGGCGCATGTCCGGCCTGTAGACGCCAAACCCGTCGCCGTAATTTCCGCCCGCGAAACTTGCTCCACCATGCGGTAGATGCGCATTGCGGTCCGTATTCGTATTGCGGGCCGACGCTGCAGCGGCGCCATTAAAACGGCCGCCGTTATGCAGGTCGCCGCGTACGCCATGATTGGCAGAGGCACGCGAATAGCCGCCACCGCCGAAATGCGGCATGCCTGGCGCTTTCGCATAGGCGAACGAGCACAGCGCAGCGATAACCGCGCCCCACGCCCATTGCCTCGTTCTCGACAACCCGTCCACCCAGTGACTCTCATGCCCGAAGACTTGCCTGAAGCCCACCGTTCGAGCTGCGACGGACTTGTTTTGGGACTGGCACGGGCGCTGCGACAGACATCGCGGCGCGGGACATCCCGACGGCCTTTGAACCGTAATTTATGGGTGCCGGCAAAGGGTGTCGAGCCAAAAAGTGTTAGGCCTCGGCCGCGGATGTAACACCTTGTTACTGCGACGTTTTTTTGCGACAGAGCGCTTGCGCGAAAGCCCTGAAACCGCTTGCTTTCAAGACCTTAGCGAGATAGCGGAGGAGCTTTTGCGTATGACGAATCACAGTCTAGTTTTCGACCCGATTGTCAAAAGTGGATGGACCAAATAGAAGTCCTCGCCAATACTGAAACACAGCTTGCAGGACCGTCCGAATTTTCTGGAACATGCACTGCAATGCGCAACACTCATTAATCGATTCGGCAAATGAATTTGCTTTTTCAATCGAAAATCAACAACAATAGCCGTTTTCCATAAGCTGGAACGGCGCCTTCATGCGCGCGGCCAGCCGCGCTTTTCCGCGTCACCGAATCGAGATTCCGACATGGCTCGCCCGAAACTGCTTCCCGACAACTTCACCTTATGCCTCGTCGGCACGGTGATCCTTGCCAGCTTCCTGCCGGTTCACGGGCAGGCCGCCGTCGGGTTCAACTGGGTGACGAACGTGGCGGTCGGCCTGCTGTTCTTCCTGCACGGCGCCAAGCTTTCACGCGAAGCGATCATTGCGGGCGCGACGCATTGGCGCCTGCACGCCGTAGTGCTGCTCAGCACGTTCGCGCTCTTTCCGCTGCTCGGCCTCGCGCTTAAGCCGCTCCTTTCGCCACTTGTCACGCCGTCGCTCTATGCGGGGATCCTCTTCCTCTGCACGCTGCCGTCTACGGTTCAGTCGTCGATCGCGTTCACCTCTATCGCCAAAGGCAACGTGCCGGCTGCCGTATGCAGCGCGTCGGCCTCGAGCCTGCTTGGCATCTTCATCACGCCCGCGCTCGTCAGCCTCGTCATCGCCAATCAGGCGGCCGGGAGCGGCGCTTCGCCGTGGCACACGGTCGGCAACATCGTGCTGCAACTTCTGGTGCCGTTCGTGGCCGGGCAGTTGCTGCGGCCGCTGATCGGCAAGTGGATCGAGCGCAATCGCGGCGTGCTGAAGTTCGTGGACCAGGGCTCGATCCTGCTGGTGGTGTACGGCGCGTTCAGCGAGGCCGTTACCGAAGGCCTGTGGCACCAGATTCCGCTCTCCGCACTCGCCGGCCTGCTGCTGGTTTGTGTCGTACTGCTTGCTCTCGCCCTTGGCGTGACGATTTTCGTCAGCAAGCGGCTCGGCTTTAGCCGTGCGGATCAGATCACGATCATCTTCTGCGGTTCGAAGAAAAGCCTGGCCGCCGGCGTGCCGATGGCCAAGGTGATTTTCGCCTCGCATGCGGTGGGCGCCGTGGTCTTGCCGCTGATGCTGTTCCACCAGATCCAGCTGATGGTGTGCGCCGCGCTCGCGCAGCGCTGGGGCGCGCGCGACACCAGCGGCGAGACCCACGCCGCCTCGCGCGAGCGGACCGCCGCCGCCGTCGCGCGCCGGTGAATACGCGCGCAATGCAAACAGGACATTCATAAGCGCCCTCCCTGAGCGTCATTTGAAGAAAGCCGCCTCGCGCGGCTTTTTTGTTATTTCACGCGCAAACGCGGCGGCTGTCGCCTCGACCGGATGGCATAGGCGAACTCCTGGCAACGCGGATCGCGCCGACGCAGGCGGCAGCAGGCATGGAAAGACGAACCCGCACGCCCGCGCAGACTCAACCCAAACGCACCCGCACCCGCACCCGCACCCGCACCACCCCGGTGCAACGCTTCACTAAAAGTTCACTTAATTACGCTCAGGTCCAGCCGATAAGCCAAAGGTCGATCGCTACGCCTACCTGCCATGCAACCTCGCTCGCCCTCCCGATCCGCCGCGCCGCGCATCGAGGAGTTGATCGCCCGGCGCGACCTGTCCGCCGTTTTCCAGCCCATCATCGATTTCGAAGACGGCGCGATCCTCGGCTATGAAGGGCTGATCCGCGGCCCGGCCGGCACGCCGCTCGAAGCGCCGTTCGCCCTGTTTGCGCAAGCGCTCGCCGAAGGCTGCACGATCGAGCTCGAGCGCGCCGCCGCGCGCACCTGCATCGAAGCGTTCGCGCGGCTCGATTTCGACGGCAAGCTGTTTCTGAATTTCAGCGCGGGCGCAATGCGTCAGCTGGCCGAGGCGCGCGACGACACGCTCGCGCTGCTGCGTCATCGCGGCGTGGATCCGCAACGGATTGTGGTCGAGTTGACCGAGCAAAGCACGATTCTGGACGTGGGCAGTTTCCTGCCAGTGATCACGAGCCTGCGCACAACCGGCGCGCAATTCGCGCTCGACGATTACGGCACCGCGAACGCCAGCATGAACCTCTGGGTGCGGCTGCAACCGGACGTCGTGAAGATCGATCGCTTCTTCATTCACGACATTGCCTGCGATCCGCTCAAGTTCGAAGCCGTACGCGCGATGCAACACTTCGCCAGTGCAAGCGGCGCGCGGCTCGTGGCCGAGGGCATCGAAAACGAAGCGGATCTGATCGTGGTGCGCGACATGGGGATTGGCTGCGGGCAGGGCTTTTTCTTCGGCCGTCCGCACGCGCAACCGGCCCGCAAGGTGACCGACGACGCTCGTGACGCGCTGCGCGCCGGCCACATCGCCGTATTTCCCGAGACCACGCGCACGCTGAGCAGCGCTTCGCCTTCGGGTGGCATGGCGTCGGCGAAGATGCTGGTGCACGCGCCCGCGCTGCCGCGCCAGGCGACCAACAACGACGTGCTCGAACTGTTCAACCGCCTGCCCGACCTGCACGCGGTCGCGGTGGTCGAGCACGACGAGCCGGTCGCGCTGATCAACCGCCGCAGCTTCATGGGTCGCTACGCGCTGCCGTATCACCGCGAGCTGTTCGGCAAGCGCCCTTGCCTGCTGTTCGCCAATGCATCGCCGGTGATCATCGAGAAATCGATGACGGTCGAGCAGATGGCCCAGCTTCTCGCGAGCGACGATCAGCGCTATCTCGCCGACGGCTTCGTCATCACCGACAACGGCAAGTACGCCGGCCTCGGCACCGGCGAAAATCTCGTGCGCGCGGTGACCGAGGTGCGTATCGAAGCCGCCCGCTATGCGAACCCGTTGACCTTCCTGCCGGGCAACATCCCGATCAGTTCGCACATTGCCCGCCTGCTCGGCAACGACGCCGGTTTCTACGCCTGCTACGTCGATCTGAACCACTTCAAGCCGTTCAACGATCAGTACGGCTACTGGCAAGGCGACGAAGTGCTGAAATTCGCCGCCGTCGTGCTTGCCGACGTATGCGACCCGACCCGCGATTTCCTCGGGCACGTGGGCGGCGACGACTTCCTGATCCTGTTCCAAAGCGAAGACTGGCGCGAACGCGTGCTGCGCGCGATCCACGTGTTCAACGAAGGAGCGCAGCGCTTTTATGCGCCGGCTGACCGGCTAGCGGGCGGCATACACGGCGAGGACCGGCGCGGCAATACCACCTTCTTCGGTTTTGTGACGATGGCGATCGGCTGCGTGCGCGTCGAGCCAGGCGACGGACCGTCGCTCTATAGCAGCGAGGAAATTGCCTCCGTGGCGGCACTCGCCAAGCGGCGCGCGAAGCACGAAGCCAGCGGTTTCGTGCTGATCGACGCCGACGAAAGCGTGTCGCTGCTGCGCGGACAGGGCGAAGTCACGCCTGTGCTGCCTGAGTGAACAGGTAGCCCAAACAACATTACCCGAGTATTGTTTAGCTTGTTTTACTAAACAACATATTTCAGGCCAACACCATTATCTACGGGTATTTCCGGGTGTGGATCGAAGGTTTTCCGGGCTGATCTAGGGCAGTTTTACTATACAATCGCCCGAACCCAAACACCGTGTGGCCGCCACCAGCGGCCGCCTGATTCGATGGCCACAACCATCCGCGACGTCGCCCGCGCGGCCAGCGTGTCGATCGGCACCGTCTCACGCGCACTGAAGAACCAGCCGGGCCTGTCCGAGGCCACCCGCGAGCGCGTCGTCGAAGCGGCGCGCAAGCTCGGCTATGACGCCGCCCAGCTGCGTCCGCGCATTCGCCGCCTCACGTTCCTGCTGCACCGTCAGCACAACAATTTCGCCGTCAGCCCGTTCTTTTCGCATGTGCTGCACGGCGTGGAAGACGCCTGCCGCGAACGCGGCATCGTGCCCTCCGTACTGACCGCCGGTCCCACCGAAGACGTGATCCAGCAGATGCGCCTGCACGCCCCGGATGCGGTGGCAATTGCCGGTTTCGTCGAACCGGAAACGCTGGCCACGCTGGTGGCGATGCAACGCCCGCTCGTACTGATCGACCTGTGGGCGCCCGGCATGCGCTCGGTGAATCTCGACAACGCCGCGGGCGCCACGCTCGCCATGCGGCACCTGTTTGAACAGCAGCGCAAGCGCGTCGCGTTTATCGGCGGTTCGCTCGCGCACTTCAGCATCGCGCAGCGGGCGCTCGGCTACCGGCGCGCGTTTTTCGAAGCGGGCTTGCTGTTCGACCCGTCGCTGGAAGTGACTATCGACGCCGGCCTCGACCCCGACAGCGGCGCGGCGCGCGCGATGCATCAGCTGCTCGACGCGCCGGGCCCGCGCCCCGACGCCGTGTTCGCCTACAACGACGCCGCCGCGCTCGCCGCGCTGCGCGCCTGTCTCGCGCGCGGCCTGCGCGTGCCCGAGGACATCGCCATCATCGGTTTCGACGACATTCCCGCCGCCGCGCATGCCACGCCGCCGCTGTCCACCATCTCGGTCGACAAGGAAGCGCTCGGCCGGCGCGGCGTCGAGCTTCTGCTTGAAGACGCACCTGCCGAACTGGAAGTCCGCCTGCCCGTTCATCTCATTGCCCGTGCCAGTACTTTGGTGAAAACGCCATGACGCAATCCGATCCGCTTCACCCCGCTAACGGCGCCGTTGCGGTGCCGCCCGTCGAGAGCTTTCGCAAGCGCGACTTTCTGCTCTCGCATGTGCAGGACACGTTGCGCTTTTACGCGCCGAACGTGTTCGATCCGAGCGGCGGCTTTTTCCATTTCTTCCGCGACGACGGTTCGGTCTACGACAAAACCACACGGCATCTGGTGAGCAGTTGCCGCTACGTCTTCAATTACGCGATGGCGTATCGCCAATTCGGCGACCCGCAGCATCTCGAATACGCGCGCCACGGTTTGCAGTTCCTGCGCGAGGCACATTGGGACGCCCAGCACGAAGGCTACGACTGGGAACTCGAATGGCACGACGGCAAGAAGCGCACGCTCGACGCGACGCGCCACTGCTACGGCCTCGCGTTCGTCCTGCTCGCCTATTCGCATGCGGCGATGGCCGGCATCGAGGAAGCGAAGCCGATGATCGGCGCGACCTTCGAGTTGATGGAACACCGCTTCTGGGACGCCGCCGCGGGCCTCTATGCGGACGAAGCATCGCCCGAATGGCGGGTCAGTTCGTACCGCGGGCAGAACGCGAACATGCACACCACCGAGGCGCTGCTCGCCGCGCACGAAGCGACCGGCCATCTCGTCTACCTGGATCGCGCCGAACGGGTGGCGTCGAATATCACGCTGCGTCAGGCAAAGTTGTCGCAAGGGCTGGTGTGGGAGCACTTTCACGCGGACTGGTCGGTCGACTGGCACTACAACGAGGAAGACAGCTCGAACATTTTCCGGCCGTGGGGTTTCCAGCCGGGGCATCAAACCGAATGGGCCAAGCTGCTGCTGATTCTCGAGCGCTTCCGTCCGTTGCCATGGCTGCTGCCACGCGCCATCGAACTGTTCGACACCGCCATGACGCACGCCTGGGATGAAGACCACGGCGGCCTCTATTACGGCTTCGGTCCCGACGGCACCGTGTGCGACCACGACAAATATTTCTGGGTGCAGGCGGAGACCTTCGCGACCGCCGCGCTGCTCGGCAAGCGCACCGGCAACGAACGCTTCTGGGACTGGTACGACGAGATCTGGCGCTATAGCTGGGCGCATTTCGTCGATCACAAGTATGGCGCGTGGTATCGCATCCTCACGTGCGACAACCGCAAGTACAGCGACGAAAAAAGTCCCGCCGGCAAGACCGACTATCACACCATGGGCGCGTGCTACGAAGTACTGGCCCACGCGCTGCCCGATGGCGCGGCCACGGCGTCCGAATCCGCGGAGCAGACAACATGAGCAACCCCAACGCGAATAGCGAATTCCCCCTCTTCGTCTCGGCCGGCGACATTCTCACCGATCTCGTGCGCACCGGCCCTTCGCAATGGCTGTCGCGCCCCGGCGGCGCCGGCTGGAACGTGGCGCGCTGCGTGGCGCGGCTCGGCCTGCCCACTGCGTGCGCCGGATCGTTAGGCGTCGACAATTTCTCCGATGAGCTGTGGAACGCGAGCGTGGCCGCGGGGCTCGACATGCGTTTCATGCAGCGCGTGGAACGCCCGCCGTTGCTCGCGATCGTGCATCAGACGCATCCGCCCGCGTACTTCTTCATGGGCGAGAACAGCGCCGATCTGGCCTTCGATCCGGCGAAACTGCCGGCGGGCTGGGCGAGCCATGTGAAGTGGGCGCACTTCGGCTGCATCAGCCTCGTGCGGCAGCCGATCGGCGACACGCTCGCCACGCTTGCCGCCGAGTTGCGTTCGCAAGGCGTGAAGATCAGCTTCGATCCGAACTACCGGAATCTGATGGAGCACGGCTATGAACCCACGCTGCGCAAAATGGCCGCGCTCGCCGATCTGATCAAGGTGTCGGACGAAGACTTGCGCCTGCTGTTCAAAACCGACGACGAAGCCAGCGCACTTGCGCAGCTGCAGGCCATGAATCCCGCCGCCACCGTGCTGGTCACACGCGGGCCGGAGAGCGCCATGTTGATCGACGGCGCGATGGTGACCGAGGCGCGGCCGCCGCGCGTCGAGGTGGTCGACACGGTCGGCGCGGGCGATGCGTCGATCGGCGGCCTGCTGTTCAGCCTGATGACCGCGCCGCAGCGCGCGTGGCCGGAGCACCTCGCGTTCGCGCTGGCCGCCGGCGCGGCTGCGTGCCGCCACGCCGGCGCGCACGCGCCGTCGCTCGATGAAGTCGTGGCGCTCCTGTAATCCGCTTGCCTTGTGCGGCGCGCATTGTCACTGGCAGCGCGCGCCGGCAGGGTGGAGAACCCCGGCGCCGACATCGTGCTAGGATGAAAAAACCGAAACCTTTGGAAGATGGAGCGACGCCATGGACGACATCACCTACACCAAAGGCATCTACACGGCCATTGCCTCGATACGCGAAATAGATAGCGATACCTGGCAGGGCGTGGTCACCCTCTCGCGCGACGAAGGCGACGCAACCGCCGACCAGGAAACCACGGTCTACGAAGTCGACGCCACTTCGTCCACGCCTGAGGAAGCCCTCGAGGAAGCCAAGGCGCTTGCTCATCGCATTCTCGGGGAAATCGAACTCTAGGCAGACCGGCGCCGCGCTTTTCGCGTTTGCTTCTTGCGTTTGCTCTTTGCGTTCGCGTTGCGCCACCCTGGACTAACTGGCCGGAGGCGGTCATGGCTGAACAGCTCTTTCTCTACGGCGTGTATTCGATTCACGTCCGCCCGCTCGAACTCAGCGGTGCTCGCTGGGATGCGGAATACGAAATCCGCCATCGCGAGAAAGCCGTCAAACCGTGGACGACGGTCGGCGGCGACAACGGTTACGGCGCCGCGACCGAAGCTGTCGCGGCCGCGCATCAGCAAGCTGTCGACGATATCGAACACGGTGCGGGCATTCCCAAACCGCGCGCGTTTCCGTGAGTGCGAACCGCGCAGGCTTTCGCGTTAATGACAAGGTTGCGCGATCATTTCAGTGCCCGGCAGTACGCCGTGCCTTGACGTAAGAGTCGCACGCGGCAGCCCGCCGCGCGGCTCGCCTTTCAAGCGCCCGCGCACCCGCCCAAAACCACGCTCCGTGGCCAAAACGGCGTGCTACGCTTTGGCCGTTTTCATTTCCACGACCCTGCAATGGCGACAGAACCGACAGACCGTCCTTCAAGCTTCGGCAATGGCGAAGCACGCGCGCCGGCACGCCGCCCGCGCGGCAGCCGCGAATTGCGTCTGGACGATCGCGTGGTCATCGCGCACGGCATGCCGACACCGCTCTGGCAGGATCTCTATCACCGCGCTCTCGTGGTTCGCTGGCCGACCTTTTTCGTGTCGCTCGCGGTCCTGTTCCTGCTGCTCAACACCGCGTTCGCCACGCTCTACCTGCTGGGCGACGCGCCGATCGCCAATCAGTTTCCGGCGGGTTTCAGCGGTGCATTCTTCTTTAGCGTGGAAACGCTCGCCACGGTAGGCTACGGCGACATGCATCCGCAAACCGTTTACGCGCACTGGATCGCCACGCTGGAAATTTTCGTCGGCATGTCCAGCATCGCGTTGGCGACGGGGCTGATCTTCGCGCGCTTTTCGCGCCCGCACGCCAAGATCATGTTCACCCGCTACGCGGTGATCCGGCCGATCGACGGCCGCATGACGCTGATGGTGCGCTCGGCCAACGCGCGTCAGAACGTGATCGCGGAGGCCCGCGCGAAACTGCGCATTCTGCGCCAGGAGACCAGCGCCGAAGGTTATACGTTGCGCAAGCTCTATGACCTGACGCTGTTGCGCGATCAACACCCCGTGTTCAAACTGGGCTGGACGCTAATGCACATCATCGACGAAAGCAGTCCGCTGTTCGGCGAAACCGCCGAGACGCTCGAAGGCCGCGACACGTCGCTGATTCTCACGCTGGAAGGCGTCGACGAGTCGACCTCGCAAACCATGCAGGCGCGCCACATGTGGTCGTGCGATCAGATCTACTGGCATCACCGTTTCGCCGACATCATGAGCGAGCAGGACGGCGTGAGCCATATCGATTACGCGCATTTCGACGAAATCGTGCCGCTCGACGACGCGCCCATTGCGGCCCCGAGAGCGCCGGCGCCGGCGCAGTAAGCGGGTCGAAACGCACCAGGGCATACCCGAATGCCGCCGCCGCGTGGCAGATCTATCTCAAAACTCCGTTAAAACGCTTGGCTCTTCTCGCCTCTTCGCGGGTTGCTGACCAAAGTAGAAATAATTCACTCTAATCGGCGCTAAAAAATAGAGTCTCTTTCGCTGCGCCAACCTCGTGGTCCCCACCACCGCGCGCGGATGCAAACCGCAACTATGTTGCATGGGATCGGAGTAAGCGCTAAAGCGCCAACTCCGATCGACAACGGAGACTCCCCCATGACCGCTCGCCTGCCCATCGACGGCACGCCCGCACTGGCCGATTACAAGCTATCCGATAACCTCACCGCGACGCGCGGCCGCATCTTCCTGACCGGCACGCAGGCGCTGGTGCGCCTCGCGCTCATGCAGCGCGCCGCCGACAAGGCTCGCGGCCTGAACACCGCCGGCTTCATTAGCGGTTATCGCGGCTCGCCGCTCGGCATGGTCGACCAGCAGTTGTGGAAAGCGAACAAACTGCTCACGGCGAGTGATATTCGCTTCTTGCCCGCCATCAACGAAGAACTCGGCGGCACCGCCGTGCTCGGCACGCAGCGAGTGGAGTCCGATCCGGAGCGCACCGTCGAGGGCGTATTCGCGATGTGGTACGGCAAGGGCCCGGGCGTGGACCGCGCCGGCGACGCGCTCAAGCACGGCAACGCTTACGGCTCGTCGCCGCATGGCGGCGTGCTGGTGGTGGCGGGCGACGATCATGGCTGCGTGTCGTCGTCCATGCCGCATCAGAGCGATTTCGCGTTGATGGCCTGGCATATGCCGGTCGTGAATCCGTCCAACATCGCCGACATGCTCGAGTTCGGTTTGTACGGCTGGGCGCTGTCGCGCTTCTCGGGCGCGTGGGTCGGCTACAAGGCGATCTCCGAAACGGTCGAATCGGGCTCGACGGTCGATCTCGACGCGCTGCGCACCGACTGGGCCGCACCGCAGGATTTCGCAGCACCGGCGGGTGGCCTGCACAATCGCTGGCCCGATCTGCCGAGCCTGACGATCGAATCGCGCATGCACGCCAAGCTCGACGCGGTACGCCACTTCGCGCGCGTGAACAGCATCGACAAATGGATCGCGCCGAGCCCGCATGCGAACGTGGGGATCGTGACCTGCGGCAAGGCACACCTGGATCTGATGGAAACGCTGCGCCGTCTCGATCTGACCGTCGCCGATCTGGAAGCGGCCGGCGTGCGGATCTACAAGGTCGGCCTGTCGTTTCCGCTGGAAATGACGCGGATCGACGCGTTCGTCTCCGGCTTGTCCGAAGTGCTGGTGATCGAGGAGAAAGGCCCGGTCATTGAACAGCAGATCAAGGACTATCTGTACAACCGCTCGCAAGGCACGCGGCCGATCGTGATCGGCAAGAACGCCGAAGACGGCACGCTGCTGCTGTCCTCGCTCGGGGAATTGCGGCCGTCGCGCATTCTGCCGGTGTTCGCCAACTGGCTCGCGAAGCACAAGCCCGCGCTCGATCGCCGCGAACGCGTGGTCGATCTGGTCGCGCCGCAAATTCTCTCGAACGCGGCGGACAGCGTGAAGCGCACGCCGTACTTCTGCTCGGGTTGTCCGCACAATACCTCGACCAAAGTACCGGAAGGGTCGATCGCGCATGCGGGCATCGGCTGTCACTTCATGGCTTCATGGATGGAGCGCGACACGACCGGCCTGATCCAGATGGGCGGCGAAGGCGTGGACTGGGCGTCGCACTCCATGTTCACGAAAACGCGCCACGTATTCCAGAATCTCGGCGACGGCACCTACTTCCACTCCGGCATTCTGGCGATCCGCCAGGCGGTGGCCGCGAAAGCCACCATCACGTACAAGATTCTCTATAACGACGCCGTCGCGATGACGGGCGGCCAGCCGGTGGACGGCAGCATCTCGGTGCCGCAGATCGCGCGTCAGGTGGAAGCCGAGGGCGTATCGCGCTTCGTCGTGGTCAGCGACGAGCCGGAGAAATACGACGGCCATCACGACCTTTTTCCGAAGGGCACCACGTTCCACCATCGCAGAGAAATGGACACCGTGCAGCGCGAATTGCGCGACACCGACGGTGTGACCGTACTGATCTACGACCAGACCTGTGCGGCGGAAAAACGCCGGCGCCGGAAAAAAGGCGAATTCCCCGATCCGGACAAGCGTCTTTTCATCAACGAAGAAGTCTGCGAAGGCTGCGGCGATTGCGGCGTGCAGTCCAATTGCCTGTCAGTCGAACCGGTTGAAACGGCATTGGGCCGCAAGCGCCGCATCGACCAATCGTCGTGCAACAAAGACTATTCGTGCGTGAATGGCTTCTGCCCGAGCTTCGTCACGGTGGAAGGCGGCAAGCTGAAGAAAGCCGCGGGCGCCGCATTCGATCCGCAAGCATTGGCCGCACGCGTCGACGCTTTGCCGATTCCCGCAACGCATCTCGACGCCGCGCCGTACGACATTCTGGTGACGGGCGTCGGCGGCACGGGCGTCGTGACGGTCGGCGCATTGATCAGCATGGCTGCGCATCTGGAAGGCAAGAGCGCGTCGGTGCTCGACTTCATGGGCTTCGCACAAAAGGGCGGCTCGGTGCTGTCGTTCGTGCGTTTCGCCGCGCGTGACGAGTGGCTCAATCAGGTGCGTATCGACACGCAGCAAGCCGACGTGCTGCTCGCCTGCGATATGGTGGTCGGCGCAAGCGCCGATGCGCTGCAAACGGTGCGTCATGGCCGCACGCGCATTGTCGTGAACACGCATGCGATTCCGAATGCGACGTTCGTGACCAATCCTGACGCGACGCTGCACGCCGACGCGCTGATCGACAAGATGCGTCACGCGGCAGGCGCGGAGCGCATGTCGACATGCGACGCACAGGCACTCGCCACGCGCTTTCTCGGCGACACCATCGGCGCGAACATTCTGATGCTCGGTTATGCCTGGCAACTTGGACTCGTGCCCGTATCGTTCGGCGCGATGATGCGCGCGATCGAATTGAACAACGTCGCGGTGCAGATGAACCAGCTCGCGTTTTCGATCGGCCGCCTCGCTGCGCAAGATCCAGCCGCGCTCGAATCGCTGTGGCAGGCACGGCATCTGGCGAAGCAGGCTGTGCGCGTCGATACGCTCGACGAACTGATCGCGCATCGCGAAGGGCGTCTGCAGATTTACGGCGGCGCGGCGTATGTGAAGCGCTACCGTGCGCTGGTCGATGCGGCACGCCGCGCGGAGACCGCCGTGGACACGAAGAGCGAGCGCGTGACGCGCGCGGTGGCAACCACGTTCTATCGTCTGCTCGCGGTGAAGGACGAATACGAAGTGGCGCGCCTGCATACCGATGCCGCGTTCCGTGAAGCGCTGGAAGCGCAATTCGAAGGCGTGGCCGGCAAGGACTTCGGCATCAAGTTCAATCTCGCGCCGCCGACGCTCACGCGCCCGCAACCCGGCAAGAATCCGGCCAAGAAAACCTTCGGCCAATGGATGTGGCCGGTGCTCGGCACGCTGGCGAAGTTCAGCAGCCTGCGCGGCACGATGCTCGATCCGTTCGGCCGCACGCTGGAGCGCAAGATGGAGCGTGAACTTGCCGGCGACTACGAAACCACGATGCAACGCGCGTTCGCCAAGCTCAACGCCGGCAGTCTGGAAGACGTGGCGAAGCTCGCCGACCTGCACGCCCGCGTGCGCGGTTATGGTCACGTAAAGCTCGCGAATCTGGCGGGTGTGAAGCGTGGCGAGCGCGATCTGGCCGCACGCTTGCAGATCGAAGCGGCGACCGGTGAATCGGTGCGGAAATCGCTCGAAGAGGTAAAGGGCGCGGGGCAGTTGCGCGGCATTCCGGTGGTCGTGGCGAAGTAGTTTTCTTCGCTTTCCTTGCACGTGGACATGCTTGAATCAATGCCGCTTCGGGAGCGATCTCGAAGCGGCATTTTCTTTGCCCGGTGATTTAGCTACGCGATGCGTCCAGCAGCGCTCTGACTTTCGCGACCCTGGCCGCATCGACCGGCGCGAGACCCTTGCCGTCCACGCGAACGCCCGAACCGAAATGCACCGCTTCGACTTGCGTGCTGCTCACAAAACCGGCGACGGCATCGACCGTCAAGCCGGCGCCGGCCAGCACCGTCAAATGCGAACCGGACGCTTGCCGCACCAGCTCGCGGATCGTCGCTTCAGCGTGCAGAACTGAAGGTTGTCCACCCGAGGTCAGCACATTCGTTACGGCATCGAAACCGAGCAGCACGTCGAGCGACTGGCGCATATCACGCGCTTCGTCGAACGCGCGGTGGAAGGTGATTGCCAGTCCATCTGCCGCGTCGATCGCACGCGCAAGGCCTTCGCGATCGATCTCGCCCGCGCCATTCAGCATGCCGATCACGACCCCGTTCGCGCCTGCCGCCTTGACCGCCCGCACGTCGCGCAGCATCACCGCGTAATCGTCGGCGTCGTACACGAACGAGCGGCTATGCGGCCGCACGATTACGTTCACGGGAATCTCGACCGCCGCCACCACCGCTTCGATCAAGCCGAGACTCGGCGTCAGGCCGCCCTCGCCCATTGCGGTGACAAGTTCGAGACGGTCGGCGCCCGCTTGCGCGGCAAGGCGCGCGTCGGCAACGGTCGTGGCAATGACTTCTAGAAGGACGGACATGAGCACGGCTGAAGATCGTTGAAACCGACATGATCTCCAAAAATGCCCCGGGCCGCCCCAACTTTTTTGCGCTCCCTTCAGAGGCTGCCGCGCAACGACAGTTAGGGACACTCAAAAATGCTCTTCGTCCACCCAGTCAATGTCGCCGCACAACACGCAGGTCTGCGCGCCGACACGCGTCGCCACCGAAAGCGTCACGCACGGCAACGCCTCGTTGATCGACAGATAGGGACGCGTCACATGCACGCGCTCCGGCGCATTGATCGCATCGCGAAAATACGGTCGACGCAGCCAGTTCGCGCCCTGCGCGTCGGCGAGCGGCAGAAAGCGTGTTTCATGCGCCGCGCGATCGGCGCGTAGCACGACGTTGCGGCCCGCCTGCTTGCCCTTCGCGTCGAGCAGGAAGCAGCGGGCCGCATGGTCGAGGGCGAGAAAATTCCAGCACACTTCCTCGAGCGGTTCGCCGGCCGCGAGCCGTTCCGCCGCCCGCTCGAAAGCCCGCAAGTATGGCGCAAGCCGGCTTGCGTTGCGGCGCTCGCGTGCTTCGGTCTGGTCGCGATACCGCTCGGTGAGCTCGCTGATGCACGTGGTCGCGTGCAGCGCGTCGGCCGCGCCCGGGTTCGGGCGGCCGAAGAAAAAGCCTTGCACGAAGTCCGCGTTGCAGGCGAGCGCCATTTGCGCTTCATGCTCCGTTTCCACGCCTTCGATCAGCACCAGTTTGCCCGCCTCGTGCAGCAGCGCGACAAGCCCCGGCAGAATCGTCGCCATGTCGGCACGATGCGCGGCGTGCGACAGCATGACGCGATCGAGCTTCACGATATCCGGATTCAATTGCCAGATCCGTTCGACGTTCGAGTGTCCCGCGCCGAAGTCGTCGAGTGCGATCAGGAAACCGCGCTCGCGGAACTGGCGCACGGCGTCGGCGAGACGCTCCAGATCTTCCGCGCGATGTTCGAGCACTTCGAGCACGATGCGCCGCGGCGGCAAATCGAGCCGCTTCAACGTGGCCAGCAACGCGGCGGCGAGATACGGATCGGTGAGCGCGCCGGGATGCACGTTCAGGAACAGCCATTCGCGCTCGGCGCCGAGCACCTTGAAATTTTCCAGATGCAGCGTCTGGGCCAGCCGGTCCACCTGAAGCACGTCGCCGAGGCGCGCGGCTTCGCCGAATACGTCGAGCGGCGACACGGGCCGGTCGAGCCCGTCATGCGCCCGCAGTAGCCCTTCGTAGCCGACAGCCCGCATATGCGACAGACTGAAAATCGGCTGAAACACGCTGCTTAGCGTGAGCTCGCCATGCTGCACCGTAAAACGTTCGAGCCCCGACGTCATCTCGACCTCGAAGCCATGCGGCGCGCTGGCCGTTCTTTCCTGTTGCGCAATCGTCATGCAGTCCTCTCACGCGAGAGCCGGGCCGGTCCGAACGCGGAGGCGAACAACCTCGGCGCCGTTTCTCAAATGTGCGTCATCGATATACCTTAAGCAAGCTCCATGCGCACGCTGACGCACATTCCAATGAAATTTATACGAAAGATTGCGCACGCGGACGGGAGCATGCGCCGCTCGTGGGCGTAGAGCGCACCGTTACGGTGCGCAACCTCGTCGAGGCGCTCATGCGCCGCGGCTTGGCGCCTTCGTGGCGCCTTCGTGGCGCCTTCGTGACGCCCTCATGCCGCCCTCGTGCCGCGCCGGCGATGGCACAAGGCGTCGTCGGGCTAAACTTCGGCCTTGCACTTCGTAAGCGCCGCATGGCCGATAGGCGAAGATCACCGAAGCAACGCCGTTATATCCCCGAAATAGACCGATGGACATTGTCTTTACCGTATTGATTCTTTTGCTCGCCGTCGCCGCCTCGGGCGTCGTCACCCGCATCTTGCCGGTCTCGTTGCCCCTGCCGCTCGTGCAGATCGCGATCGGCGCGTTGCTCGCATGGCCGAAGCTCGGGCTGCACGTCACGTTCGACCCGGAAATCTTCATGATGCTGTTCATTCCGCCTTTGCTTTTCGCGGACGGATGGCGCATTCCCAAGCGCGAATTCTTCATGGCGCGCCGCTCGATCCTGATGCTCGCGCTCGGCCTCGTGTTCATGACGGTGCTGGTGGTCGGCTACTTCGTGCATGCGCTGGTGCCGTCGATCTCGCTGCCGGTTGCGTTCGCGCTGGCCGCGGTGTTGTCGCCGACGGATGCGGTGGCGCTGTCCGGCATCGTCGGCAAGGGCAAGATCCCTGGGCGGCTCATGCACATCCTGGAAGGCGAGGCGCTGATGAATGACGCGTCGGGACTGGTCGCGTTGAAGTTCGCCATTGCCGCCGCGCTGACCGGCGTGTTTTCGTTGCGCGAAGCGTCGATCAGTTTCGTGATCATCGCCGCGGGCGGCCTTGCGATCGGCGCGGCAGTGAGCTGGCTGTTCAGCTTCGTGTCGGCGCGCTTCCTGAATCTCACCGAAGAAGGCGACCCGGCGCCCGGCGTCGTGATGACGCTGCTGATTCCGTTCGCCGCGTATCTGATCGCCGAACGCCTCGAGTTGTCCGGCATTCTGGCCGCGGTCGCCGCCGGCATGATGATGAACTACGCGACGATTGCGAACGCCGGACCGGTGTCGTCACGGGTGCGCGCCACCAGCACGTGGACGATGATCGAGTTCGTCTTCAACGGCATGGTGTTCATTCTGCTGGGGCTGCAGTTTCCACACATTCTCGGACGCGCATTGCTCGACGCGCACGAGACCAGCAACGCGCAGGTCTGGCTGCTGATCGGCTATATCGCCGCGGTGGGAGTGGCGCTCTATGCGATGCGCTTCGTGTGGGTGTGGCTGCTGCGCTGGTTCGCGAGCCGCGGCGCCGCGAAGCAGGGCGTGGCGAATGCGGTGCCGGGTTTGCGCACGGTCACGATCACGACGGTGGCCGGCGTACGCGGGGCAGTGACGCTCGCGGGCGTGCTGTCGTTGCCGGAGGTGTTGCCAGGTGGCGTCCCGCTGCCGGGCCGCGATCTGGCGATCTTCATCGCATCCGGCGTGATTCTGCTTTCGCTGCTGGTGGCCGTCGTGGCGCTGCCGCTGTTGCTGAACGGCTGGCGCCGTGGCAAGGATCCGCATGCCGCCGAGGAATTGCTCGCGCGCACGATGGCCGCGCAAGCGGCGATTCGGGCCGTCGACGAGGTGCACGACACCGAGTGCGCTGATCTGGATGAATCGGCTTCGGCGTACGCGGCTGATGTCACCGCGCGAGTCATGGACCTCTATCGGCGCCGCCTCGCCACGCTCGATGAAGAGCAGGAGCCCCGCGAGCTGGCGCGCCGCGCCGATGCGCTGGAGTTCAGAATGAAGCTCGCGGCCATGCGAGCCGAGCGCAAGACACTGCTCGCGCTGCGCAGCACTCAGGAGATCAATGACGAGACGTTGAACAAGCTGATGCGCGAAGTGGACCTGTCAGAGACTGCGCTGACGGCGCGCAGGCGCTGACGCGCGACGCTGCGTGATGGCGGTTCCAGCGGCTGGCGCGTTTCTCCGCATGAGACATCACGGAGACAGAAGCCCGCGCCGCCGCCGAACCGCTTGATACGAGAGAGGAGGCTCAGGCCACCGGACCTTGTGCCGGCTTCCTTCTCAGCAGAGCGTAGAGAATGATCGCGCCGAACGTCGCGGTGCCGATGCCGCCCAGACCGAAACCGCCGAGCTTCAACGAGAAATCGCCGGCGCCGAGCACGAGCGTGACCGCGGCCACGATCAGATTACGGTTGTCGGAAAAGTCCACCTTGTTGACGACCCAGATGCGCGCGCCGGTCACGGCGATCAGCCCGAACACGACGATCGACACACCGCCCAGCACCGGCCCGGGAATGGTCTGGATCACCGCGCCGAACTTCGGCGAAAAGCCCAGCACCAGCGCGATCACAGCGGCGATCACGAAGACCAGCGTCGAATAGATCTTGGTGACGGCCATCACGCCGATGTTCTCCGCATACGTCGTGACACCGGTGCCGCCGGCAAAGCCGGACACGATCGTCGCGAGTCCGTCGCCGAGGAATGCGCGGCCGACGTAGCGGTCGAGATTCTGGCCCGTCATCGCGCTCACCGCCTTGATGTGCCCGAGGTTCTCCGCCACCAGGATCACCGCGATCGGCGCGAGCAAGGTCATGGCCTGCATGTTGAAAACGGGCGCCGTGAAGTGCGGCATACCGAACCACGCGGCGTTGGCGACGATGGCGAAATCGATCGGCTTGCCCATGCCGAGGCCATTCGTGACGATCGCGTAGATCACATACGCCATCAGCAGGCCGACCAGAATCAGCAGACGCTGCAGCATGCCGCGCGCGAACACCGCGACCGCGCCCACGCACAGCACGGTGACCAGCGCCATCCACGAATCGAAGTTGCTGCCGCTCACGCCGTGCACGGCGATCGGCGCCAGATTCAAACCGATCACGCAGACAATCGCCCCGGTCACCACCGGCGGCATCAGCTTCTCGATCCATTGGGTGCCGACCGCCGACACGATCAGGCCGATCACCGCATACACCACGCCGCACGCGATGATCCCGCCGAGCGCCAACGGAATGTTCAGGTTCGGCCCGTGGCCGCCGTACCCCGTCACCGCGATCACGAGACCGATGAACGCGAAGCTCGAGCCGAGATAGCTCGGCACGCGCCCGCCCACCAGCACAAAGAACAACAGCGTGCCGATGCCCGACATGAAGATGCACAGGTTCGGATCGAAGCCCATCAGCAACGGCGCGAGCACAGTCGAGCCGAACATCGCGACGACGTGTTGCACGCCCATTGCGAACATTTGCGGCCACGCGAGCCGCTCGTCGGTGCCGACGATGCGGCCCTCGGCCGGTGCGGGCTGCGCACGCCAACGGGGGAAGTAGGAATCGGCCATGGCGGGGGTTCTCCTCTGTTCGGCGCTATTTATGGTGGCGCGGCGCCGGAACAAGGCGTCGCCCAGGAATTACGCGCGAGTGTACGGAGTGCCACCAGGCCTGGCAAGTTCAGCCGTGCCGGGCTTCCAGCGAAAATACCGTGACGGCCGCCTGCAGCTGCCGCGCCTGATCCGCCATCGACGCCGCTGCGGCAGCCGCCTGCTCGACTAGCGCCGCGTTCTGTTGCGTCACGTCGTCCATCTGCGCGACCGCGCGGTTGACCTCTTCGATGCCGGTGCTCTGCTCCTGCGACGCCGACGAAATCTCGCCCATGATGTCAGTCACCCGTTTGACCGCGTGCGTGACTTCAGCCATGGTCTGGCCGGCCCGCTCGGCCAGTTCGGCGCCGCTGCCCACGCGCGCCGTCGAGCTTTCGATCAGCTCCTTGATCTCCTTGGCCGACACCGCGCTGCGCTGCGCGAGCGAGCGCACTTCGCCCGCCACCACCGCGAAGCCGCGCCCCTGTTCGCCGGCGCGCGCCGCTTCCACCGCCGCGTTGAGCGCGAGGATGTTGGTCTGGAACGCAATGCCTTCGATCACCGCGATGATGTCCGTCATGCGCTTCGAGCCGGCCGCCAGTTCGCGCATGGTTTCGACCACGTCGCCGACGAGGTGGCTGCCGCGCGCCGCCACTTCCGAAGCGCCGTGCGCGACGCCGCCCGCCTGCTGCGCGTTCTCGGCGTTCATCTTCACTGTCGAGGTCAACTCCTGCATGCTCGACGCGGTTTCCTGCAGCGCGGCGGCCTGTTCCTCGGTGCGCTGCGACAGATCGGTATTGCCCTGCGCAATTTCACCCGACGCCATCAGGATGGACTCGCTCGATTCGCTGATGCCCGACACGATGCCGGCCAGCCGCTCACGCATGTTGCGCAACGCGAACAGCAGGCTGTGGGTGTCGCCGGTGCGGGTCTCGACGCGCACGCTCAGGTCGCCGTCCGCGATGCGGTTGGCGATCTGCATCGCGTAATCCGGTTCGCCGCCGAGTTGCGCGGACAGACGGCGCGCGATCACCATGGCGAGCAGCATCCCCGCGACGATCGCGCCGAGCACCAGCACGCTCATGACGATGCGCATGTGCTGATAGCCGGCGGAGGCTTCCTGCTGCGCTGCGTTGGCCTGCTCGCGGCGATAGTCGATCAGCGCCATGATGCGATCGCGCAGCGCCTCACTCGACGCAATCGCGCGACGCACGAGTTCGTTGTTGTCGACGCCGGCCGGAACCGGTTCGAGACCGATCTGCTGATGCACGATGCCTTCCCACGCCGCCGACGCGCGCAGCACGTCGTCGAACATGGCCTGACCCTTGCTCGTCCCGATCGTCGCGCGGTACTGGTCGTAGCCGCCGTGCATTTCCTTGAGCGAGCCGACAATGCTGTCCTTCAACTTTTGACGGCCGACGTCGTCGGCCGCATAGCCGAGGTTCGCGGCGGCCAGATCGGAGTCGATCTTGTGGCGGTTCGCCTCTTCCATCCAATAGAGGCCGTTCATGTGTTTATTGCCGATCGCCTCGGTAATGTCGTGCATCGACGACAGCGTACTCAGCGAAGTCACGCCGATCACGACGCAAAAACCAATCACAACGGAAAACGCCAGCAGCAGTTTCCTGAACACAGGCATGCGGTCGAACCACTTCATTTCACCATCCTTCACGAGTCACGACGGGACGCTCGAGTCGCCGCGCCATCGCGAAGTATTTCGCGACCTTCTGGCTGCGCAGCGACGCTCCCACCTCATTTACGGCGGCCGTCACCGCGACTTGATGCGCGAAATGTCAGGAATAACCGGGACAGGATGTTGTAAGCGATGCCGAAGGGACTGGGCCGGATCGCAAAAGACCGGACGATCGGCAAGTTGACGCCACGATTGGGATTTGTCTGATTTATGGGGCGGCGGCGGACACTTAGACTTGGCCTGCTGCGTTGATCCCCATGAGCAAGCGCATGCGATGTTGTAACTCTCCGACTTTTCCGCTCACGCTCCCCCAGCGTGAGCGGTTTTTTTTGTCAGTACGATTTGTTGCTCGCGCAAGCGCGCTTACGCGTTGGCGTTCACGCGTGTGTTGCGAAAGCGGCGCCTGCGCGGCACGTCCTTGGCGATCTTTGTCCTCTCCGACAGCGCACGACGCGTCGAGCAATCTGCATCGCGCAATCGAAGCATCGCCAGATTCGTCAGGTGGAGTTTTTTGCTTGGGTGACGGATTCCGCTGCAGAGGCAGAGCCGGGCGTCGCACGGATCACACGCATCGCACGGGTGGTCGCGTGGTAGCGCAGCACGCGATTGCGGCCTGCGTCTTTGGCTTCGTAGAGAGCTTCGTCGGCACCATTCACGAGGGCGCGACTCGTGGCGAATGTGTCGCGTAGCGCAGTCGCGACGCCAATGCTAACGGTGAGCACATGGTGCGAGCTCGCCACGTGGCGAAGCTGGAGCGCCTGAATCGCGGCGCGAATCTTCTCCGCGATATGGGTTGCGCCGGTTTCGTCGGTATCCGGCAGCAGCACGGCAAACTCTTCGCCACCATAGCGCGCCGCCGTGTCGCCTGGGCGCCGCACGCTCTGCGCAATACAGCGGGCCACGCTAATGAGCGCTTCATCGCCCGCCGAATGGCCGTACAGATCGTTAAAACCCTTGAAACTGTCGACGTCGATCAGCAGCATCGACAACGGCCACGCGTTGCGCTGCGCGCGGCGCCACTCTTCTTCCGCCTGCTCCTCGAAGGTGCGGCGATTGAAGAGGCCGGTCAGCCCGTCGGTGCGGGCCAGCACGCGTAACTCTTCTTCCGCCGCGCGGCGATGGCGCAGTTGCTGGGAGAACAGCATAGCCAGCGCGATAATCGTCACGTCGAGCGCGCCGATCAGCGAGCCAATGATCCACGCACGGCGCCGCCATTCCACGTAAATGTCGTGCGTGGACAGCGCGACGTCGAGGATCAACGGATACATGTCGATATGACGGAACGCGTACCAGCGCTCGACGCCGTCGATCGCCGCCGTGCCGAAGAAGTCACCGCTCGGCTGCTGGGTGAAGCGTGAGTAATTGGAAGTGCCGGTCAGATTGATGCCGATGATTTTCGGATCGTACGGACGCCGCATCAGCATCGTGCCGTCGTTCAGCATCAACGCCATCGATCCGCCGGCGCCGAGATTCATGCCGGCGAACAGTCTGCGAAAATACGTGAGGCGCATGGTGCCCACCACCACGCCGCCGAAACTGCCGTCCGGCCGCGTGATCCGCCGGCTCAGCGCGATGCTGACGTCTTTGCCGCTCACTTTCGGCATGAACGGGTGGCTGATGAACAGGCCGGCATTGGGAGAGTCCCGCTGCACCTTGAAGTAATCACGGTCGGCGAGATTGATCTGGCGCGGTGGCGAGGCCTGTGAGTCGAACCTGACGTTGCCGGCCTCGTCGGTTACGAGGATCGAACCCATGTCTTTCGCGCTTGCCGAGCCGTCGAACAGGACCATCTGGCGGAGTGCCGGCTTCAGGTCGAGCACGCCGGGCTGTTTCAGCCCATCGATCACCGCGCGCAGCGAAAGGTCGTAGATCTCGAGATTACGCGACACGTCGCGCTCTACCAGCAACGACACGTTGAACACGGAATCCTGCGCGCGCCGCAATGCGTCGTCGCGCATTTGCGCCAGCACCCACACGGCGATCGCGAGAATCGCGCTAGCTAGCACGATGCTGATCGCAATCACGATGTTCGGTCGGCTCGTCACCATGGTTTTTCGTTCGAGCAGGCGCGGACCCGCGCGCGTGAGCAGGAAGGCCGCGTCCGGGCTGGCGCGTACCGTGAACCGGTAGCGTACCAGACGCTGTGGCGCGCCGAACGATCCGCAAGGCGGGTTTTTGCCATGTCCTCCGTCCGCGTTCAGAACGCCGACAAGAGACGCAAGTGTAATCCGAGCCTTTCACTCAATGACCAAATTATTCAATCGGCACGAAATTGTGCGTTTCTTCGGTCATCGTGCGCAAACTTTCTAGTGTTATACCCGATTAGCCTTCAGGATTTGACGTTGCGATCCGATATTCGGTGAATGGGATGCCTCTTTTGCGTCTTACGTCGATGCGGCAAGTCATGCATTCGACATGAGACACGGAAGCGGTAAACAGCGCGGGGCCGCCGCCATGTACGACGGCCACACAGACGCTCCCATGCCCGGACCTGAGAGTCCATTGCGAAGCATTCACGTTTCGTTATTGGAGAAAAATCATGACATTGAAGCACCTCACAATCAAAGCCAAACTCATTGCCGGCTTCGGCATGCTGTCTCTTATCGTCGTCGCGGTTTCCACGCTTTCCCTGAAGGCGCTGAGCGACTCAACCGATGGATTTTCCGGCTTCGTGCACGGCATCAACGCGCGCGCCGACATGGCGGTGCAGGTGCGAACCGCCGTCGACCGCCGGGCCATCGCCGCGCGCAATCTCGTGCTCGTAACGAAACCTCAGGATCTGGACCTCGAGAAAGCCGACGTGCTGCGCGCACATGAAGATGTGCAAACCAATCTGAAGAAGCTCAACGACTTGATCGCCGCCGCGACCGACACCTCGGAGAAAGCGCGCAGCCTCGTCGCCGAGATCAATCGGGTGGAGGCCGCGTACGGACCGGTCGCCACCGACATCGTCAATCTCGCGCTGAACAACAAACGCGACGAAGCGATCGTCAAGATGGACGATCAATGCCGGCCGCTGCTCGCCGCGCTGATTCGCGCGACCAACGCGTATGCCGACTACACGCACGGCCGCCAGGAACAGATGATCAACGAATACGCGGCGCACTACGAGAACCAGCGCAACCTGCTGATCGCGATGAGCCTGATCGCGGTGGCACTCGCGATCGGCGCATGCGTGCTGATCACGCGCGCCGTTACCGGACCGTTGCGCCAGGCGATCGACGTTGCGCGCACCGTGTCGGAAGGCGATTTGCGCACGCGCATCACCGTGAACGGCCGCGACGAAACCGGCAAGCTGTTGAGCGCCCTGCGCGAGATGAACGAACGGCTGACGACGATCGTCGCACGCGTGCGCGACAGCAGCACGAGTATTGCCGGCGCGGCACGCCAGATCGCCGCGGGCAATATGGACCTGAGCCAGCGTACCGAACAGCAGGCTGCGTCGCTGCAGGAAACGGCGTCGAGCATGGAAGAGCTCACTTCCACCGTCAAGCAGAACGCCGACAATGCGCAGCAGGGCAGCATGCTGGCCACGAATGCTTCGTCGGTCGCGCAGAAAGGCAGCGAAGTGGTCGGCCAGGTGGTGAGCACGATGCACGACATCAGCGACAGCTCCACCAAGATCGCCGACATCACCGGCATTATCGAAGGCATTGCGTTCCAGACGAACATTCTTGCGCTCAACGCGGCCGTCGAAGCTGCACGCGCGGGCGAACAGGGTCGCGGTTTCGCGGTGGTCGCGAGCGAAGTCAGAAGCCTGGCGCAGCGTTCATCGAGCGCAGCCAAGGAGATCAAAGACCTGATTGCGAGCTCCGTGGACAAGATCCGCGACGGCTCGGCGCTCGCGGGTGAAGCCGGCAAGACGATGGCCGAAGTCACCCAGGCGGTGGCTCGGGTGACGGATATCATGTCGGAGATCGCGGCGGCATCGAGCGAACAAAGCCGTGGCATCGAGCAGGTCAATCTCGCGATCACGCAGATGGACAACGTCACGCAACAGAATGCCGCTTTGGTAGAAGAAGCGGCGGCAGCTTCGCGGTCGATGGAAGATCAGGGCCAGCAGTTGAACGAGGCGGTGGCATTCTTTCAGATTCTGAATAGCGATGCGGCAATGGCTTCTGGTTCTGCTGTTCCCGTGCATAAGGAAATACAGCGACGCGAATCGGCTGTTGCGCCTGTCCGGCGCGCCGTCCGCGCGACGCCCGCGCCGGTTGCCGCGCCGCTTGCCGCAATGGCGACGGCAGCCGTGGCGGTCGGGGCGGATGACGGGTGGGATCGGTTTTGAGCGTTTTTCTCTGACTAAGCGCGGTGCCAGGGTGGGCGGCGCAAGCATGCGGAGGCGTGTTGCGTCGCAGACGCGCATGCGGGGAGCGTTGGAAGATCAATCGCTTCCTCTCGGCTTCCTTGCATCAGCGCGAATATCGAACAGCGCCGCCGAGCCGCGCGAGTGCAGCGGCCATTTCGGTTTCGTCGAGATTGCCGTAGGCAAGCCGCACGCCTCGCACGTTCTCGCCGTTAGGCGAGAACCGCCGGCCAGCGAGTAAACGAATGGCAACCTGCTCGGGCGCGATCCATCCACTCTGCGGCAGAAAGCTGCCCGCACACGTTCGAGGCCGCTGGATGCGGGTTGATGGCTCGTAACGAAGCTTTGGCGCTGCGGATGCGACTTTGCTCCCGGATTGCATCGCTCAGGGTTTAGGCCTTTGAGTGGAAAAGAAAAAGCCCTGCAAGTCTTTGGACTTGCAGGGCTTTGATATGGCTGTTTGGTGGGAGGAGGAGGATCGAACTCCCGACCTTCGCATTGCGAATGTCAAATCACCACCATATTTTACAAGCTTTGTAGCCATTTTTGAGTTTATTCGCCACAATATTGCCACACTGACAACCGACTAGCGCGACTGATGGCAACTTTTCGCAAGCGCGGCCCCTATCAATGGGAAGCACAGATACGCAGGCGCGGCTATCCGGCGCAGAGCAAGACCTTCGAGACCAAAGCTGAGGCCGAAGCGTGGGCCAACATGATCGAGTCGGAAATGTCACGGGGCGTGTGGGTCAGTCGTGGCGAGGCTGAGACGACAACGCTCCATGAAGCATTGACTCGGTACGAGACCGAGGTGGTGCCAACCAAGAAAGGGGCTGCGCAGGAAGAATCTGTGTTGCGTGCTTGCAGAATGGAGGACATATCCAAGCGGCCACTCGCAGCGATCCGCAGCGCTGACGTGGCTCGGTTACGGGATCGGTGGCTACAAGACTACAAGCCAGCCACTGTGCTGCGCCGCTTGGCAGTTCTATCTCATGTATTCAGCATCGCCCGTAAAGAGTGGGGTTTGGAAAGCCTTTCGAATCCTGTAGAGCTTGTGCGAAAGCCCCAGCCAAACAATGCGCGGACGCGCCGGATTACCGCTGGCGATCCTGCCCACGACGCGTCGGGCACGGAGGATGCCGAGACGGATCGTGGCGCACAAGATGGTGAACTTGAGCGCGTTGTGGCGGCTAGCGGCTCCGCGCTCCTGCCACCTATCATCTGGCTGGCGGTCGAAACTGCAATGCGTCGAGGCGAGATTGTGGCAATGCGATGGGAGCACATTGATCTCAAGCGTCGCGTGGCTCATCTGCCGGCCACAAAGAACGGCAGCACGCGCGACGTGCCCCTGTCGTCGCGTGCCGTGGCCTTGTTACAATCCCTGAAAGATGCCGCTGCTCACGTCAAAAAGAAAGCGAATGACGACGAGAACGCAGACTTTGGGCGGATATTCGAGATACGCGGTGACGCCATCACCAGGGCGTTCGAACGAGCCGTAACGCGCGCCCGCAATCTGTACGTCGAGGAGTGCAAGACGACCAAGGAACGACCGGATAGTAAGTTCCTGACTGACCTCCGATTTCATGACTTGCGGCACGAAGCCACTTCACGCTTGGCTTCCATCTTCCCAATGCACGAACTGACGAAGATTACTGGGCACAAGGACCCACGCATGCTCATGCGCTACTACCATCCCCGAGCGGAAGACCTTGCGAAGCGTCTTGAATGAGTCAACAGCATAGTGCTGTTTAAACTGCTATCCGCGACGCTCGAGCGAATCGGGATGGCACCGGCAAGACACGCTCTTTCGGTGTGTCTGCCCGGCGTTAAGCGCGCATCATGCGTGGGCCCCGCAACGACTTCCCCGAGCAGACTTTGACGTGCGCGAGGCGATTATAGGACGGACATCTTCGCGTACTACTTATGGTACGTTTTCGCGCCGAATCTAAGCCAAATGCCCGCTCCTACAACTAGAGTTGCCATCCTCCCCAAGGATTGCATGTGGCGATTGCTTAGTCGTTCAGGGGTATAGAGAGGATGCAGGCCGACGGCGCGCAAATGAACCCTCGCTTTTTCGGGGGTGTCCCGCATATCGTGTCGTGCGTATGAAACATGCCGGGCGAACAGCAAATTCCCCAGCGGGTCTGCCCCTCTGGCATCATTGCGGACTTCGTCAAGGAGTTGTCCGTGTCTCGGTTGACCGACCTGATTGCCCAAGCCAAAGCCAAAGATCAAAAATTAGGTGCCGATCTTGATCGAGAGATCAAGGCTCTGTCCTCGCGCTTGCCCTTTGGACTGAACTTCGAACGCCACCGCCCCGAAGCCGTTGAGTTGCCCCAGCGTCCTGTCCGTAAGGGAGACAAGGTCCGAGTTTTGCCGCCGCGCGGTACCGTCAAGGTCGACGATCACCGTTTGTGGCAGGTAAAGGCCATCCACAAGACCACGAAGCAAGCCGATTTGGTTCTGCAGGGTCTCGGCAGTATCGAGACACAGACGGTTGCGCTGGATGATTTAATGGTGGTGGCCGAGTTCAGCGACACGATACACCCTGGCCTTGTCAGTACCGGTAAGGTCCAGCGCGGCGGTGACAAGCCGTTCCATAGCGTCATCAACGGTGAGAATTATCACGTCCTCAATGCGTTGACCTACACACACCGGGGCAAAATCGACGCGATCTATATAGACCCGCCGTACAACACGGGGGCGAAGGACTGGAAGTACAACAACGATTACGTCGAAGGCGACGATCTATATCGCCATAGCAAGTGGTTGGCAATGATCGAGCGGCGCTTACTGACCGCGAAGGAACTGCTGAACCCGGACAATTCCGTGCTCATCATCACCATAGATGAGAAGGAAGTGCATCGACTGGGTCTGCTTCTTGAGCAAGTGTTCCCGGAAGCCGCAATTCAAATGTGCACCATCGTTATCAATCCGAGCGGTACGTCCCGAGGCCTCCTCTCTCGGGTTGAGGAGTATGCGTTCTTTGCGTTTTTCGGTGCTGCATCGCCTTGCCGTGTGGCGGACAATCTTCTTACCGAAACATCCGCAAATTCCGAAAGCTTGACGTGGGAATCCCTGCTGCGCCGAGGCAATACGTGGTACCGCCAACTCCGACCTAATCTCTGCTATCCGGTCTTGATTGATCCGCAGTCCGGCGAGATAAAAGGTGTCGGGGCACCATTTGACGGGGCCGACGAAACTACGCGTCCAAGGATGATTAGGGGTTTAGATGCAGCGTGGCCCGTTAGAACCGACGGTCGGCTTGGTATCTGGAGAAAGGATGGTCCAGGCTTGATGAGGCTTGTCGACAAAGGCTTTGCCTACGCGACCGCACCGGACGAAAAGCGTGGCACTTGGTCCATCAAGTATCTAATGTCAGGAACAACGAACGCCATCGAAGCCGGCACAGTACAAGTTGAGCGTACCGGGGAGCGGGGCCAAGTTGTGGCAAAGGGCGGTAGCAACGGCGGCGCCATCGTTAAAACTGTTTGGAATAGGGCAGCTCACAATGCAGGCATGCATGGGAGCGCGCTTCTGCGGGCATTGCTGCCAGGACGCTCGTTTCCCTTCCCCAAAGCATTGTATGCGGTTGAAGATGCTCTGCGCGCGGTAATCGCATCGAAAAAAGACGCGATCGTACTTGATTTCTTCTCGGGATCAGGCACGACGGCCCACGCTGTTATGCGCCTGAACCGCCAAGACGATGGACGCCGCCAGTGCATCTCGGTGACGAACAACGAGGTGGCAGCGGACGAGCAGAAGGCATTGAGAGAAAGGAGCTTGCGCCCCGGCGATCCAGAATGGGAGCACTACGGCATCTGCGACTTCATCACGAAGCCACGCGTCAAAGCTGCAATTACCGGACAGACTCCGGATGGCCAAGCCATCAAGGGCGACTACAAGTTCATCGACGAATTCCCGATGGCCGATGGCTTCGAGGAGAACGCCGAGTTCTTCACTTTGACCTACGAAACCCCCGTCGCCGTCAGCCACGGCTTAGCCTTTGGCCGAATTGCCCCGCTGCTCTGGTTGCGGGCCGGAGCCCGCGGTCAACGCATCGACAAGTTGCCCGGCGATGGTTGGGCCGTCGTGGATGCCTACGGTGTGTTGACCGACGTGGACGCAGCGACTCCCTTCATCAAGGCGGTCAAGCTGGCCAGCAGCATCACCATAGCTTACATCGTCACTGACGACGACCGGCGCTATCAAGCGATAGCACGCCGTCTGCCGTACGGTGTCGAACCGGTGCGCCTCTACGAATCCTATTTGACCAACTTCAGCTTTACCCACGGAGACTGACGGATGAAGTTCACTCTCAAGGAATACCAGCGCGATGCCGTTCGCGAAGCCTTGGCCAATCTCGGCAAGGCACGTAGGTACTGGCGCGGTGAGAGGGACAAGACCGCCTTCTCGCTCACCGCCGTCACGGGCGCAGGTAAGACTGTCATGGCCGCTGCGGCGTTCGAGGCGCTGTTCCACGGGGACGAGGAATTCGGCTTCGAGCCTGATGCCGGTGCCGTCGTAATCTGGTTCAGCGATGACCCGTCTCTGAACGAGCAGACCCGCTTCCGACTGATGGAAGCCAGCGACCGTATCAACCACACCGACATGGTTGTCGTTGAAAACACATTCAATCGGTTCAAGTTTGAAGCGGGGAAGATTTACTTCCTCAATACACAGAAGTTGGCCAAAAACAGTTTGTTAGTGCGCGGCTTCGATCAGGAAGAACTCCAAGCAAAAGCGGGCGACCTGCTGCCCGAAACCCGTCCGGATCTGCGGGCCTATACGATCTGGGACACCATCCAGAACACCATCGAAGATCCGGACCTGACTCTGTACTTGGTGCTCGACGAAGCGCACCGTGGCATGGGCAATTCCACTACGGCCAGCCAGAATGCCAAAAGCACCATCGTCCTTCGTTTGATCAACGGCGCCGGTGGCGTGCCCGGCATTCCGGTCGTCCTAGGCATATCCGCTACAGTCGATCGATTCAACAAGGCAATGGAAGGCGCCGCGAAACGCGTGAAGCTGGATAACGTGACCGTGGACACGACGAAGGTACAGGAATCCGGCCTGATCAAAGACACGATATTGCTCGACATTCCGGAAGAGGCTGGCGAGTTCGATACAGTATTGGTCCGTCGTGCGACCGACAAGCTGAAGGATTCCACGCAAGCGTGGAGCGAGTACGCAAAGCAGCAGGACGAATCACACACAGTCCTCCCGCTGATGGTATTGCAGGTGCCGAACACGCCGGATCCGAACGAGATCGGACGCGCGCTGGACACCATCTATGCACGCTATCCGGAATTACCGCCCGGCAGCGTGGCACATGTGTTCGGGGACCACACCACGCTGCGCTTCGGCAACCGTGACGTACCCCACATCGAGCCGCAGCGAGTTCAGGAATCAGACTGGGTACGAGTCCTCGTCGCCAAAGACGCGATCAGCACAGGTTGGGATTGCCCGCGTGCCGAAGTGATGGTGTCGTTCCGCGCAGCCAGTGATCGCACACACATTACGCAATTGCTTGGTCGCATGGTGCGTTCGCCTCTTGCTCGCCGCATCCCCGGTAACGAAAGATTGAACACGGTCGACTGTTTGCTGCCGAAGTTCGACCGAAAAACAGCAATGAGCGTAGTCGATGCGTTGATCAGCGGCGACGATACGCAGGCAGCGACCCCGGGTCGTATCCTGATCGATTACGTTGAGGTCAAGCCAAATCCCGACGCGCCTCCATCGGTGTGGCAAGCATTCGAGGCCCTGCCGTCGCAGACCCGTCCGCAACGTGGCGCGAAGCCAGCCAAGCGCCTTACTGCGCTGGCGCACGAGTTGGCATCGGACGGGATTCTGCCGAACGCGGGCAAGTTGGCCCATGCAGCATTGCACGAAGCACTCGACAAGTTTCAGGGAGACAATCGGGAGACAATCGAGGCCAGGCGCGAGACGGTGCAGACGGTGGACGGGCGGACCGTCCGGGCGGATCTGCGAGACAAAGCCAAGAGCTTCAACCAGTTGTGGGAAGAAGATGCTGATGCTGCGGCCATCGCCGATGTTTATCGACGCGCGACGCATATCCTTATGCCTGACATCGCACGTACCTACGTTGATCATCTCGCCTACAAAGTGGCCGATCCGAATCAAGATCCCGAGGAGTTCCTAGAAGCTATCGTTGAAGCGCGCGTCACCGTGGCCGGCCTAGGCCTTGTGACCGAACTCCAAACTTACTTTGACAGCGCGGCTGATCGCCTAGTGAAGATGTGGATGACGCAATACGGAGCACAGATTAAGGCGTTGAATGACGACCGCAAGGAATCGTACCGTCAGATCGTCGAGATGAGCGCGGATCCGCAGGACGTGGAGTTGATCAAGCCGGAAGCGCGGTTTGAGCCGACGAAGGCTCGTGATGGCGACACACTGTCGGAGCTACCGATGTGGAAGAACCATTTGCTCTGCGTTAAGGGCGGTGGGTATCCGGCCGAACTGAACGCTTGGGAGACAACGGTGCTTGAGACCGAATCCCGCCGCAAGGACTTCCGCTTCTGGTATCGCAACCCGCAGCAGCCGGGTCAATCGTCGTTGGGAGTGGCCTACCTGTCTGACGGGCAATATCGGATGGTCCGCCCGGACTTCATCTTCTTTGCTGCGCTCGACGACGGAACTGTGGTCGCGGATCTCGTGGATCCGCATGGCACGCAGTTTAGCGATGCGATCCCGAAATTGCGTGGGCTTGCGCAGTATGCGCAAACCCATGGGACGGCCTACCGTCGTATCGAAGCTGTGGCCGAGGTAAGCGGCAAATTACGTCGGCTTGACTTGACGCGCGACGACGTTCGAGCGGCCATTGAAACGCTGAACGGTGGCGATGTAACGGCGCGAAGCTTATTTGCGGGGAGCTTGGCGAGTGATTATCTCTGACGCCAGCGTAGTAGTGACAGAAATCCATGTGAGTGCGGTCATTGATCGACTGCACTCATGATGGAGCCGTATGCGCTTTTCTGCAGCGCACTTGGGCAACTGCCCGATCGACTAGATGCAGACGTAGCAGGGGGCGCGCGAGTGAATTGGGACTGCTTGCAGTTGTACCCAGCTGGGATGCGAACAGTCGGTAGAATGCGCGCTACGACCTGACGGCCTATTGGCACGCCCTCACGATATGAAATTAGATCGCCTTATCCTCCAGAACTTCAGATCGCATCAGCGCCTCGACCTTACTTTTGAGCCGAATGTGACGGTGCTTGTGGGTGACAACGGAGAAGGAAAGACGAGCGTGCTTGACGCAATTAGTCAGGTGTTCGGCCGTTTCCTGTCGAAATTGCCCGGGATAAAGGGTATTGCGCTAAGCGAAGCGGATCTCCGGATCGTATCCAACAACCGAAGCGCCCCTGGATTTCGCGCTTGGCTTGAACTCAATATCGAAGCAGAGGCAAAGTATCTCAGCGGGGTCGACGACAGAATTACCCCAACACTGTACGCCTCCCGCAGCCGACTCAGAGATGGGTCCGCCAAAACTCGCTTCCTCTTTCACAAGGATGCACCGATACCTGTTCCGGGCCGGGGAGCCTTCAAAGAGATCGACCGATTCGCCGACGCAATTGTGGCTGCCGAATTAGATGAATTGGACTATCGGATGCCGTTGATCGCGTACTACGGCACCGACCGCGCAGTGTTTGAGACCCCGCTTCGGCGTAGAAATTTTCGAACTCAATTTGCGCGATTCGATTGTTTCGACGGCGCTTTGAATGCGAACGCAAATTTCAAGCGCGTTTTCGAGTGGTTTCATGCAAAAGAAACGGAAGAGGTGCTGACTCAGAGAGAAATGCAATCATTTGCATATCGTGATCCAGAACTTAATGCCGTGCGTCACGCAATAGAAAACTTCTTTGAAGATTTCACGAATCCGCGTACGACTGTGCGCCCGCTGAGATTTGTTGTTGACAAGAAAGAGTCTTCAAAAAAGACTATAACTTTTGACCTAAACCAACTTAGCGATGGATATCGGACAACCCTTGCAATGGTTGCAGATTTGGCTTGCAGAATGGTCGAAGCCAATCCGCCTAGCGTAATGAAAAATCCATTGGAGGCGGAGGCCATAGTGTTGATTGATGAAGTGGATCTGCACCTACATCCGCGTTGGCAACAAAAGATTGTTCCCGATCTTTTGAAGGTGTTTCCAAACACGCAATTCATTGTGACGACGCATAGTCCCCAAGTGCTCACCACTGTAGAAGCTCGATCAATCCGGAAGTTAATTCCGGCAGGGAGCGTGACAGAGGTTCAAGTACCAAATTTTTCACTTGGTGCTCAAAGTGTGCAACTCCTCGAAGATATTCAGGAGGTCGACGCGCGTCCGCAGATTCCGATTATCGAGTCGTTCAGACGATATCGCAGTCTTGTCGAAAGCGACCAATGGGACAGCCCCGAGGCGCTTAAACTCCGCGCGGAACTAGACGAGTGGGCGGCAAATAAGGAACCAGAATTGAAGCGAATTGACATCGATATAAAGATGCGTAAATTCCGGCGAGGGAAGAAGTGAAGCGCGTACGAAAAGCCACCGATGCGCCAAATCTGCTTGACAGATTTTTTACAAAACGCCCAGATGCAGATTGGGACGAATTTAAAAAAAAATCTGCTCGCTATAATGAGACGACAGCACAAATTCGCGCTGACCAGAGAGGCATATGTGCGTATTGTGAAATTGATTTGCTAAAATCAATTTCATCAGACAAGGTTTCAGATTTTCGGGTTGAGCATTTTCATCCAAAATCGCCGCATACGCCGCCGCCGAATTGGGCTCTTGAGTGGACGAACCTGCTCGGAACGTGCCATGGTGGATCTCAAACAATGGTTGCAGATCCCACGAGATACACCGCACCGGATCTTTGCTGCGACGTTCCAAAGGGCAATAATGACTGGACAGCCGATATTTTAAATCCGTTGACGGATGTGCCAGCATTCCCCAGACTATTCAAATATCTGGAAGGCGACGGCTCGATGGATGTTGATTCGGATTTGTGCCCAGGCCCTGTGGCAGGAAAGGCAGATGAGACGATTAAACGATTGAATCTTAATGCTCCTCGGTTGACTCGCATGCGACAAGCAGTAATTGGAGCATTGAGAGACCAAATTGCTGCGTTGCTCGAAGTAGGAGAAACAGTGGAGGATGCATCCAGACAGGTTGCATGTGCCATGTTTCCGGCCGACCCAGATCAACAGTGGCAGGCATTCTTTACCTGCATAAGGTGGTACCTCGGCGCAGCGGCAGAGGAGCAACTAACGGAAATTGGATACAGCTAAGGGATCGCTGGGGCACTAAAGCGGTATCGCTGTCGACGCCGTCTTCGATCCGTCTGTATGCCGACATAAGCTCAGCCAAGGGCGGGGGATGTACGTACGGCTGGACCCGTCCATGCCGGGCCGCTCTGGCGCCGCCCGATGCCCAGACGCGATTGGCATATCTGTCGAAGCTATCATCAACCGATTGATTGAGTCGCAGAACACCGTCATAGCTAGACATGGATACGCTCTACCTCGTCCAGGCTCATGTCGTCGCGACGCCGGTCATAGAGCTGCGTAGTGCGCGTCGACGCGTGGTTGGCCATCGCCGCCGCGTTCTCGAGCGTGCCGCCGTTTTTCAGGTAAGTGGTGATGCCCGTTGCGCGGAACGTGTGGTTGCCGATCGCCGTGTCAATGCCTGCTGCGGCGGCCCGCCGGCGCACCATTGCGTATGCGTTCGCCTGCGGCAGCGGTGTCGCGCTCAGTTGCCCGGTACCGCGTGCGATTGTGCGGAACAGCGGCCCTTTCGGCTCGTTCGCAATGCCGGTGCCCTCAAAGTAGGCGTTCAGGTATGCCTCCAGCGTGTGATGACAGGGCATCGCGTGGAACTTGCCGCCCTTTTCATGCAGGCGCACCCACACCCGCCGCTGCTGCGAGTAGACATCGTCGACCCGCATTGTTAGCGCCGCGCCAATGCGCGCGAACGAAAATACCATCAGCGCAATCAGCGCGCGGTCGCGCAGGCCGATTGGCGTCGTCACATCGATGCTGTCCAGCAGCTGCCGCGCCTCGGTCGCATCGAGCACCGGAGTTTTGCCCTTTTTCGTGGTGTGGCTGGGGCCCCGCACGGAAGCCGCCGGGTTGTGCGGGACGATCTGGCCCATGACGAGCCAGTCAAAGAGATGCCGGAGCGCCGCGAGCTGCTGCTTGACGGTCGGCGCCGACAGCGTCTGCGTCTGCCGCTCGATCCAGGCGGCCACGTGTAATGGCTGCACCGCGGTAATCGACGTCACGCCAACGCCGGCAGACCACGCGAGAAAATCCCCGGCCGCGCGCGCGTACGCACGCCGCGTGTGCGGGTTGCGGATCGCCGAGGCGAAAAACTCCAAGAAGCACACGCCAGCACGCTCGCCGGCGGCAGTGACCAGCACCGGCATGGAAATGGCATCGAGCGCGACAAGCGGATTCACAGCGAAAACGCCTTGTTCAGATCCACCTCGAGGCCTGCGGCCTTGAGCTCGCGAGCCAAGGCCAGTTTCCAGCCCCCGCCGCCGTCCATCTTTTCCCAGACGACACCGACATAATCGCTGGGGAGCTCGACATCACCGCGCTTGAGGGCACACACCTTGTTGCGGCCGAGACGGCCGATGAAATATCCAAGCTCAAGCAGCACGTTCTGTCGAGCACGCGGCTTCAGCTCTTCCTCCTTGAGGCTGCGCCCCAGATCGTCCGGGGTCAGAAGCACCACGGCGAAACCCACATCGCTGTTGGCTTCGAACTTCTCGATGACCGTGCCACCCTGGTTCGCCTGCTCGTGCAGGATGATGGGCTCGAAGTCCATCGCTTTCAGAAAACGGGCAACCGTCTCGCGTGCCTCCCCGTCGTGGCCGTGAACGACGAACACACGTCGAGTAAGAGCCGGCTTCTCTGCGACGAGAGCATCCGATGCGGGCGTTACGTCGTGCTGCACATCGGACAGATCTTCGCGCAAGACACGCTGACCTTCCTGCAGCAGCGCGACCGAATGTTCGATCTTTCCCTTCACCCCTTCTTGATATTCTCGTGGCGGGGTTAATGGGCCATATCCCGTCATCGAAATGACCATCGGCGACCACGACAACGACGTAGCCTCCACAAATCGCCTAAACGTCGAGGTATCTTCGCCAAAGCAACGTACTAGCGTGTCTTTGATAGCAGCAGACAGCGCTTGTAGCTCCGGCGAATCACCTTTGGGGACAGTGGCAAGGTCAAATGCCCGCAATTCCTTAATGCGCTCGTCCAACCGCTGGATACCGCGCTCGATCTGGGCCGGTGTAAGGTCCAGCTTGGGCGCAGGGGCACGCGGCGCGGCAGGTTTTCGAGTGGCCATAGGGTCTCTTCATATATTTGATAAAGGACATTATCAAATATAAGCGTACATCGCCTTTAGGGTGGCACGTCCAGCTGTGTGCGTGACAATAAAGGGCCGGCACGGGAAGATACTGGACAGAACGTGAGCGCCGTCAACGACAGCCCCTAACATCAAGGAGAACCAGGTTCCAGCCAGCAGGCATCGCTTGCGCCGAAACTTTTCGCGGACGCGAAAGCTAGCAATGCTGCAGGATTATCGGCGCGCTGAAGAACTCCCGCTACGCTCAACAGCGCCCAAGTGCGCTGAACAACTCCCGGGGGAAGCTGCCATAAAACCGCTGATCTAGGTGTCTTAAGCGTGCACGGAGTGTGCGGCCTGCTTGTCAGCGCGATCGAGATCCAGCAAGCCGCCGCTTTCAAAATCGGCCAAACGTCGAATCCGAGTCAGCATTGCAAGTATGACCTTCGTCGAAACCACGATGTTTGGTGAATACTCGTTCAACAAACGCAACTCTGCTTCGATGCCTAATGCAATGCCGATTTCCTCTGTTTTGCCATACAAGAATCCGACATTGTCCGGCGAGAGAGGCAGTTGATCATCGCGCTTCGTCGATAAGTCTGCTTTTTTCAATTTTTGCGAATTCAGAAGCTGGTTAAGCATCCTTTCGGCCGATACCAACGTCTCTTCAGCTTGCAGGTAGCATCGAACGGTGCGAGCAATACTCTCGCCAACCGACTCCAGAGCTTCGATCTTTATTTCCCCAGGTGACGCATATCGGATCTGCTTGATCTCCAAGTCATGAAGGGACGGCACCAGCCCTTTTAACGCCTCAAACAAATTGATTCTGCTATACCCCCCCGTCCATGGGGATGTGAGATATCTGCTTACTCGTCCACCCAGATTCGTGACAAATCGTGGCTTAGTGCAGTAAAAGAACGCATACAACTGCGAATAGATCTTAGAGAACCTGTCCAGGTCAGCGAAGAACCATTGGCCGTCAATCGGCACCTCAAACGATGTCGGATTGAGTTCCTTTGTCAAGGAAATGTCGGGGGCCAACTCCTCGTCGAACACCGACTCATCCGTAGGCAGGTACTCTTCAATCTCCGCTAACGTGCTTGTGACATCTTTGATGCTCCGATGATGCGAGCGTCCCTTAAAGACACCTTCATCGGTAAATACATCCTGAAAGGTAGTATCAACAATAAACCGCCGGGGAGCTTGCAGCACAAGCGTGCGAAGTGCCGACGCCTTTGTCAGATAGGCGACCAAAAGCGGACGTGCTACAGGAAACAGCAACCACCGCTGGACCTGCTGACCGTCGGTGTCGCACCACAAATAGAGCCAGTTTCGCTGCGCATCGCGGAAAAGCGATAGCACCGGACCTTCGAGGTAAAGAAGGTCGCAGATATAACTATGACTGTCGATGACAGAGATTGACTCACGGGGAGCGTTGATCTTTCTCACAGCGGAAGCCTCGCATGCTCAGCAACGGCCTCGGTCCCCGAGAAACTCTGAAACTCGAAAAAGTCAAAGTGCCCGGTTGTGTTAGGCAACGTGCACACCCCGTCCGCACTCGAGATTTTCAGTGCGATGAAGTGGTCGCCGACGTTCTTGAGGAATTTGGGCGACGTCGCGAGCACCTTTTTCGCCTTCCTTGTTAGCGCGTCGAGTGATTCGAACACGGAGAGCGAATATCCAGTGCAGCACTGCGTGATAGGTTGCCCAGCGTGGGTTCGCTCCGGCTGAATCTTCGCAACCGGCAACCAATTATGCGCATGTTTGATATCGCCGAATGCAAACCGAAATCCAACGATGTCGAGCCCCTGTACACCTTGAGGCGGACAGCCGTCCACCTCCCTAATCTCCGTCCCGTACCGGAGTACGACTTTGACGTCGTTTGAAGGGGCGGGTTCGGAAGCTTGATCCGCAACGGGCGAGGCCGCCGGGCGGGCAGCCTGAACTTGCGCTATGCCCTCGTTTTGATTTGTATTCATTTTTTAGGTCACGCCAATCGCTGATTTGTCCGCAGTCGAACTGTAGACATCGGTCTCTCTCGCGCGACAGTATAACGCGATCCACCATTTCAATCCTTACAACGCAGCAAACCTGCTCCGCAATCTCGATAAGCGCCCAGTCATGTTGGCCCTAGGTCACCCGATATCGTTCGTGCTTACGCGGTCTTTAGCCCTTCCCAGAGCGCCTGATTGACATAAAGACTGATGTAGCTCGAGTCCAACCTTAGCAGGACTGCTTTTTTCGTATTTTGCGGTCCAGTTTCCTCACCTGCTTCTCTAGCGCCTCGATCTTGGCGAGATGGGGCCATAGCTCATCCATGATACGGTCCTCCCGTTCCTGTAGTTGCTTGACCGCGAACGCGTATTCCCGTTCGTACCTCTGTCTCGCGACCCGTGTATCGGACCATGCACGGTTTAGGGGCTCGCTTTGTTTTCGGAGCCTGCGCAACTCGCGTATCGCGGTCTTCAGCTGTGCCTCATCAGCCAATTCGGCGGCCAGGTCGGGATTCATCATGGGTCTTTTGTGCGCGGCTCGCGATGGAGAATCGCACCCTGACTAGGTGTTGCGAACGACGCTTTATCCATCTGAAGTCAGAGTGATGCATCTCGCGAAAGCCATCATGAACCAATCGATCCCGTCACAGTACACCATCATAGCTACACGTGAATACGCTCCGTCTCGTAAAGGCTGACGTCCTCGTGATGCGCGATCGCGCGGAACGTGTGTATGACGATCTTCGTCACGATGCCAGTCGCGGCTGCGTGACACTAGACCTTGGCGTAGCCGGTCGCCTGCGACATGGAAGTATCGCTCGGCTACCCGGTACAACGTGCGATCGTCCGGAACAGAGGCCCGGTGGATTGGCATACATTGCGGTACCGTCGAGGCACACATCGAGCATGATGACACGGCATCGCGCGGAGGCGCACCACAGGCGCCCATGCTGCACATAAACCTCGATGTAGCTTGCGTCAGCCTTTTTCCGGTGGCGGCCCGCTACACTGACTCCAATATCCAACCATTCACGGAGGATCGTCGTGCGCACCGTTACGTTGAGCGTTGATTGCCGAGATGCTTTTTCAGAACGGGTCGTCGCCGCGATTAAAGGCGAGCCGCAAGGCGCACGCGTCACGTTCGCGTCAATCGATTTGCTGCTTGAGACACTCACACCCAGACGCTGGGCGATCCTGAAGTTGATGACTGGCGCCCGGCCGCAATCCCGTCATGAGCTTGCGCGCCGAACAGACCGCGACGTGTGGGCGATCGGTCAGGACGTTCAGGCGCTGCTAAACGTCGGGGTACTCGAGCGGCAAGCCGACGGCACCGTCGTGTTTCCGCACGACAACATGCGCGTGGATTTCATGCTGATATAGGGGGTGTGGGCCCCATTACCTGCGAGATCCACTCCCTAGCAAACCTCAGATGGAGGACGACAAATGGCTCTGGTGTTCACCACCTGGTTCGCGCGTCCATCACAGAGGCGCTACGTCTTCAGCACTTTTCTTCGTATGACGACCCGCTTTGGCGGGACACGACCGCTAACGTGCTTCGACCGCGGCCGTTTCCTTATGAAGACCCGAGGACCGATCATCTGCAACGCCTGTCGTTCTTCACGGATACGCTCGGCTAGTCGTCGACGGGTTTGCCGCTTGCGATTGTTTGCGCGGCCGACATCTACCGCTTGCCCCAAACTTGCCACCAGCTCCTCAAAAAGCTGCTTCTCCATTGCATCCTCTTCGGTGCTGAACACCTTGCGCGGTTGAAAAAATTTAGCGGCTAAATTTCGTCCTGGCTCACTCGCGTTTAGCGGCTAAATTCCTGATCTCCACTCCCTCACGAGTTCCAGCATGGCATCGATCTTATAGCCCGTACCGACGCTGCGCAGATGCCGAAACACGGTCAACGGCCGCCCCAACCGCGACTTCCCCTCCAGCAGAGGCCCCCTGCAAATCAGTTGGTGGTTTCTACGCAGCACGTCCTCCATCGTGGACGTCCATTGTTGACTGTTATCGGCGGTGGCCGACTGGCATCGCAGAGCGAGACCCATAGTTGAGCGCGAAGCGCGAACGAGCGAAAGTGATGCAGGACTGCGCGCTTGCGCGTAGGCCTGCATCACCTATCTTGCCCGGGTTCTTCCCGAGAAGAACCGAGAAGAATTTAATCACGCCACCACGAAACGGCAAAGACGACTGGGTCAAACGACGCGAGACGCTCAAATTGATCGCAGAAATGCCGTCTTCATCCTGATGGCACGGGGATTCAGTGATTCTTGCTCGCGCCCATCGGGCGTTTGTCTTGAATGTGCTACGCGTTTTTTTCCCTTGAACTCGCGAGACACTATTCGAGAAGCTGCTTCGCTTTCCCCTTCGTGCCCGACGCCGCTCCGTTTTCAAAGACTTTAGCGGCTAATTTTTTCGTCAAGCCTTTCGCGCAAGCTCGAGCATCGCGCTCTGCATTGTATTGATCCGGTCAAGGACGCCATGAATTACGCGGCGCATATGGTCGGGGTCCTCGTTTTTGAGCTTCTCGCTGTTCGTCAGCCATAGCTTCAACAGTCCGCCGAGGCGCCCCTGATCCCCGTTGATCTTCGCGAGCTGCAAAACGAGCTGGGCGTCAATGACCCCCTGAATCTTGTAGCCCATACCGACATTGCGCAGATAGCGTGAAACGCTCAACCCAGCATCGCGTGCGTTTGCCTCTATCTGCGCCTTTTCTTCCGGCAGACACCAGACGCGAATCGGTTGGTGTTCTCTACGCGGCACTTTGTCCATTTTGGCGTTCACCGTTGTTGGTTTTCGGCGGTAGCCGACCTGCTTCGCAGAAGCAATATCCTCGGCGAGCGCGAAGTGCGAGTCGGTGATGTGATGTAGGCCTACGCGCTTGTGCGTAGGCCTACATCACCTGTCTTGCCCGGGTGCACAACGATAAATATTTCGTCGGCTATCAAGACGGAATCGAAACCTCCGCGCACCACGAACAACGTAGCGATAATTGAAAGGCGGGTGCAAGTCTACGCACTGTTGCAACAGATATTGAACGCCGACATCCTGATTCCTTCGCGGTATTACATCGTTGCCATGCTCTATGCTATTTGCCCGCCTCATCCCTTCCTCTGCGACATGTGCGTAACAGTTCGAGGCACAACGCCATCATCGTGACCTGTATGCTCCCTGCGACCAAGTTCCTTGACGTAGCGGCGGAAGGCTTGATAACTGCATTGAACCGCTTCGTCACAATGCAACGTTTTGTATATCGCCAGCATTGACCAGCCATCATCCAGCGCGGATTGAATCTGCCCCCGCAAGACGAGAAATCGCGCACGGTTCGCATGCTGGGGAGGGCTATCTGGATTAGCCAGCATCCTTGCAGCGATTCGCTCCGATAATGTTTGGATGCTCACTTCGCTTCTCCCGTGGCGCTAGGACCTGATAAAAGTTCGGCAACGAATTCAGTCGAAAAGTACATACGTCGTCCGATATACCGTTTGCTGGCGTTTAAGGATATGAACCATGGCTCGTTCGAATTAAGGAGAGCCATGCGGAGTCCTTCGGGTTTCCTGCTTAACGTTTCTGCCAGTTGTTCCAACGTCATCACCGCCCCGTACCGTGCCTGCAGAAATTGGAGTGTTGTTTCCATGCTTGGCCTAAAAGGGGTAACCATGTTCAACCTTGATTATTATTGGCAAGAACGAGGTAAACTTCGCGGTCAGAACTTTTAAATTTTTTTACACCTCCGAGGTCTCGCAAATGCGCCCCGTAGATCAGCCCACAAAATCCGAGGAATTGCGTAGGCGCTGCTTGATGACGGTCACTTTTATGTGCGAAGTGATACGGCGGTCGGGCTCGGCAAATCCGAATCAGTTCGGTCGGTGGTTCGACGCGGAAACAACGTCTTGGACTTACGCGCCGAAAGCCGCTGCCAATGCGAACGCGAAGAGCGGACAGGTAAAGGCGACTCTGGGACAGAAAAAGTGGTATCGGCTTGCTAAGGGGGAATTCCCTCTTTCCAGAACCGCTCTAGGCCACCTCGCGAGACTATTTCCAGACACCTACAACGCCTTCTGGAATGGTCCGGATCAGCTTTGGCGGGCATTGTGGGCACCACCAGAGGATCTCTGGATGATCTGCGGCGCGAACGTGTATGAGTCGCCGTTTCCGGATCCTGATGAAGAACCGTGGTGCTTCACCGGCAACGCCTTACCTTACGACGAGTCCCTGTATAACTTCGAGGCATCGTTACTAGGCCGACAATTGGTCTCCGGGGCTCTGCTAGAACTGCACGACCTGGCTGAATCCATCGCGATGTATCGACTACACCAAACCGTCAATCGGCTAGCGAAAACTGATGGGATCGGGGCTTATCGATGCGTACGTATGTGCCTGGACGCACCCGAAATTCGCTGGCATCTGCACTCGCTCGGCGTGTTCGCAGAATTCAGCTTGTACGATGCCATCAACGACGAGCTGACCTCGACAGAGCTTGATCGGCTGAGACATGAGCCATCGTATCGCGTGTCGATCGGCGCGGAAGACATCGAAGCGTACGTCAGGAATCCTAGTGCGCTTTGCTCCAGCGAGCAGAGAATGGAGCTTCTCCACATCGCGCCATAGTAGGTATGGAAACGCGGTGCCGCGGCACACTGACCAATATCCCGCGCGCGATGCCAAGCCACTCGCACTAGTGGCCACACGGTTCCTGCAAACCGGCACCGGGACCGCCTAAACGCTCAACGACAGACCGTCAACTCTCAATGGCCATCTGTCACGCGTCCCATAGGTCATCTGTCACGCAGCTGAAGTTTTTAACCCACTCCTAAACCGCAGCTGGATCTCAAACAATATTGACCGCCGCCATCGAGCCAAATAATCCACAACTCTGTCCGCGCCGAGTCGTTAAAGAATATAAAAGTTAAAAAATCGCGCGCGCGCGTTACACCGTCGACACCGAGTACAAGAACGACGTCCGGCCTGAGGGTTGCTATTCGGCCGGTGGGTGAAACTACGATCCGCTGGTGTGCGAAAACACGTATCTATCCACAGCTTTTGGTGGGCGATAACACGCGTCTCTTGCAAATCAATCCCTTACTCGGTGGGTGATAACACGATAGCTCCCACGTCGGTGCCTTTGCCTATGAGAGCTCGTGCGAGCTTGCGATTGTCCCTCGTGTAAATGGTCACGGTATCCCGCACATTGAGAAACAACCGGTATTCTGGTAACGAATCGGCCAACACGATCTCTCTCAGCATCCGGCGAAATTCCTTCAGGCTCGCCTTGCTCCCGGCCTTTCTTCGCAACAGGTCGAGTCCGATTTGCGCGGTAGGCTGATGACCGCAGTGCTTGCGAGCTAGCTCGTATAGTCGTCGCTCTAGCGGCTTTCTGAGCGAAAAATATGCCTTATGCAACGTGAGCACCTCAAATGAGCGAATGGCGTTGAACAGCCAATCCGACAGTACCACCTCAATGGCTGACATCGTCTCGGGTCGGTCGCACCTCGATACAGTCGTCCATCGCTCGATAAGATTAAAGGTATCTTCGATTCGTACACCGCCTGTTGCGATGTTCGTCTTTATGGATGTTCCATGCAGTCGATCCAACGACGTTGCAAGGGCCTTATATTCGGCACCGCTGGTCCCTCTGCCCGTCGCCTTGAGGAAATCGTATGCAGTGAAGCGAATCTTACGAGTGTAGACGTCCGCCTGCCGACGCTCGGCACCAGCAACGAGCTGGGAAGTCAGGTAGATGAGCACGTCCTTGTCATGTTGCGTTGCGCGGCCAAGTACGCTTGGAGTTACCGTAACGCGACGAGTGCCGTCTTGGCTTTCCCATTGACCTATCGACAAGTCGGGTCGCGTGGAGAGTGAATAAATCGGCACCTCCATGCTGGCGATATCGGCCTTTAGTGCGCAACCGAGACGATCGGCGATGAAAAAGTCTCGCCGTGCGCGGCGGCCCGTTAGCTCCTCCTCCGGGGCGGCATAGTCACGAGCGCGCAACTTCAAGCCCTCGTTCGCGACCGCATATCAGAGTGCTCTCTCTCAGAAAGCCGCTTTTGCTTTGCAAGCTGTTCCGCTTTGGTGGGCCTCCCCCGGCGAGGCCGTTGACCGGCCATCGATTCGTCCTGCGACGCCGTGCTGCCCGCGACGTGACTAGCTAGCCAACTCTCGACATCCTCGATCCGCCACAACAGGCGTTTGGTGCCGGGGATTCGGCAAATGGGAGGAAGTGCGGTCGGATTGCGCGTGGCGTCGCTGCGAATACTCGCTACAGACTTGCGCAAAAAGTGGGAAAGCTGGTCGACTGTGAGCAAAGCTTGCATGAATAGTGGCCGGTTCGGGCCACGTTCAATTCATGCACATGGCCGCAGTGGTTTGCTGATGCACGCAAGATTCGTCGGTCGAGACATTTTGCTCACGGTCTTTTCCGAGCAAATTTTTTACACCTTCGCCGGCACCACGCGTACCCAAGCCGTTGCCACAAATTCCCCACACACAGACTGCAAAACTCTGCTTCAGAATGCAAAACAACGCACTACATCGCAAGACGTAGTGCGTTGTTTCTAAAGAAAAACTTGGTGGAGAGGAGGAGGATCGAACTCCCGACCTTCGCATTGCGAACGCGACGCTCTCCCAGCTGAGCTACCCCCCCCAACGTGCAAATAATTCTAGCACAGGCATTTTCCGTTTTGCCAAGCCGCACGAGGCAGCAAAACATCACCTGGATGGCGCCCCCGCGAGCACCCAATCGACCACCGCGCGGATGTCCGCGTCGCTCATCGATTGATGCGCGGGCATCGGAATCATGCCCCACACGCCGGAGCCGCCCTCCTTCACCTTGCGCGACAACTTCGCCGGCGCTTGCGCATCGCCCCTGTACTTTGCGGCGATCTGCTGGAACGACGGACCGACCAGTTTGCGGTCCACCGCATGACATCCCATGCAAGCATTGGAGTTGGCAACCCGTTGCCCATTTGGCGCATCCGCCGCTTGAGCAGCCGGTGCTGCAACGCCCGCCAGCGCGCCAAGCATCAGCGCGCTCACTGCAATCGCAACACCGCGCATCATGGCGTCGTCGCCTTCGGATTACCCGGATGCACCGAGCTTGAATTGCTGACCGGCGCGGGCGCCTGCTGCTCCAACGGCCGCGAACTCACCGACGAATCAGGAATAGCGCCCACGGTCGGCGCACTCGCGTCCGGTTGCGAAGCCGCCACAGGCGCCGTCCCCGCCGCCGCGGCTGCCGCCGCCGCTTCCTGCGGCTGAATGTACTGGAACACCTTCACGACCTGCACGACGCCCGGCACGCGACTCGCAACGTCCGCCCCACGATTGCCTTCGTCCATGGTGACGAGACCCATCAGATACACCGAGCCACGCTCGGCCACCACCTTGAAGTTGTTCGCCGAAATGTTCTTCTCGGCGATCAGCGCGGTCTTCACACGCGTTTCGAGATAAGTGTCATTCGTGCGCGACGAGAACGAACTCGCCGGCATGATCGTCAGTTCGTTGACGATCGTACTGACGTTGTTCAAGCCACGCACAATCGTCTCCGCGCGCTGCTTCGACACGTCCCCGGCAACTTCGCCCGTCAGCAGCACGCGGCGGTTGAACACCGCTACGTTGACGTGCGCGTTGTCGGGCAGGTTCTGGCTGATCTGCGAGAGCGCCTTCACCTGCAACTCGCGATCTTCGGTCTGCGCGCCGAGCGTGCGCCGGTCGGTCGCCACCAGCGCGCTGCCGCCCGCCGCGCCGGCGACGGCCAGAAAGCAACCCTGCAATGTTGCGGACAGCCCCGCCGCGAACCCAACCACCAGCACGGTTCTCACCAGTGTCTTCTTGACGCGGAATACGCTCATCAACTAGCTCTCCTTCGGAATCGGTCTCAGTCTTCGCCCAGCAACATGGCATCGATGCCGTCGCACAGACAATGGATGGTCAGCAAATGCACTTCCTGAATACGCGCGGTGCGATCGGACGGCACACACACGTGGATATCGGTGTCGCTCAACACTTCCTGCATGCGTCCGCCGCCCTTGCCGGTCAGCGCGACGACGATCATTTCGCGCTCGTGCGCGGCCTCGATCGCGGCGAGCACGTTGGCGGAATTGCCCGACGTGGTGATCGCCAGCAGTACGTCGCCCGGCTGACCGAGCGCCCAGACCTGCTTCGAAAAAATCTGTTCAAACGAATAGTCGTTGGCGATAGCGGTCAGCACCGACGTGTCGGTGCTCAGCGCGATCGCCGGCAAGCCTGGCCGCTCGCGCTCGAAGCGGCCGATCAGTTCGGCGGCGAAGTGTTGCGCGTCGGCCGCCGATCCGCCGTTGCCGCACGCAAGAATGCGATTGCCGTTGGCAAGTGCGGCGAACATCGTGTCGATCGCGACGGCGATCGGCATCGACAGGGTTTCGAGGGCTTCGAGTTTGACTGCCGCGCTGTCGCGGAAGTGTTGTTGAATACGTTCGACTGACATCGAGTCTCTATTTTCTACCGCTAGTGGACCGCAGTGCGCGGCCGTGTTGTGAAGTCGTATGGCGAAGTCGTGCCGCTCCGATAAACCCGGCCGGCAACGCAGTGCATGAATGCAAAACCATCGCGCATTGCGCCGCTTCGTGTGTTGCCGGCGTTGTCCCGTGGCCTGCACGCGAGCGCAAGTTTATCGCACTCGCACGCGTTCTCCGCGCACGGCGTCAGACTTCGTCGGCACGAAACGCATCGCGCAACCACACGAGCCGGCCGGCTTCGAACGCGATCACGTCGAACCGGCAAGCGGGCTGAACGCGCCATTGCGAAGCGCGGGTCGCCAGATAGTGCTGCGCGGCGCGCACGATGCGCTGCTTCTTCTGCCAGCCGATACTCGCCGCCGCGCCGCCGTACCGGCGCTGCGCGCGAGCACGCACTTCGACGAACACGAGCGCGCCTTCACGCTCGCGCATCACGAGATCGATCTCGCCGCCGCGGCACGACACATTGCGCTCGACGAACCGCAAACGCTGCCGTTGCAAAAACTCCTGCGCACGCGCCTCGAAAGCCGCGCCGACGAGTTTGGACCCGACGAGTCTCGAAAAGTTGTGCGCCGAGATGGATGCGCCGAGCGGCGCCGCCGGGTGCGCCGTCTCCCTGCCACCCGGCTCGCGCGGCACTGCGTGGCACAATGGCGGCCTCGTTCCGTCTGTTTGCGTCTTCTGCCTCATGACTCCTCTCTCCGAACTCGCGCAAGGGCAGCAGTACCCGACTGCCGCGCTGTATGTGGTGGCCACGCCGATCGGCAACATTGCCGACGTCACGCTGCGCGCGTTGCATGTGCTCGGACTGGTGGACCGCGTTGCGGCTGAAGATACCCGCAACACCGGCCAACTGCTCGCGCGTTACGGCATCTCGAAGCCGCTCGTCGCGGTGCATCAGCACAACGAACGTGCCGCTGCACTGCGCCTGATCGAGCACCTGCAAGCGGGCGAGCGCGTGGCCTACGTGTCCGATGCGGGAACACCGGGCATCTCGGACCCCGGCGCAAAGCTCGTCGACGCGGTCCGTGAAGCCGGCTTTCCCGTCATTCCGTTACCCGGCGCCAGCGCCCTCGCGACCGCGTTGAGCGCGGCCGGCGACTGGGTTGCGACATTCTCGTTCCTCGGCTTCCTGCCGCCGAAAGCGAAAGCGCGCGCCGCCACGCTGCAGCCGCTCGCGAACCACCCTCACGCGATGGTGTTCTACGAGGCGCCGCACCGGATCGTCGAAACCGTGCAGGCACTGGCCGACGCATTCGGCGGCGAGCGCAAGCTGCTCATCGCACGGGAATTGACTAAGTTACACGAAGCGCTGCACCGCGGCACCCTGGCCGAAGGGCCAACGTGGCTTGCTGCCGATCCGAACCGGCAACGCGGCGAATTCGTGCTGGTGGTGGAAGGCGCGCAACCGGAAACGGCCGGCGAACACGATCACGACGCGCTATTAGAGATTCTGCTGGAAGAATTGACGGTGAGCAGCGCCGCCAAAGTGGCCGCGGCTATCACCGGAGCGTCGCGCAACACGCTGTACACGCGCGCGCTGGCGCTGAAGAAGGACGAAGAACAAAGCTGACGGACAAACGAAAAGGGCCGCGCGATGCGGCCCTTCCTCTTCTCTGCGGATACGATGCGAGCGGCCGTCATGCCGCACGGCGATACGAAGAGCGCGCCTGAGACGCGCCCGCCGCCGCTACATCACTTCTGGGCGGTCGAATCCGAGTTCGACGCCAGCATTTCATCACGCGCAGCACGCGCTTCCTGCTGCGTCAGTCCCTCGATCTGCACGCGCGCCGTACCGGCGTGGCGCATGTCGAGCACGGACGCGGCGGCCATGGACAGATCGATCACGCGGCCACGCGCATACGGGCCGCGGTCATTGATACGCACGACGACCGAGCGCGACGTGGCCGGATTGGTCACGCGCACATAGGAGCCGAGCGGCAACGTACGATGCGCCGCGGTCAGCGCGTGCATGTCGTAGCGCTCGCCATTCGCGGTACGGCGGCCATGGAAGCCACGGCCGTACCACGAAGCGCGGCCGGTCTGATGAAAGTCCGAAATGCCCGAACCTTCATCCGTAAGAGGCTTTGCATCGGCCAGCGACGAGCCTTGTGCAGTCGCGTCTGAAGCGGGCGCGCTACCAAAAGCTTGCGGTCCGAAGGAGCCCGCCTGCGTCAATTTTGTGCTCTGCGGCACGCCGCTATCCGACGTGTTGCCTGCGCCCGGAGGCGTGGCGCAACCCGCCAGCACAAAAAAGGCAAAAAGAGTCCCCAGACCACGGGTTAACCGAGTTTTCATAAGACGTGCAATCACATTGTCGAGCCGCATCACGCAAAAGTTGAGCGTGTTGCCTGCGACTCCGGCGGCAATGGACGACAACGCGCCGCGCAGTTGAGCGCAGTACGTCAAAGCCCGGATGCGGCTCAGTCAGCCGCTACCGCACGGTTAATTTTCACGTCTGGCGCAACCTGTCCCCGGCAGCCTGACCAGACCCCACATGCCGCCATCGAACGTGGCAAACACGTTCTTGCGCGCGTAACTCAGCGCGCAGGAACGGCGGCGTAGGCCCCACCCAGCGTCACGGCAGTTAAGTCCGTAGCAGGCGCGCGGCGCCTGGCTGGGCAAGACGTGTGCATCGAATGCATCGATACCTGATGGCCGCCCGGAAGTGCGACAGCCCATACTTGAGTGGCGATCCGCGTGCCCATTTTTGATGGGGACGCATCGCCTTGTGGCATGCACAGTTCCCTGTGCATGGGGTGCATTATACCTAAAACAAAATTTCGGGATGACAAGGGATTGAAAACCTTGATGAATTTTCACGTCTGCTGCAAAAATGAGCAGAGGAAAGCCCGCTGGGACGGGGCTTCAGCCCCTCGGTGAGCGCGGGCTAGACGCCGGTACAATCAACGTTTTTCCAGCGGCGCCGTCATCCATGAAAGTCACCTTGATCCCCGTCACGCCGTTCCAGCAAAACAGCTCGCTGCTCGTTTGTGAGGCAACCGGACGCGCGGCGGTCGTCGACCCAGGCGGCGACCTCGACATCATCCAGGGCGAAGTCGCGCGGCAGAACGTGACGGTCGAAAAAGTGTTCCTGACGCACGGCCACATCGATCACTGCGCGGGCGCAAAAACGCTGGCCACGCACTACGGTGTACCGATCGAAGGCCCGCATCCGGACGAACGCTTCTGGCTCGACAAGCTGCCGGATCAAAGCACACGCTTCGGCTTTCCCGCCGCCCAGGCGTTCGAACCGGACCGCTGGTTGCAGAACGGCGAAACCGTGCAGTTCGGCGACGAAATCCTCGAGGTCTATCACTGTCCGGGCCACACGCCCGGCCATGTGGTGTTCTTCAGCCGCGCGCATCGGCTCGCGCTGGTGGGCGACGTGCTGTTCGCCGGCTCGATTGGGCGCACGGATTTTCCGCGCGGCAACCACGCGGATCTGGTGCGCTCGATCCGCGAAAAACTCTGGCCGCTCGGCGACGACGTCACTTTCGTTCCGGGCCACGGGCCTACTTCGACGTTCGGCGCCGAACGCCGCACCAATCCGTATGTCGCCGATGGAGTCGAGGCATGAGCAGCGAAATCTATGTGAGCACCGACGTCGAAGCGGACGGCCCGATTCCCGGTCCGCATTCCATGCTCAGTTTCGCCTCCGCCGCCTACACCGAAGACAAGCGCCTGATCGCCACCTTCTCGGCGAATCTCGAACTGCTCGAGGGGGCCAAGCCGCATCCCGTTCAGGAAGCATGGTGGAAGACGCAACCCGAAGCATGGGAAGCCTGCCGCAAGGATTTGCAAACGCCTCTGGCCGCGTTGACGGCGTATGTCGAATGGGTTGAAGCGTTGCCGGGCAAGCCGGTGTTCGTCGCGATGCCGGCTGGTTTCGACTTCACTTATATGTTCTGGTACATGATGCGGTTTGTCGGCCGCTGTCCGTTTTCCTGGTCGGCGCTCGACATCAAGACCCTGGCTTTCGCGATGACCGGCCTGCCCTACCGCAAGAACATCAAGCCGCGCTTTCCGAAGCACTGGTTCGACGATCATCCGCATACGCACGTCGCGCTGGATGACGCGATCGAACAAGGCGCGCTTTTCTGCAACATGTTGAAGGATCTGCGCGCAAGTCAGGCGATCACGCTTGCGGCCGGCAAAGATGGGGACGACTCAGGACAAAATACTACTGAGGAACCGGCAAATTAGGTAATCTCCCTCGTCGTGGCCGTTTTACATTGCGTTTCGTTTTTGCCCCCTCTACCATGCGTTGATACGGCGACGCAAACGGAGGCGCAGTTGACACTCGATACGTTCTCTCAAAAAATCCTGCGCCTGCTGCAGCTCGACGCACGCCGCTCGGTGCAAGAGATTTCCGACCAGGTCGGCCTGTCGAGTACGCCATGCTGGCGGCGCATCAAGGACATGGAACAATCGGGCGTGATCCAGCGCTACACCGCCCTGCTGGATCGGGAAAAGCTCGGGCTGCACGTCTGCGCCCTCGCGCATATTCACCTCACGCGCCACACCGAAGGCGGAGTCGAACAGTTCGAGCGCGAAATCGCGACCTGCCCGGAAGTCACCGAGTGCTACAGCACGACCGGCGAGTCCGATTACATTCTCAAGATCGTCGCACCGGACATCAAGGCGTACGACACCTTCCTGCACGAACGCATCTTCAAGATTCCGGCCGTCGCGCAGGTTCGCACGAGCGTCGTGCTACGCGAAATCAAATTCGATACGCAATTGCCGTTGTGAGCCGTTGACCATTCGACGCACGCCCGTGAAGCAGCATGGTGGCGCGGCGCAAAAATCAGGTGGCGCTGTGCGGCTCCGTCGCTTTCGCACGATCAGTGGCCAAGCCAATGTTTGCCTGGATTGTCGGCGCGGTGTCGGCCGGCCAGGCGCCCAGTTCCTGCAATACGTCCAGTTTGCGAGCGCCCAGGCGCGCCTTGAGCGCGGCCAGGTCAAGCCGCCCCAGTCGTTGCGATTCGCTGCCCAGCGTGCGCGGCACATCTGACAACACCACTTCGACATCGAGGCCCGTGCTCAGATAGTGGATGTTCACCGCCGCCGCCTTCATGCCGAGAGGCACCAGCGCCGCGCTCACTTCCGCGGTGACTCGCTCGCGGGTAGGCAAATCGACTGGCGGGTGCGCGACCGCATCGTTTTCGGGATCGACGTGAATCAATGCGTCGAGCACGCGGCTGTCCGTCAACACGCGCAGACGCGCCGACTCGGCGATGTAGTGTCCCTCTGACACGGAGATCAGCGGGTCGACCAGAATGTGCGCGTCGACGAGCGCGAAGTCGCCCATCTTGCGCGTGCGCAGTTCGTGCACGTCGCGCACGCCGGGTGTCGAGAGCAGCAACGTACGCATGTCCGCGGTAGCGGCGTCGTCGAGCGCGCGGTCGGAGAGGTCCTGCAACGCGTCCCGGCCGAACATCCACCCCATGCGCGCCACCATGAAGCCGACGATCGCCGCGGCAATCGGGTCGAGCAGGCGCACGCCAGCGAGGCTGCCGACAATACCGATCGCGACCACCAGCGACGACGCCGCATCGGAACGCGCATGCCAGGCATTGGCGATCAACATGGCCGAACGCGCACGCTGCGCTTCGCGCAGCATGTAGCGAAACAGACTCTCTTTGGAAATCAGAACCAGCACCGCGACCGCGAGCGCGCTCATATGAACCGCGGGGATATTTTGCAGATCGGCGAGGCGCGTTCCGGCCCGCCACAACATACCGACGCCCACCGCGATCAGAAGCGCGCCCAGAAATAACGACGCGACGGTTTCATAGCGACTATGCCCGTAATTGTGATCCGCGTCGGGTTTTGCCCCACTGTGCCGATTGGCGATCAACACCACAAAATCGGAAACCAGATCTGCGAGGGAATGGACACCATCGGCGACCAATGCCTGAGAGTGGGCGAACACGCCGATGACGATTTGCAGCGTCATCAATACCGCATTAAGCGCAATACTGACAAATGTACTTTTGCGCGCAATGCGATGTTTTTCGGCGGACTGGGCAGCGGCGGCGGCAGGCATCTGAGAAGCGGACTGGAAGAAGTTCAATCCCTGCATTCTACCCGGCGCATCAGGAGACGCGTGGCAGACGCCAAAAAAATTCCTTTTAAATCAGCCGCTTATCTAAACGAAAAGCATTCGCGTTCAAGTTTCGCGAAGTACATGCGACAGCCACAAGGCATTTTGTCGCGGCAATAAAAAAACCGCGCCCTCGACGGTACGCGGTTCTCTCTTGCAAGTCAGACGCGATGGGTGCATCTGATTGAAGCTATTCGTATTAACTGATGGGCAGAAGCCGGGCAAAAACCGGGCAGAAGCATTACCCGCTGCCCAAAGTATTTACTTCTCGATGAGAAACTTCTCGCGATCCAGACCTGCGATCCAGCGCGGCGGCTTACCGCGGCCGGACCACGTGCTGCCGCTATCCGGGTCGCGATACTTCGGTGCGACACCTGCACGCGGACGAGCGGCTTTAGCACCCTTGGCAGCACGACCGCCGCCGAGTTCGGTCAGAGAAATGCCGTAGTCGGCCATTTTCTGCTTGATCTCATTCAACACTTCCGCGTACTCGCGCGACTTCGCTTCTTCGATCTGCTTTTCGAGCTTCTCGCGCTGAGCGAGTAGTTCCTTGTAGGAAGACATAGGTTCCCTTGTGGTTTGGATAAATGACTGCCAGTCTTAAGCCAGCTTGCCCTTTGAAGGTGATCATGCCTCGGAATTTGATAGCGAGATTAACACAAAATAGAAAGACTACAAAAGCGCGAGCGTTGAATTAATCCGAATTCGTTTCAAAAAATTTCCATCCGCCACCGGATGTCCTCACTCCCTTTCAAATAGCTGATTTCGGATTTTGCTGAAAACTGCAGGCGGCATCGGTAATTATCAATTTAACTGTCACAAAATGAAAATTAAGATCGTCATTTTCCGACAACATTTCATGCGATGATAGGTTTCACATGAAACGTCGTAACATATTGCCGCACGCGTTCCGTGCGGTTATTACACACGATCGTTTTCCCGCAAACGGTGCTAAAAACCTAATTAGCGTGGCGCTGCATGCAATCTTCGAGCGCCGCGCGCAAGTTCCCGGTATTGAGTTTCGCGTCGTCGAAAGCAAAACGGCTACGCACGCCGTTCATTTTCAGGTCCGCGCCATATCGGTCGACGCCGAGCAGTTGAAATCCACTTGCGCGTCCAGAGTAACTGGCCAATTGTTCGATGAGCGTGTTCTCTTCATCGAAAGCAAGTGGCGGCAATGGATCGAGCTCGGCACCGTCCAGCCACCCCATTGCGCCGAAACCGCCGATATAACGCAACCTTTCGAGCCGCATTGTCCAAAACGTAAAATCACCGAGCACGAGGTAGCGCTCTGCCTCCGGGTGGTAGCGCAGATAGCGCTGCACGACCTCAGGCGTCGAGTCGACCGGTTCGAAGGTGCCCAGCAACGTGACGCGTTGGCCGCTCAGTACGTCGCCGTCAGGTGCGTCGACGGCGAGAAAGCCGGCGCGCGGGTCGGCGTGCAGGTTATGGGTGTGCTCGGCGAGTCGGCTCACCAGGATCGTCGGCCGATGGTGCGGGTCCGGTGCGAACGGCAGCATTGACGGATAAGGGAAGCCTTCCGGCTGGCGCGCGTGCGTGGCGAGCGTGCCGACGGCGGCCGTGTGCAGCAGATGCAGCGGAGCGTGAGCGGGAATGTTCAAGTGTGCGTTCCTGGATAGGACAGTGGCGAATCACAAAAAACCGGGGAGCGGCGCATTCGGTACATCCGGCACATCCGGCGCTTGTCGCGCCGAGGCCGCGACGCCCCAAACGGAACCGAATGGAGCGCGCCGGGCCGAGTTGAGCACGAACCAAACTCGAGCCGAGCCCTGCCGAACCATCGCAACTATGCGGATTCCGCCTTCCAGCATAAAACAGCCCGCTTCGTTAGAATCGGAATTTCGCTTTCAACGCGCTTTCTTCCGCGTTCCCTCCTCGAGATTTCCGTGTCAGACCGCTCTCCCGAAGTCACCGCCCTCCCCGCCGCTCACCGCGACCTGTCCGATACCGCACGGCAGCGCGCCCGTATCGCCACGATGGCGGTGTTCTTCATCGCCGGCATGATGTACGCGTCCTGGGGGGTACATGTGCCGACGGTGCGCGACCGTTTCCATCTGAACGCGGCGATGCTCTCGTTCGCGCTGCTGGCCGTCGCCGGCGGCTCGATCGGCGCGATGGCGGCCAATGCTTCCTGGATTGCGCGCGTCGGCACGCGCCGCGCCTGCCTCACCGGCGGCCTCGTGATGGCCGTGTGCGCGGCGCTGATTCTGGTCGTGCCGACCTACTGGCTGCTGCTGGTCGTGCTGGCCACCTTCGGCGCGGGCATGGCCACACTCGATGTCGCGATGAACGCCGAAGCCAGCGCCGTCGAAAAAGCGCTCGGCAAGCCAATCATGTCGTCGTTGCACGGCATGTTCAGCGTCGGCGGGATGGCCGGTGCGGCGGTCGGCGGCGCGTTGCTGTCGCGCGGCATGGCGCCCGCGGTACATCTGGCGCTAGCCGCCGCGGTCAGCGCATTCGTTCTGATTGCCGCCTGTCCTTCCGTGCTGCCGCACGTGCCGCACGCCGACCATCCCGATTCCGCCACGCCGCGCGCCAACCGCTGGCGCTCGCCGGCATTGTGGGCGCTCGGCGCGATGGCGTTGGTCGCGCTGATCGCCGAAGGCGCGATGTACGACTGGGCCACCGTCTATATGCGCGATGTGGTGCTGGCCACGCCGGCGCTTGCGAGCGCTGCCTACGCGGCGTTTTCGGGCGGCATGGCGGCCGCGCGATTTGCCGGCGACGCGGTGCGCGCCCGCTTCGGCGCTCCGCAACTGGTGATGGCGAGCGCGACGCTCGCCTGCGTCGGGATGGTCGGCGCGCTGTTGCTGCCGAATGCGGTGGCGGCGCTGATCGGTTTCACGCTGATGGGTCTCGGCCTGGCGAACATGATGCCTGTGTTGTTCGCTGCGGCTGCCAGCGTAAAAGGCATTCATGCGGCGGAGGGACTGGCGCATGTTGCCGGACTCGCGTACTTCGGGCTGCTGCTCGGTCCGGTGATCATCGGCGCAGTGACGCAGGTGAGCAGTTTGCCGATCGGCCTCTCAGTGGTCGCCATCTGTTCCGCCGCGATCGCAGTCGCGGGCCCGAAGGTGCTGCGCCGTTTGAAGATCTGACGCGAAGGCACGCCGTTGCCGCGTCTGCGCGTACGACGCCATACGAAGCGAGTGCGTCCTTACGTTACGTTACGCGTGGCTCGAACACGGCTGTGTTCCGGGACACGTCGATTGAACGAACGTACTCCCGTCGTGGCGCGCGCGCCGCCAACACGTTGATTCATATACGTTTACTTGGCGAATCCATCGTGCGAACAAAAATGGCATAGGCCTTGCAGTTAGCTCCCCAGGCAGTGTCCAAAACTACGGGGGAGCAGACCATGAATCGCAAATTCAAGCTGACGGCGATCGCCATGTGCGTCACGTCGATGATCATCCTGACGGGATGCGGAAGCACGTTGAACAGGCCGAGCGTGGCGGGTGGCGCGGGAAGCGGATCGGGTGGCGGTTCTGGCTCGGGTGGTGGGACGCCTACACCTACACCTACACCTACACCTACACCTACACCTACACCTACACCTACACCTACACCTACGCCTACGCCTACGCCTACGCCGACGCCCACACCAACGCCGACACCTACACCCACGCCAACGCCAACGCCCACACCAACGCCGACGCCGACCAGCGCCAACCCCATCGGCGTAGTCGTGCAAAACACCGGCAACGTGGTCACCGCCGCCGGCCAGACCGTCTCCGCTGTCGGCAGCCAGATCGGCCTCACGCCGATTCCAGGCGCGAATCCGGCGACCACCACGGCGCTCGGCAACGTCGTGTCGAATCTCGGCAACGGCGTGACGGCCGTCGGCACCGGCGTGGCGAGCGGCCTCGGCCAGCTTGGCAACTCTACCGATCCACTCGGCACGACGCTCGCCAGCAGTAGCAATCTGGTCCAAAACGCAGGCCAGGCCGTCAACAGCGCCGGCCAGCTCGTGACCAGCCTCGGCAGCGGCCCCACTGCACCGCTGAGCCCATTGACCACGCCGCTCGGCAGTACGGTCTCGACGCTCGGCAACGCGGTCACTGGCCTTGGCACCCAACTCGGCTCGCAACTGACGAACGGCCCGATCCAGCAAGTCACTCAAACGGTCTCCACCGCGATCACGCCGATCACGAGCACGCTCGCGCAAACGACCCAAACCGTCGGCGACACGACCGGCCTCGGTTCACCGCTGAACGGCCTGCTCTCGACGATCGGTCATGGACTCGACAGCGCCGGCGGCAAGCTCAGCAGCGCGACCGGCAATCCGATCGGCCAGAACCTCGGCAACGTCGTGACCAAGCTCGGCGATACGGTTACGTCCGCCGGCGGCCTGCTCACAGCTGGTGCCACCGGCAGCGGCAATCCGCTCGGCGGCATCACCGGCATTCTGAATCCGGGCAGCGGCGGCGGCACGGGCTCGCCGCTCGCACCGCTGACCAGCATCCTCACCGCGCTGCCCGGCACCTTGAGCGGCGGCCTGACAGGCGGCAGCGGCACCGGCGGCCCGCTCGCGCCGTTGACCAATGTCGTCAGCACCTTGACCGGCAGCCTCAGCGGCACGGGCTCGGGCAGTCCGCTTGCGCCGCTCACCGGCGTCGTGAGTTCGGTCACCGGGGCATTGAGTGGCGCGACGAACAGCGGCAGCAATCCGCTCGCGCCGGTGACCTCGGCCGTGTCGTCGCTGACCGGCGCGCTAGGCTCGGCCACGGGGTCGGGTAGCAGCGGCACGGCCAACCCGCTTGCACCGATCACCGGTTTGTTGACCACGGTCACCGGTGCCTTGAGCGGCGCGACGACGTCCGCCGGCGGCACGACGGGCGGCGGTTTGCTCGGCGGCCTCGGCGCGCTGACGACGACCAGGAAGTGACGAACAAAGATAACGACAGCAAATAACGGCGCAAAAAAACAAGCGTCGAAGGGGGGCGGCGAGCCGGGTAACCGGCTCGCTGTTTTTTATCCGCGCTTCTCGCCACCCGCATCACCCGCCGACCGCGCCGTTTCAGACAGCGGCCCGCTATTACCCACAAGTCACAGTTCGTGATACGTATCGTAGTGACGCGAGAAGTCGTTACTCCGGAGAAAGTTGGTGAACGTCATCGTCACCGACGCGTCGAGTCCTTCCACGTAATGCCACCAGCCAATCGGCAGAAACAGCAATTCGCCCGGCGCGAGCGTGCATTCGAGCAACTGCGCTTGCCGCATCGACGGGAAATTGTCGTAGTCGACCGCGCCGCCGTCCACTTGCGAATAGCAATGCAGATGGTTCGCCATATGCGGCGTGTCGGATAGCGGCACGAGTTTGATCCGCTTACGGCCAATCACCTGCGCCATGAAGTTGTTGGTCAGATCATGGTGAAACGGTGTCCTGGTTCCTGCCGGTCCCATCCAGAAGAAGCCGGTATCGGGCGAAGCGGCGTCGAGATACTCGTCGATTGGCGGCACATCGGACCATAACGCCGCAAGCGCCGCGCGATTGTGCGAGGTGTTATTGGCGGTCATATAGAAATCGTTGGTCGGCCCGCTCTGCTCGACGAGATCCACATAATCGGCAAAGCGCATCATGCGCTTGAGCATGGGCTGATTGATTTCGTAATTCGCATCCGATTCGCGGCCGAACTGCACTTCCACTTCGCAATCGCCGCAGCGCTCACGGAAGTAGTCCCAATTCCACCGCGAACGTGCGGGCCAGAAATCGAATGCACCGGTGATGATGACCGGCCGGTTCTGAGAGTAGTACTGCTCAAAGAACGCGTCGCGCGATAAACGTTCGCGCCGCTCGATCAATCCGCTTGCCGTGCGCATGCGATTCAGCTCGCTGTACACCGACAATATCCATTCGCGCTTGCGCAAACGATTGCGCAAGCGCGTCGCGCCATGAAAATAAGGACTCGCAAGTGCCGCTTCGATTTCTCGAGTGGCATCGGCCGCGTCGAAACCGTGGCCGACAAGCACGCCATGCAGCGCGGACGGCGGTGCGTCGAGCAGCAGATTCTCGGCAATCCAGCGGCGCCATGCGTCGTCGAAAGAGCGGGTCACGGTAGTCACGGCATGGTCTCCGAACAGTGCAGCTACACAAAAAATATCGGCAAAAAGAATCGGCAAAAGAAATCGGCAAAAGAAAAGGCACGCGTACCTCGCGGCGCGCGTGCCTTTTTAATCATGCGACCGAAGACAGACCAACGCCGCCTTCGCTCACGCGATTTTTACATCTTCACTACGTCGAGCAGCGTCTTCTTGCCTGCCTTGTAGTTGTACAGCGAGATCACGCCGTGCTGAAGGTCACCCTTCGAGTCGAACGTGGTTTCACCGATCACACCCTTGTAGTCCGTGCTCGGCATTGCTGCCAGGATCTTCGCCGGATCGGTCGAGTTAGCACGCTTCATAGCGTCGACGATGATGTACACAGCGTCATACGTGAACGGTGCGTAGATCTGGATCGGCTGACCGAAACGCTTCTGATACTTGGCGAGGAACGCCGAGCCGCCGGCCATCTTCTCGAGCGCCATACCGGCTTCCGAGCAGACGATGTTGTCGGTTGCGTCGCCAGCCAGGTCCGACAGCTTGTCGGTACACACGCCGTCGCCTGCCAGCACCTTCGCGCGCAGGCCGAGCTGCTTGGCTTGCTTGGCGAACGGGCCGCCGGTTGCGTCCATACCGCCGTACATGATCGCGTCCGGGTTTTCGCCCTTGATCTTCGTCAGAATCGCGCGGAAGTCGACAGCCTTGTCGTTCGTCGCGTCATGCGACATCACGTTCAGGCCCAGCGACTTGGCGGTCTTTTCGAATTCGTTTGCCAGACCCTGGCCGTAAGCGGTCGAGTCGTCGACGATCGCGACGCTCTTCACTTTCAGACCCTTGGCTGCGTAGTTAGCCAGTGCCGGACCTTGTTGCGCATCGGTCGCGACGACGCGGTACGTCGTCTTGAAACCTTGTTGCGTGTAGGCCGGGTTCGTTGCCGACGGCGAGATCTGCACGATGCCAGCATCGCTATAGATCTTCGAAGCCGGAATCGACGTGCCCGAGTTCAAGTGGCCAACCACTGCGACGACCTTGTCGTCGACCAGCTTCTGCGCGACTTGAGTTGCCGTGCGCGGGTCGGCTGCGTCGTCCTGTGCGTCCAGTTGCAGCGTGACCTTCTGGCCACCGATCGTCAGGCCCTTGGCGTTGATTTCTTCAACTGCCAGGCGCGCGCCGTTTTCGTTGTCTTTACCCAGGTGAGCGATACCGCCAGTCAGCGGTGCAACGTGACCGATCTTGACGACCGTGTCGGCTGCAGCCGAAGTTGCCAACGTAGCGAACAGCATCGCGGCAGCGCTGATCGGCAACAGCTTTTGAATCTTGATGTTCATGTAAGTCTCCAGTTTCGGTCCCAAAAACAACGTAATCGCCCTGTGCCCCCGCTTCCCCAACACGTGTCGCTCAGTCCCGTGGACGACCACGCCGGTTGCATCGTTCATGCACTTGGCCAGCACGCTCACCGGACTGTTTGTGGCAGGCGGCAAACCGTACTTGCGCGCAAGTGTAGGCCATCAAATTAATTTGTGGGACTTTTTTGAGGAAGTGGGATGAACACTAATAGCGTTTATCCAACAGGGGCCGATTCCGGCTGGAAAGACTGACTCGAAAGCACCAGCTCATGCGGGTTTCCGCTATGTGAGGCTTTCGTCTAACAGCATGGCCTAAAGGTTTTAGCGCGTTAAACCGTTAATCATGCGAATAGGCTTTTTGCCTAAAAAGAAGGCGCGCCGACGGTGATGCCTGGCGCGCCTGGATTACGTCTGAATCATGCTGAATCAGCGTTCGAGGGCGGCGATACGCGCCGTTGCTTCGCGCCATTCGCGTTCTAGCTGACTCATCAGTTCGGCCGCGCCGAGACCTTCGCGGCGCGCACGCCCCAAGGGCGCACCCTGGCCCGACCACAGAGAAAGATAGTCGCCGTTTTCCGCGCGGCTCGCGGTTTGCCGCAGTTCCTGCGTCAACGCATTTTGCACGGGATACGGCGCGATCTTCTGCGGTGTCTCGCTCAAACGCTGCATCAACGGATTGCGTATGCCGCGCGCATTGCGGCCGGTGATCGCGCGCGTGACCGAGGTCGATGTGTCGGACATGGACCGCACGCGGGTTTTCCATGCCTGCGGTATCGCACTTTCATGACAGGTGAGAAACGCGGTGCCCATTACCGCGGCTTGTGCGCCGAGCGCGAGGGCGGCGACGATGCCGCGTCCATCCATAATGCCGCCGGCGGCGAGCACCGGCAGGTCGGTTGCGTCGACGAGTTGCGGCACGAGCGCCATCGTGCCGACCAACGCGTCTTCGAATGCACCGATAAACGTGCCGCGATGCGCGCCCGCTTCCGCGCCTTGCGCGGCAATCGCATCAGCGCCCACGTCGCGCCAGGCCAGCGCTTCGGCGACATGCGTCGCGGTGCCTATTACATATAGACCGTTGGCATGCAGCCGGGCGACGTCGGCGGCAGAGAGCAGTCCGAACGTGAAACTCGCCAGCGGCACGCGCAATTCGATCAGCATCTCCAGTTGTGCACGGAAGTCCGGCGCGTAGCGTGCGAGCGGCGCACCCGGCGGCAAACCGAGTTCTTTACGCAGCGGGTCGATCGCTTCGAGCGCGGTACGCACAGTTGCATCGTCCGGCGTGGCCGGATCGAGCACGAACAGATTCACGCCGAACGGACGATCCGTCAGCGCGCGGATCGCCGCGACTTCGCTCGCGATCTTTTCGGGCGAGAGCGCCGCGCCCGCCAGAAAGCCGAGACCGCCCGCGTTCGACACCGCGGCGACCATGGCCGGCGTCGTCGCACCGCCCGCCATCGGCGCCTGCACGACGGGCACGCGCAACCCGAAACGTTCTGCAAACGGCGTCACAAAATTGACTTCACTCATGATGGATTCCTTTTCCGGCGATGCGCTCGCCACACGGGCGAGCCGATACGCTCGACTGTACCGAGGCGATCCGCGCCGGAGAAATGAATTATCGAGAACGTTTCAATCGCCTTACGAGATTTCCGCCGCACAGGCCCGCTCTGCAGCGCGTTTCTTTTGATGGCAAACTGACCGCCCCCGCTTCAGGTATTCAGGCCTCTGGCATTTATTCAGACCGACCTCGCACAGCCGCGCGAGTCAATGGAGAGCAACATGAGCACCACTTCCCGATGGATCGACATTCCCGCCGGTAACGACAGTTTTGGCGGCTACCTGGCGCTGCCCAAAGGCGGCAAGGGACCGGCCGTCATCATCATTCAGGAAATCTTCGGCGTGAACAGCCATATCCGTTCGGTAGCGGATCAGTATGCGCAAGACGGCTACGTCGCGCTCGCGCCGGACGTGTTCTGGCGCGTGCAACCGCGCGTGGAATTGACGTATGAAGGCGCTGATCGCGAGAAGGGCATCGAGTTGATGCAAAAGACTAATGTCGATCAGGCCGTGGCCGATATCGGCGCGGCGGCCGCCGCGTTGCGCGCCATGCCGGAAGTGACCGGCAAGGTCGCGGCGATCGGCTATTGCTTCGGCGGCCGGCTCGCGTATCTGGCCGCGGCGCAAGGCACGCTCGACGCAGCGGTCGCCTACTACGGCGGCGGCATCCAGAATCAGCTGGAAGAAGCGGCGAAGATCAAGGTGCCGATGCAATTCCACTACGGCGAACTCGACGCGCATATCCCACTCTCTGCTGTCGGTCAGATCCAGGAGCGCTTCGCCGGCCGCACGGACGCCGAATTCAACATCTATCCGAATGCCGATCACGGCTTCAACTGCTCGGACCGCGCCTCGTACAACCAGCGCGCCGCCGCGCTGGCGCATGGCCGCACGCTGACCTTCCTCGGCGAGCGTCTGTAACTCGCACTTCCCGTTGCCGCGCCCGTTTGTGCCGCTCGTCGCGCGGCCCATCCGCGCGCGGCAATTGCGCCTTTTTGCCGGTGCTTTTTATCTGCGTCAGTAACTCACGCGCGTAACTCAGTTACTCTCTCAAAGACGGCTTGTCATCGGCATGCCGTCTTCTTCCATGTCCAGCGATCAATCCGGGCGACGTGATCTCCTGCAAAATGGCGTATCGCGAGCATGGACCAGCCGCCGGCCCGACATTCGATAGCGAGGGCTCATCCGTCGTGCATTCAGACTATCTCGCCCATGACGCCACCGGCCTCGCCGAACTGATACGCAAGCGCGAGGCGAGCGCGCGCGAGTTGCTCGACGTTGCGATCTCGCGCACTGAAGCCGTCAATCCCGCGATCAATGCGATTGTCCTGAAGGACTACGATGCAGCGCGTCAGCGTGCGTCCCGCGACGATGCAAACCGGGCGAACGGCGCAAACAGCGCGGACAGCGTCAGCGCGCAATTAGCGCTGGCCGGCGTGCCCTATCTGATCAAGGATCTCGGCGCGCCGGTCGCCGGTCTGCGCATGGCGATGGGCAGCCGCCACTATCGCCATTTCATTCCTGCGCAAGACGCGCCCGTGGTCGCGCTCGCGAAAGCCGCCGGCCTCAATATCTTCGCCAAGACCAGCACGTCCGAGCTCGGCCAGATGCCTTATACGGAGCCCGAACTGTTCGGCGCGTGCCGCAACCCATGGAATCTCGACCATACGCCGGGCGGCTCCAGCGGTGGCGCGGCGGCTGCGGTTGCCGCCGGCATCGTGCCGCTCGCGCATGCTTCGGACGGCGGTGGCTCGATCCGCATTCCGGCGTCATGCTGCGGACTTTTCGGCCTCAAACCTTCTCGCGGACGCGTACCGCGCGCAACTGCGGCGGCGGCGGCCGGCGACCTCGGCGTCGATCATGCGGTGTCGCGCAGCGTGCGCGACAGTGCGTTGCTGCTCGATCTGATTGCGGGCAATGCCGACAGACCGCTCGGTGCGCCGGGCACGTTCCTGAGCGCGAGCCGCGAGCCGTGCAAGCCGCTGAACATTGCCTACGTCACGGACCCGATGCTGGCGCCCACCCTTTCCGCCGACGCGCGCGCCTCACTCGAAGACGCCGCGCAACTCGCCAGTTCGCTCGGCCATAACATCGAACCGGTGTCGCTCGGCATCGACTTCGCGGCGGTTCGGCATGCATTCCTCACGCTCTGGTCCGTGACCGCGGAAGATCTCGTGCTGAATGCCGAGCGGATCAGCGGCCGCAAACCGCTCCGCACCGAATTCGAAATTTCGACGTGGGCGATGGCGCACGTGGGCCGCAAACTCGGCGAACGCGGCCTGCCCGCCGCGCTCGAAGAACAGCGGCGCATCACCGAGCGGCTCGCCGACCTGATGAATCGCTATGACGTGATTCTGTGCGCCACGCTGGCCTCGTCGCCGATCAAAATCGGCGAGATGCAGCCCACCGCTGCCGAACGCATGCAAATGCGCGCCGTCACCGCCATGCCGCTCGAAGCGCTAATGAAGAAGGTGCTAACGGAAGCATCGAACAAGGCATTCACCTGGGCGGGTTGCACGGAACTGTTCAATCTGAGTGGCCAGCCGGCGATGTCCGTACCGCTTTACTGGAATGCACGCGGGCTGCCCGTCGGTGTGCAATTCGCCGCGCGCGAGGGCGGCGAGGCTACGCTGCTGCGCCTGGCCGCACAACTGGAAATCGCGCGGCCTTGGTTCGACAGGCGGCCGCCTTTGATGCCCGCACGCAGTTGAACAAAGACGCGCCGCCGGCGGAGAAGCTGTCGGCGCGAAGTGTCGTTGAGGTTAGGCAGCAGGGGCCGATGCAGACCCAATCCGGGCCGCAGGTCAGGCCGGTTTGCGCTGCGCGTCGAGATCGGCGTGACGCTTGCCCGGAATGCAGGCGAGCGCGACGATCGAGAGCGCCAGTCCGCCCATCACGTAGTAAATCGGTGCGAGCGGCGAGCCGGTGGTGTTGATAAGCCACGTCACGATGAACGGCCCAAAGCCGCCGAACACCATCACCGCGATGTTGTAGGCGAGCGATAAGCCGGTCGAGCGCACGTTCGCCGGAAACAGCTCCGCGATCAGCGCGCCGAACGGCCCGTAGTAGCCGGACAGCGTAATCGACAGCAGCGCCTGCACGAGAATCAGTTTCGATACGCTCGGCTCCGCCGCAAGCCATGCGAACAGCGGATAAATGATCACAAGCGTGATCACCAGCGACCACAGCGACAGGCCCTTGCGCCCAATGCGGTCCGACCACGCGCCGGTCAGCGGCGAGAGCACCGTCAACAGCAGATTGCCGACGATCACCGCGGAAAAAGACTGTGCGTAGGGCAGTTTCAGTTGATTGACCGCGAAGGTGGGCAGATAGCTGATCAACACGTAGATCGTCACCGTGAGTGCGATCACGGAGCCGAGTCCGCAGAGCACGTCGCGGCTGTGGCTTCTGAAGACTTCGCCGAGCGTTGCGCGCCGCGCGGTTTTTTGCGCGAGCAGAAACGCTTCCGAATCGGCGAGGTTTCGGCGGATATAAAAACCGATCGGCCCGATGATCAAACCCAGGATGAACGGCACGCGCCAGCCCCAGGATTTCAACGCCTCGGGCGACAGGCCGCGCGTGATCAGAGCGCCTACCAGCGCGCCAAGCAGCAGCGCCGCCGCCTGACTTGCCATTTGCCAGCTGCCGTAAAAGCCGCGCTTCGAGAACGGTGCCGCTTCGATCAGCAACGCCGTCGAACTGCCGAATTCACCGCCGGCGGAGAAGCCTTGCAACATGCGTCCGGCTACGATCATCAATGGTGCGCCGATGCCGATTGCCGAATACGGTGGCGCGATCGCGAGCAGCAGAATGCCGAGCGTCATCAGCGCGATGACGAGCGATAACGCCGCTTTGCGTCCCGCGCGATCCGCGTAGAGTCCAAGCACGATGCCGCCGATTGGCCGCATGACGAACGCGACGCCGAACGTCGCGGTGGTGAGCAGCAACGACGCGTAATCGTTGCCGTCCGGGAAGAACAATGGGGCGATCACCACCGTCAGAAAACCGAACACGGTGAAGTCGTACCACTCGAGCGCATTGCCGATCACAGCCGCGACGACGGCCCGCGTATGAAGACTCCTTGACGCTGGTGTCATTCGAATCTCCAGCCTGCGAAAAGTATCCCGTAGTGCGTCGTTTCAGTGCAATGGCATGACAGTGCGAGCAAGAAAGGGGCCGCGAGCCGCTGAGGTCGCATTGGAGTGTAAAGAGCGTGCAAGCCGTTTTCAAGCAGCAAAAAGGCGTCTGCCGCGCAGGACGGCAGACGCCTGTGTGATTCGACCGTAGTGGCGCGCCGCCATGTTGCGGCGCGTTTTGCGCGACACCTTTTGTGTGCGCGGCTGACGGGCAATCAGGCCTTCTTGTTATATGCGCTGCACCAACCTTTGCTCGCGACCTGCTTGCCGGCGAACATCGGGCACGGGCCGTACTCGTCGGTCGCCTTGGCCTGGTAGAAGCTGCAGTTGCCGCAATCCTGGCCGGGTGCGTACTTGGCGAATTTCGCTTTGTCGACTTTACTCGCGTCTGCCTTGTAGCCGAGTGCTTGCGCAGTCGGATCGCTTTCGGAGACTTTCGGTGCATCGGCGAAAGCCTGCCGCGACAGCGCCAAGGTGGATGCCACACCAATGCTGGTGATCAAAAACGTACGACGGGAAGATTTCATGGGGACTCACTCCATTTATATTGAACTGATCGCCGTTCTGATGACAGCGGTCCCCAAGGATATCAATGAAGCCGCCGCGCGTGACGACTCAAATGATAGAGATAACCGAATTGGTACGACTGCGCGCCTGAATGTCGCGCGCGAAAGGAACGGCTCGCGCGCGAGTCGAGCGCCCGCCGTGAGCTTGCGGTTAGTTCGCAGCGGCGAACCCCGGCTGTGTGCGCACGGTTAGTCCGCAGCGAACTCGCAGGGATGCGCGACATGCGCGAACCCCGTGCGAATTACCCGCGTCCGCTCAACTCGCACACCCGCTGCGCGATGGCGAGCGAGGCCGTCAATCCCGGCGACTCGATGCCGAACAGATTGACCAGCCCACGCACGCCGTGCGCGGCCGGCCCCTGGATCACGAAGTCAGCAGCGGGTTCGCCGGGGCCCGAAAGCTTCGGACGAATCCCCGCATACGCGGGCTGCAATGCGTTGTCCGGAAGCGCGGGCCAATAGGCGCGAATCGCCGCGTAAAACGATTCCGCGCGACGCGGATCGACGTCGTAATTGATCGTATCCACCCATTCGACGTCGGGACCGAACCGCGCCTGGCCGCCCAGATCGATGGTCAGATGCACGCCAAGACCGGCCTCGTTCGGCATCGGGTAAATCAGGCGGCTGAATGGCGCGCGCCCGGAGATGCTGAAGTAGTTACCGCGCGCGAGATAGAGCGGCGGCACATGCCGCGCATCGAGTCCACGGATCTTGCGAGCCAGCGCATTCGCCTGCAAACCGGCACTGTTGATCACGCAGGCGGCGCTGATCGTGGCCGGCGCGTCGCCGCCTACTTTGATGATGAAGCGGCCATTGTTCGCTTCGATTGCCTGCACCGGCGCGTGAAATGCGCACACTGCGCCATCGCGTTCGGCGTCGCCTTGCAGGGCCAACATGAACTGATGACTGTCGACGATACCCGTTTGCGGCGAGAACACCGCTTCGACACATTCGAGCGCGGGTTCGAGCGCTTGCGCCTGGTCGCCGGTGATTCGCATCAGGTCGAGCACGCCGTTATCACGGCCTTTGGCCATGATGCTTTCGAGCTGAGGAATCTGATTGCGCGAAGTGGCGACCAGTAATTTGCCGCAGCGCGAATGCGGCACCTTGCGCTCGACGCAGTAGTCGTAAAGCATCTCGCGGCCGCGCACGCAAAGCGCGGCTTTGAGCGAGCCGCGCGGGTAGTAGATGCCCGCGTGAATCACCTCGCTATTGCGCGAGCTGGTGCCCACGCCGATCGCCTCCGCCGCTTCCAGCACGATCACCTCGCGCCCGCGCGCCGCCAGCGCGCGCGCCACCGCAAGACCGACCACGCCTGCGCCGATCACTACACATTCGATTTGGTCCATGTCCCTTGACGCGGCCAACTTCGCCGCGCGCTGCCTCGCTCGCCCGATCAAGATGAAGACAGGATGCGGCGGACGCGTGCGCAACACCGCGCGCTGTCGAACGCTCCTGTCCATTCGCAACCGCTACGCCAGAGTGTACGACGCCGCACAGACAGAAATGCCCGCAGTCGGCAACCACTGCGGGCACTCGGTCTTGCGCAGATCCCACACGTAACGGCCGGACTAAATCAGTGTACGCCGTCGAAGGTGACAACGCTCGCTTGTTGCCAGGTCATTCGCAGCAATAATTGCCACGGCATTCACTCCATTTTTGGTACGGACTTCCGTTTTGACTGGAAAAAAACCCTGAAGAGGCGGGTTTCCACAAGAAATCGGCAAAAACACTCAAAAACCAATCGGTTTTCGTCGATTTCCGTAGTCCAGGCGAATGTCGCCCGCCTCGATCCGGTCGCGCCCGTCAATGCGCGCCGCGCCGAAGCCGTTGAGAATCGCCCGGCGCATTTCACGCGGCGACGCGCGCATCAGCGCATCGAGCGCGGCGTCGCCGAGCACGTCGGGAAAGCGCAGGCCCCAGTTGTGCGCCGAGCGGATCTCGTCGTAGATCGCCTGGGCGATGCGGCGCGCACCGTCATGATCCGGCGGAGGGATTTCATACACGTTCATCCGGTTCAGGATCGGCTCGGGAATCGAGCGCTCGTCGTTCGCCGTCGCAATCCAGATCACATGCCCGGCATTGATCGGAATCTCGGCGAATTCGTCGATGAAGGTCTGCGCCGTATCGTGCTCGAGCAGCGCATACAACGCGCCGAGTGGATCGTATTGCGAATCGCCGGTCGCCTTGTCGATTTCGTCAACGGCGATCACGGGGTTCGCGTAGCTGCCGTTCACGAGCGCATCGAACACCTTACCCGGCTTCGCGTTCTTCCATTGCGAAGACGCGCCCGACAGAATCCAGCCCGCCGTCAACGAACTCATCGCCACATATTGATACGCGGTGCCGAGCAGGCGCGCCAACTGCTTCGCGAAGTGAGTCTTGCCGATGCCGGGATCGCCGAGCAGCAGAATCGGCATCAGTTCGAGGCGGTCTTCGGTCTCCAGACACAAGGCGACCTGTTTGCGGATGTCGTCGAGTGGTGCTGAAAAGTTGGGCAGCGCGTCGATCAGATCGTCGATCGACGGCATGCGGTTCGGCTTCACGCAAAAACGCAGATTGCCGGTTTTCAGCATCTTTTCGTATGTCGCGCGCAATGCCTCGTTCGCGCCGTCACCGAGATCGTTCAGCGCGGTCTCGACCTGATCGAGGTCGTACACCCGACTGAAAGACGCCACGGCGATTTCCTGTTTGACCATTGCTGTTGTCATCGCTCACCCCGTCTGGCTGGTCCTGCTGCTGCGGCGCCTTGTATGGCGCCGTTTCAAGTCCAGTGTAGCGAGGACATATTCACGTGCAAGCCAGCAGTCGTGCCGCTCTGCTGCTAACAGCGGGTTGTTTTTGGCGATTCCCAACCCTATCTGAAATGGATTGTTGCTGAACCCGGCCCCGTTTGAAGTGTCAGAAAGGCGTTGCGCCCATCAGGCGTAAGATGGCCCTCTGACCATGCCGCCGGATCCGGTGACCGGAGACTTTTTCTATGTGGAAAACCAGTATCGTGGCTGTGTTGCTCGGCACTTCGTTGCTTGCTAATGCACAACAACCCGCACAACAAAAAAGCGCACAACAAAGCCCGCAACCGGGCACGCCACAGAGCGCACAGCAACGGCCGGCGCAGCAGGTCGTGCAATGGCAATTACAGGTCATGCGCGACGGCCAGCAGATCGACACGTTCGACGGCACCACCACCGTCGGCCAGGCGCGCACGGACACGCATCACAAGATGGTGCAACACAACGTCGGCTGTAAAGATCAGCCCGGCGGTAGTATCGATCTGGCGCGTACGTTGACCGTCTCGCCGCTGCAGGCAGATGCGAACGGCGTCACGTTGTCGATCGAAGCACAGGAAACGTTCGAGGAAAACGCCGCGCGACAAACGGACACCGGCTGCAAGCTGCCGCCGCAACCGCGCCAGGTGAGCGCGAGCCATCCCGGTCTGAAGGTGACGCCGGGGCAATGGGCCAGCTGGACGATCGTCGACAAGGATCCGAACCTGGTCTACCGCGTGCGTGCGAGTCTCGCGGACAGCACCAGCACGGCAAACTGATCAAACCGATGCAAAGCACACGTAAGACAACACGCAAGCAGCGCGCGACTAACCGACGCCCCCAAACAGAACACGTGGACAACGCGGCATGCGAAACCCCGAAGAATTGATCCGCGAGAGCGTAGCGCCCAAGGATTTCATTGCGGTGAGCTGGAACCTGCACAAAGGCCGCACGCCGCTCGGCTTCCAGGCCTGGCAGGCCATGCAGCGCTGGGTGCAATCCACCCACGCGGACGCGTATTTTTTACAGGAAGCGATGGCGCGGCGCATGCCGTCGCCGGTGCTGGCGAGCAGTTTCGGCGAACCGCTCGCCGATCCGTTGAGCGATGTCTGGCATTGCCAGGCCACTGAAATCGCGCGCGCGCTGGAACTCGAAATCGCACTCGGACCGAACGTCTTCAAACCGTCGTGGCGGCATGGCAATGCGATCCTGTCGCCGCACCCGCTCGATCTCGGCGGACGCTGGGACATCTCCGCGCATCGCTTCGAAAAGCGCGGACTGCTGGTGGCGCGCGCCACCTTCGGCGGTCACTCGGTCACGCTGTTGTGCGCGCATCTTGCGCTGACGCGCTCGGCCCGCTTGCGTCAGATGAACTGGATCGCTCACTGGATCGCGAAAGAAGCACCGGAAGGTCCGCTCGTGCTGGCCGGCGACTTCAACGACTGGCGCAACGATTCGGTGCCGCTCTTCGGCGAACATGGTTTGCAGGAAGTGGCCACGCTGCTCGGCGAGTCGGGCCGCACCTTTCCCGCTTTCTCGCCCGCGCTTGCGCTCGACAAGATGTTCGTGCGCGGCATGAAGCCGGTCGAATGGATCCAGCCGACGCAGGAAACCGCGTGGCTCTCCGATCACCTGCCGTATATGGCGCGCTTGCGGATCGATTGAGCGCCGGCGCCGCACGCTAGTCTTTGTGCGGCGTCCATTGCAGCGTCGCGGCGATCTCCTCGCCCGGCTGCAACACGCAGCCGCCCACCTGCTCACGCATGCCGACCGTGTTGAAGCAATCGGTGGTGTTCGTCACCGGCTCCACACACAGTTGCGTGTCGTCGGCCGGCGCGAACACCACCATGTGATCGAACGGCGCGTCGGCGATCATCGTCAATCGACGGCGTTCGTCGGGCCATGCAATGGTCGCCTCGCGTGACCAGTTCGCAAAGTTGTTGTCGAGGTCGAAGGCGTCGGCGGACATGCCTTCGCGCAACGCGTCCACCGCCGGATGCGGACCAAGATGCGTCGGCAGCACCTCGGCGTCGGCGTGCCACATGGCCTCCACTTTGGCGTAAACGCGGGTTTGCGCGGTGCGCGGATAGTACGGGTGATGCCCCATGCCGAACGGCATCGGCCGGTCGGCGAGGTTTTGCGCGGACAACGTGATGCGCAGCGCACCATCGCTCAACTCGATACGCTGCTGCGCGCGGTAACGGAACGGCCAGTCGCCGGGTATGCGCGAATCCGGTTCGTGTTCAAAGTGCAGCTGCACCGAACTTTCCGTCCGCGCGCCCACTTGCCATGCGCGCCGCCACGCATTGCCGTGCAGCGCGTGGGCGAAACGCGTGTCGTTGCCGGCGAGGTCGATCGTGCCGCCGTCGAATTCGAAACGCGCGTTGCGAATCCGGTTGCAGTAGGGAAAGAGCGGAAAGCTCGCCATGCGCAGCGGATCGCGTTCAGCGAAGGCTACGGGCGCGGCAGGCCGCAACCAGTGCAGCGGGCCGTCGGGCGTCGTTTCGTAGAACGCCGCCAGCGCGCCGCCCACGTCGGGGGCGATCACGGCGCGCAATGCGCCAGCCGATAGCGTGACGACCGTGGCGACGACTGCGGGATCGTCGAGCCACATGAGTCCAGTCACGCGTGGCGGGATCGAATTCAAGGAAACATCGTGCATGGTCAGAAAAGACGGGAGCTCGGGCGGATGGCGGCATGAACGCGCATCGGTGTCTCCCTCGGTGTCTCCAATTGCGAGCCGCGCACAGCGCGCGGCCGGCGGACCCGTCCAGGTCCGCGCGACCGAGAATCGCACGCCAAAGCAAACCCGTCAATATTATTAGTAATAAATTGGACCAATCCATCTTGTGCAAGCGGCGATCGTGGTCTCCCAAATGACGGGTTAGCGCGCGTTGCCGCGTGCATATTATTAGTGGTACCGTCAGCACCACGATGCCCATGGCATGCCCCAGCTTTAGCGCCGCGGTAGTGCGGCCCGCACAATGAAAAAATCGACTCAACGCCGTCCGACCATGACCGACATCGCCAAGCTCACTGGCGTGTCGCAATCGACTGTCTCGCTCGTGCTGAACAACGCGACCGGCGCGAAGTTCTCCGAGGCCACCCGCAACAAGGTGCTGAAAGCCGCGCACGACCTCGGCTACCGGCTGTCGCTGCGCGAACCGGTCTCGGCTTCGAGCGACGAACGCAATCTGATCGTCTATCTCGCCGACGAGATTTCCACCAGTCCGCATCCGGTCGTCAACGTCGATGGCGCGCGCGACGCGGCCTACGCGAGCGGCAAGATGCTGGCGGTCTATTCGACGCACGGCAACGCCGACATCGAGAAGCAGGTGCTCGACGCCACGCTGTCGAATCCGCACGTGTTCGGCGTGATCTACGCGACCGTCTATACGCGCAAGGTGACGCCGCCGGCGGCGCTCTCGCAGGTGCCGACCGTGCTGCTGAATTGCTATACGGGAGAAGGCGGGTTTTCGTCGGTGGTGCCCGCCGAAGTCGCCGGCGGCCATCTGGCGACCGACTACCTGTTGCAGGCCGGACATCGGCGGATCGGCTATATCAACGGCGAACCCTGGCAGGATGCGTCGAAAGATCGCCTGAAAGGCTACCGCACCGCGCTCGCCACCGCCGACCTACCCTTCGCGCCGGAACTGGTACGCGACGGCGACTGGAGTTCGGGCCTTGGCTTCGAACTGACGCTCTCGCTGATGCGCGAATCCAATCCGCCAACCGCGATTTTCTGCGCCAACGACCTCACCGCGATCGGCGCCATCGAAGCCTTGAAACAACTCGGCCTGCGCGTGCCCGAAGACGTCTCCGTGCTCGGCTACGACGACCAGGAAATCGCCCGCCATACGCATCCGCCGCTCTCGACCGTAGTGCTGCCGAACTACGAACTGGGGCGCTGGGCGGTCGAAACCCTGCTGCAGGAAGAACACAATCGTGCAGCCGGTGCTCCGGTTCGGCATCGCATGGTCAAGCTCGACGGTCCACTCGTCGAACGCGGCTCGGTCAGGGTAATTACCGAGGAAAAAAAGCCAATAATTAATATTATTAGTGATTGACCGATAATAATTCCGGGTGAAATAATCGGCACGTCGAGTCAGGCGAACATCGCCGGCCGGCATGAGAAACACTAAAAGCAAATACACCTACCTCACCAGGTACTGGAGGAAGACATGGCGTCGCTCAACACGCAGTCGCGCGCTCACGCGCGCAAGCAGCAGATTCGTCCGCTGGCGGGTTCGCTGCTGGCTCTGGCAATCGGTTTCGGCGTCGCCACCGCGCACGCCGACGACGCGTTGCCCAAGCTGTCCAACAAGACTCCCCTGAAGGTCGGCTTCGCGCAGACCGAAAGCAACAATCCGTGGCGTCTCGCGGAAACCAAGAGCTTCAAGGAAGTCGCTGCGAAGTGCGGCTGGCAGTTGGTCATGACCGACGCCAATAGTTCGAACTCCAAGCAGGTGTCCGACATCCAGAACATGATCGCGCAGCACGTCGATCTGCTGGTGTTCCCGCCGCGCGAAGAAAAGCCGCTTGCACCGGTCGTGCTGCAAGCCAAAAAGGCCGGCATCCCGGTGATTCTGGTCGACCGCGACGTCGATCAATCCGTCGCCAAGGCGGGCCGCGACTACATCACGTTCATCGGGTCGGACTTCGTCGATCAGGGGCATCGCGCCGCTGACTGGCTCGTCAAGGCGACGGGCGGCAAGGCGAAGATCATCGAACTCGAGGGCACCACCGGCGCATCCGCCGCGAACGATCGCAAGAAGGGCTTCGACGAAATCATCGCGAAGAATCCGGGCATGACGATCATCGCGTCGCAAAGCGGCGACTTCGCGCGCGACAAGGGTCGCCAGGTCATGGAAACGCTGTTGCAGGCGCATCCGGACGTGACCGCCGTCTACGCGCACAACGACGAAATGGCGCTCGGCGCGATCGCCGCGATCAAGGCCGCCGGCAAGCAGCCGGGCAAGGATATCCAGATCGTGACGATCGACGGCACCAAGGGCGGCATGGACGCGATCGCGGCCGGCGAACTCGGCGCCAGCGTGCAGTCGAGCCCGTTCTTCGGCCCGCTCGCCTGCGACGTCGCACAGCGTTACGCGAAGGGCGAAAAGATCCCGACGTGGGTCAAGGTGTCCGACAAGTTCTACGACAAGAGCAACGTGCAGCAGAACATGCAGTACGGCTATTGAGATCGAAGCCTTGCCGTACGCGCAGTTTTGAAGTTTGAGCGCTGCCGTAGCAGGGCGTCCGCACGCTCCGACAGCGCCCCGATGGAAGTCCCCCGCCCCGAAGCCGTTGCTCTGCGAGAAGTCGGGACCGAGGGACTGCCTCGCAGGACGTCACCGCCCCGAATCTGTCTCCTCGGGGGGCGGGCGACGGGAAGGGTTCGGAGCGACGCGCTCGTGGCAGCACGAGCCGTCGCTTCGCTTTTATGCGTCGTACCGTGGTTCGACGCCACGACCCGCATAAGAGCCCGAACGAAGGGCCGCACCGGCCCGCACGTGCACGGCATGGCGCGCACGCGGCAAATCAAGGCAGCACCCGCATCAGGAGGACACCCGTGACGGAATCCGGCAAAGAGACGCCACACTCCCCCCTTACCCGTTCGCCGCTGCTCGAGATGCAGGACATCGGCATCAGCTTCGGCGGCGTGCCCGCATTGCGCGGCGCCAACCTGAGCGTCGCCGCCGGCGAAGTGCATGCGCTGATCGGCCAGAACGGCGCGGGCAAATCGACCATGATCAAGATCCTGACAGGCGCCTATCGGCGCGGCTCGGGCAGCGTGCGCTTCGAAGGCCGCGAGGTCGATTTCCGCACGCCCAAAGAGGCGCGCGAAGCCGGCATCAGCACGATCTATCAGGAGATCAATCTGGTGCCGTTCCGCTCGGTGGCGGAGAACATTTTTCTCGGCCGAGAGCCGCGCCGTTTCGGCCTGATCGACTGGCGCGCGGTGCAGCAACGCGCCGCCGCGCTGCTCGAATCGTTCGGCCTGCAGATCGATGTGAAGAAACCGGTCGGCCGCTATTCGACCGCGATCCAGCAGATGGTGGCGCTCGCACGCGCGGTGTCGTCGGACGCGAAGATGGTCATCATGGATGAGTCCACCTCGTCGCTCGACGAACGCGAAGTGGAGTTGCTGTTCACGGTGGTGCGCAAGCTGCGTGACGACGGCCGCGCGGTGATTTTCGTGTCGCACCGGCTCGACGAACTGTACGCGCTGTGCGACCGCGTCACCGTCATGCGCGACGGCCAGACTGTCGCGCAAAGCACGATGGCCGAGATGGACAAACTGCAACTCGTCACGACGATGCTCGGCCGCACGCTCGCCGCCGTCGTGCAGGACGACACCGCGGCACGCGAAGCGAACCTCGCGCGGCGCGGCAAGCAGATGATCGCGGCAACGCAGTTGAGCGCGCATCCGAAGGTGAGCGACGTCTCGCTCGAAGTTCACGCCGGCGAGGCAGTGGGTCTCGCGGGACTGCTCGGCTCGGGCCGCACGGAAACCATGCGGCTGATGTTCGGCGCCGATCCGCTGGAGCAAGGGTCGCTCGCGATCGGCGGTGAAAGCGTGGCGCTGAAATCTCCGCAGGACGCAATCTCGCGTGGCCTCGCCTATCTCACCGAAGACCGCAAGGCCGAAGGCATCGTCCCCGAACTCTCCGTGCGCGACAACCTCACGCTCGTCTGTCTGCGCACGCTGGCGAAAAACGGCGTGGTCGACGTGAAGAAACAGCAGGCGATCGTCGATCGCTTCATCGCGTCGCTCGGTATCAAGCTGCGTTCGCCGGATCAGCCGATACGCGAACTGTCCGGCGGCAATCAGCAGAAGGTGCTACTGGCGCGCTGGCTGGCCGCCGAGCCGTCGCTGTTGCTGCTCGACGAACCGACGCGCGGTATCGACGTGGGCGCCAAAGCGGACGTGGCGAAGATCGTGCGCGAATTGCGCGACGCGGGTCTCGCCGTGCTGCTGTCCGCCTCCGAGCTCGAAGAGCTGACCGCCGTGGCCGATCGCGCGGTGGTGATTCGCGACGGCCGCACGGTCGCCGAACTGAACGGCGCCGACATGAGCGAGACCGCGATCATGGACGCCATTGCCTACGGCAGCGACGGCCATTCGCAACTGGCCGAAGCCGCGCAAACGGCAAACGCCGCACATATCGAAGACGCGTTGGAGGGCGACCGTCATGGCGCTTAAGTTGCACACCGAAACGTTGCATACCGAGCCGCGGCTCGGCGAAACCGCCCAGCAGATGACGGCCGCGCCGCGCGCCACACCGGCCACCACCGTGCGTAAATGGCGCCACCTCGCCATACAGCGCGAAGTCATCGTCCTGCTCGCGATGGTGCTGTTCAACCTGTTCTTCACGCCGCACTTCTGGTCGCTGCAAACCTTCAACGTCAACATGACGCAGGTGGTGACGATCGTGATCGTCGGCATCGGCATGACGCTGGTGGTGGCGACTGGCGGCATCGATCTGTCGGTCGGCGCGTCGATGGCGATCTCCGGCGCGCTCGCGCCAATGCTGTTCCTGAACATTGCCGGCCCCGCTGGCATTGCGCTCGCGTTCGTGCTGCCGGTGCTGGCCGCCGCGTTGTGCGGCGTCTTCAATGGCTTCCTCGTGACGCGGTTATCCGTCCAGCCGATTGTCGCGACGCTGGTGCTGTTCATCGCCGGACGCGGCATCGCGCAGGTCGTCACCGACGGCAGCCTGCAGGCGTTCAGCACGCCCGCCTTTCAGTGGATCGCGCTCGGCAAGGTCGCGGGCGTGCCGTTCCAGGTGCTGCTGATGCTGGCGCTGGTCGCCGTGTTCGTGTGGGTCGTGCGCAAGACGCTGTTCGGCCAGTATCTGCTGATTACCGGCGGCAACGAAAAGGCCGCTTATCTGTGCGGCGTGCCGACCGCGACCGTGAAGCTGATCGCCTACACGCTGTGCGCGGCGCTCGCGGGGCTGGCGGGGCTGATCTCGATCTCCGTGAATTCGTCCTCCGATGCCAACGTGGTCGGACTCGGCGTCGAGCTCGACGCGATCGCGGCGGTGGCCGTCGGCGGCACGGCGTTGACTGGCGGCAAGGCCTATATCGGCGGCACGCTGATCGGCGCGCTGATCATCCAGTTGCTGCGCTATACGCTGCTCGCGCACGGCATTCCCGACGCGGCGGCGCTGGTGGTCAAGGCCGGCATTATCGTCGCCGCCGTTTATGTGCAGCGGCGCTCGCGCTAACGCGGCAGAGACATTCCCGGACTCGATACGATGAAAAAGAATCTTCCTATCCTGCTCGCGCTGGCCGCCCTCGTGATCTTCGGCCTCGTGCGCTACGAGCATTTCGGCTCGGCGTACAACATCACGTCGTTCTGGCGCTACAACTCGATGTTCGCGCTGATCTCGGTGGGCATGGCGTTCGTGATCATCACCGGCGGCATTGATCTGTCGGTGGGGACGGTGGCCGCGCTGGCAAGCGTCGTTGCCGCGCTGACCAGCGTGTACGGCGGCTGGGTCGCCGTGCTGGCGGGCTGCGCCGCGGGACTCACGGTCGGCGTGCTGAACGGACTGATCATCACGCGCCTGAAAATCCTGCCGTTCATCGTCACGCTCGCGACGAGCCTCGGTGCGCACGGCGTCGCTCTGCTGCTCGGCAAGAACGATGCGGTGTCGATTTCCGCCGACTCGAACTTCGGCAACTTCGGTCAGGGCGATCTGTTCGGGCTGCCGATTCCGGGCATCGTCGCCGTGGTGGCCGCGCTGGCCGGCTGGCTCGCGCTGCGCAGCACGCGCTTCGGGCGGCATTCGCTGGCGATCGGCGGCAGCGAGGAAGCCGCGCGGCTCATGGGCCTGAACGTCGACCGCACGCTGGTGATGGCCTATGCGGTGAGCGGCCTGCTCGCCGGCATGGCGGGCGTGATCCTCGCCGCCCAATTCGGCGCGGGACAACCCAACGAAGGCGTCGGCTGGGAGCTGTTCGCGATCTCGGCGGTCGTGCTCGGCGGCACGTTGCTCACGGGCGGCGAAGGCTCGATTGCGATGACGATTGCCGGCGTATTGCTGCTCGGCCTGGTGTTCAACCTGCTGAACTTCGAAAACGGGCTGGGATTCATCAGCTTGTCCGCGTACTGGCAGTCCGTGATTCGGGGCGTGTTCCTCCTGCTCGTGATCGTGTTGCAGGCTCGTGTGCTGAAGCAACGCGGGAAAAAACGGGTCGCGGCGCCGGCGTGAGCGGCGCATTCACGCGGTCGCGCTGATCGATACGGAGCGAAGGGCGGCGTTTCAGGTTTGCTGCCGCTCGCGCCTACTTTGAGCGTTTCGAAGTAATCAAATCGGCACATGCAGAAAGCCTTATTCCAATTTGGATTCAGACGTATCTATCGACGATTTACCCCTCTTTGTGTACCAACCCTGACAAGGTCGGCGCGGATCGGATGAAAACACCGCCGCGCGCACACCGTACGTCTCGCCGCCAGCCATCCGCGCACCGTTCGCCCCGCTCTTGCCAGTTTTATCAGCAGGGTCAATGCTGCAGCGCATGGCGGGTTTCGGTATCATCCTGAAAATGTTGCCCGCGCGGCGCGCCTATCCGGCGCATGCCGGACAGCCGATGGCGCCGCCATGCGCGGTTTTTTCGCCCATCGCCGTACCTTGCCGAAGCGCGGCCGCAGCCCTGCCAACGTACTTCGCGGCGCCCGGTTTTACCGACAACCGGCGCCGACGCTTCCGGGTCCGGTCATCCGCTTGACCACGCTCAACCGCCGCGCCGCAGCCTTCCGGCAGCGGGCGCGGTAAAATAGCGGATTGCGCGTGATTCCCATATGGGTTAGCGCAGCATCGCCCTTGCCGTGCCGGCCGGCTCAAAACGACTGGCCGCCTTTGTTTTCGCACTATCCAAGAAGCCATGAGCAACCTGAATCCACAAACCGTCCTGAGCGTCCATCACTGGACCGATACGCTTTTCAGCTTCACCTGCACGCGCGATCCGTCGTTCCGTTTCGAAAACGGTCAGTTCACGATGGTGGGCCTCGAAGTCGACGGCAAGCCGCTGATCCGCGCCTACAGCCTTGCGAGTGCGAACTACGAAGAGCACCTCGAATTCCTGAGCATCAAGGTGCAGGACGGCCCGCTTACGTCCCGTTTGCAGCATCTGAAGGTCGGTGACGAGGTTCTGATCGGCAAGAAGCCGGTCGGCACGCTGGTGGCCGACAACCTGCTGCCGGGCAAGACGCTGTGGCTGCTGTCCACCGGCACGGGCCTCGCGCCGTTCATGTCGATCATCAAGGATCCGGACATTTACGACCGCTACGAGCGCGTGGTGCTCACCCACACCTGCCGTTTCGTCGACGAACTGGCGTACAAGGAATACATCACGGACCACCTGCCAGCGCACGAGCACCTGGGCGAGCTGGTTCAGGAAAAGCTGCTGTACTACCCGACCGTCACGCGTGAAGCGTTCCAGAACCGCGGCCGGATCACCGAGCTGATCGAAACCGAAAAGCTGTTCGCCGACCTCGGCGTGCCGGGTTTCTCGCTCGAAAACGACCGGATCATGCTGTGCGGCAGCCCGCACATGCTGCGCGACACGCGCAAGCTGCTGGACGACCTGGGCTTCCAGGAAGGCAGCAACAACGCGCCGGGTCATTACGTGGTTGAAAAGGCCTTCGTCGGCTAAGTTACCTTCCACTGCGTTACGATTTTTGCGGCTCGCCCCGCAAAATCAGCGAAAAGGAGCCTTCGGGCTCCTTTTTTATTTTCACGTTACAAATCGGCGCCGACGATCTAACATTCGTTGTCAGTATTCTTCCTACAAAAGCAGTGTTGCGAATGATCAACCCATACTTGAAATCGGACCGCTAAGCCTTGCTGCAACTGCTTTTTTTCTTTTTATGAGATATCATCGCGGCGCATCATCAGTCGAATTGACGCGCCTGCCATGGCCTAAGCGCCATGTTACTGAATGTAAATTTCGTTACGTCATACTGTTAGCGATTCGCCCGTTGCGTCCTGAGCGCGACGTCTTGCACCTGGAGGCCTGAGACCCGTATGCGTTCTTTCGTCTTCGCGCCGCCGACGCGCACCCGCTCCGCCGTCCGCACGGCTTTCTGAGAACGAAGGTCATGGATACGTCGACTGTCGTCCCGTTCGCCGCCCATCTTCCTGCGTCACCGGAACGTGAAGGGTTCGACGCGTCCGCTACGCCGTCTACCTCGGTCGAACAGGAAATCGCACGGTTGCGCGCCCGGGTCAGAGAACTCTCGGCCGAACTCGTGCAGGCACAGGAAGCCGCTTGCCGCCACGTGGCGCGCGAGCTGCACGACGGCGTAGGCGCCGAACTGACGGCGACGCGTTTTGCGCTTGCCGGCGTCGAAACCTGGCTGCCCGCCGATGCACCGCCGCAATGTTCCGCCGCGCTCGCCGTGGCCAACCGCTCGCTCGACGCCGTGTGTGAAGCCAGCCGCCAGGCTGTCGCGGAACTGCATGCACCATCGCTCGAAGCGGGCATTGTCGGCGCGTTAGCTCACTGGACAGGCGATTTCGCCGCGCGCACGCAACTGCGCACGAGCTTCGTCTGCGCCGCCGACGTGCGCCTCACCCGCCTGCCCGCCGACGCCGCGCTGGCCGTATTCCGCGTCGCGCAGGAAGCACTGAACAACATTGCCAAGCACGCGCGCGCCGAATCCGCGGACGTGCGGATCGAAACCAGCCGCCGTCACCTCACGCTGATCGTCGTCGATGACGGCAGCGGCATCACGCATAACGCCCGCAGCCGCCGCGGCCATTTCGGCCTGAGCAGCATGCAGGCGCGTTGCGCGGCCTTCGACGGCACGCTGCGCGTAAGCGCACGCCGTGCCGCTACGGAGCGCGGCGACAGCGGCAACGGTATGCCGTCGCGCGGCACCCTCGTTCGGGCGCGTTTCACCTGGGACGCCATGCTGGCGGATGCGCCGCGCGCCCGGCGGCAGGCGCTGCAATCGTGAGTACGCCGTCATGAGCTTGCGCATTCTGCTCGTCGACGACCACGCCGTGGTGCGCCAGGGCGTCCGTCAGCTGCTGCTCGACCGCGGCGTGGCGCGCGACGTGACCGAAGCGCAAAGCGGCGCCGAAGCGCTCGACGCCGTCGCGCGATTCAGCTACGACGTGGTGCTGCTCGACATTTCGCTGCCCGACATGAACGGCGTCGAAGTGCTCAAGCGTATGAAGCGCAAAGCGCCGCGCGTGGCCGTGCTGATGTTCTCGATGTATCGCGAGGACCAATACGCCGTGCGCGCCCTGAAAGCAGGCGCCGCCGGCTACCTGTCGAAAACCGTCGACGCCGCGCAGATGATCGGCGCGATCCAGCAGGTCGCGGCAGGCCGCAAATACGTGAGCCCGGCGATGGCCGAGGCGCTCGCCGACTACGTGTCCTTCGACGGCGAACAGTTGCCGCACGAAAAGCTCTCCGACCGCGAATATCAGACGCTATGCATGCTCGCCTCGGGCAAGCGCCTGACGGATATCGCCGTGGCGCTCTCACTGTCGGTGAAAACGGTCAGCGTGTACCGCACCCGCCTGCTCGAGAAGATGAAGCTGCGCAATAACGCCGAATTGACCTTCTACGTGATGAGCAACCGGCTCATCGATCTGAATCCCGCTATGGCGGGCTGACGGCCTATTGCCGCCTGCATTGCTCAGTGCGCGCTGAATAGCTCGCACGCCCGCATGATGAGATTGCGAGAGAGCGATTCCTCCCGATTGGCAGAGCATCGAGCGAAAGCTTTGCGGCCAATGGCCGCGCAGCCGACGAACATGCCGCCCGAGCCTAGCCTGCCGGGAATTTTCAGCCCCGCGCCTATGACGCAAAATGCCCGTGCCGCAATGGGGCGCGGAACGTATCCGTTAAAATCGTGGGTTTCCCGACATTCGGCGCGCAACACGCGTGCACTACTGGAGACCCCCGCCAATGTCCCTGTTTCGCAAGAAGAGCGTCGAGCACATGATCGCCGCAAGTGCTCAGAACGCCGGCCTGAAGAAAGCGCTCGGCGCGCTCGATCTGACCTTCCTCGGGGTCGGCGCCATTATCGGCACCGGCATTTTCGTGCTGACCGGCACGGGCGCCGTGCAGGCCGGCCCGGCACTGATGATCTCGTTCCTGATCGCGGCGATCGCCTGCGGTTTCGCCGCGCTCGCCTACGCCGAATTCGCCTCGACGATTCCGGTGGCGGGGTCCATCTACACCTACTCATATGCGACGCTCGGCGAACTGGCCGCGTGGATCATCGGCTGGGACTTGATGCTCGAATACGGGCTCGCCACCTCCGCGGTATCGGTGGGCTGGTCGGGTTATCTGCAATCTTTGCTGTCGGGCTTCGGCGTCTCGTTGCCGGTTGCGCTGACGGCGGCGCCGGGTGCATTGCCCGGCCACGATACGCTCTTCAACCTGCCCGCGTTCCTCGTGATGATGGCGATCACCGCGCTGTTGTCGGTAGGTGTGCGCGAGTCGGCGCGGATCAACAACGTCATGGTCGCGATCAAGGTGGTCGTGGTGTTGCTGGTGATCGGCGTGGGCGTATTTCACGTGACGCCGGCCAACTGGCATCCGTTCATGCCGAACGGCTGGAACGGCGTGTTCGGCGCGGCGGCGGTGATGTTCTTCGCGTTCATCGGATTCGACTCGGTGTCGTCCGCGGCGGAAGAGGTGAAGGATCCGAAGCGCGATCTGCCGATCGGGATCATCGCGTCGCTGGGCGTTTGCGCGGTGTTGTACGTGGCGGTGGCGGCTGTCGTCACCGGCATTGTGCCGTCGGCGCAGTTTGCGAATATTTCGCACCCGGTGTCGTATGCGTTGCAGGTGGCGGGTCAAAAGTGGGTCGCGGGGTTTATCGATCTCGGCGCCGTGCTGGGTATGTTGACCGTGATTCTCGTGATGGCTTATGGCCAGACTCGGGTCATTTTCGCCATGTCGCGCGATGGTTTGTTGCCTGCGCGGCTTTCGCGCGTGCATCCGCGGTTTGCTACGCCGTTTTTTACTACGTGGCTCGTCGGGATTTTCTTTGGGCTGATCGGGGCGCTGGTGCCGTTGAATGTGTTGGCTGAGCTGATCAATATCGGCACGTTGGCCGCGTTTTCGATGGTGTCGATTGCGGTTCTTGTTTTGCGGAAAACGCATCCTGAATTGCCGAGGGCGTTTCGGTGTCCTGGGGTGCCGGTTGTGCCGGTGCTGGCTGTTGCGTCCTGTCTGTTTTTGATGGTTAATCTTCAGGCTGTTACTTGGGTGGCTTTTGTTGTTTGGTTGCTCATCGGGTTGGTTATTTATTTTGGGTATTCGCGGAGGCATTCGAAGTTGAGCAAGTGATTGGGGTTCTTGCCTGTTTGGTGGGTTGTGGGTGGGTTCTTTCGGGTTTTGGCCTTTCCTTGTTTTGCTTGTGGTTTATTAGCGTTGCCCCTGTGCGGGGCGGCACTCACTTTCTTTGCTTGCCGCAAAGAAAGTAAGCAAAGAAAGCGGCTTTACACCGCCAGCCCATAAGCGGGTCCCCTGGCTTGGAGGAGGTAGTGGTGCATCTGGAATCAGTGCCCTCGCACATTCCGCCCCGGTGACAAGGCAGTCATCCTTCCGGCGGCGCTCCGCGCGCCGTCGCGGTACTTCAGCAACCGCCGGACGGGGCGCGCGCCCGCGGCATTTCTCAGCGGTTGCCGCTGTGGCGTCAGCGGCACTTGCCAAGCCGCTGAGCGTCTTTTTGCGTCGGTGGCACTTCTCGAAACGTTGAGCGTCCGTTGCATCGGCGGCACGTCTCGAAACGTTCAGCGTCTTTTGCGCCGGTGGCACTCCTCAAACTGCTGGCCATTATTTGGGTCAGTAGCGTCTCTAAGACCACGGCCCATTAAGGCGTCTCGCCGAGGCGAAGCCGACGGCTCCCGCAATGCACAAACGCAGCCTCCTGAAGCGAACCGTTCCGTCGCGCGCGGAGCGCGAGGCGGGAAGTATGACGGCCTTGTCACTGACACCTAATGTGCGAGAGCACGGATTCCAGATGCACCACTACCTCCTCCAAGCCAGGGGACCCGCTTATGGGCTGGCGGTGTGAAGCCGCTTTCTTTGCTTACTTTCTTTGCGGCATGCAAAGAAAGTAAGTGCCGCCCCGCACAGGGGCAACGCCAATAGACCACCAGGAATTCAAGGAAAGGCCAAAACCCGAAAGAACAAAGCCACAACCCGCCGAGCAAACAAAAAACCCCTCATAGCGCCCCAGCCCAATTTGTGCTTTACTTTTCGGCAGCCCCATAAAAAAACCGCAGCACCCTCATCGGACCCACGAACAGGCAGCTGAAGGCGAACAACAAAACGGAAGGTCCGGTCTCACCCCATAAGGAGACAACTTCATGGCGATCAGCATCAGTCTGACGGTGAATGGCGCGCCCATCAGCGCCTCAATCGACCCTGGCACCCTGCTAGTCCAGTTCCTTCGCGATCAACTCCGGCTCACCGGCACGCACGTCGGCTGTGATACGGCCCAGTGCGGCGCATGCACTGTCCATCTGAACGGACGCGCGATCAAAGCCTGCAACATCCTCGCAGTGCAAGCCGAAGGCGCAGAGATCACCACCATCGAAGGACTCGCCAAAGACGGCGCGCTGCATCCCATGCAGGCAGCCTTCAAACATTGCCACGGACTGCAATGCGGCTTCTGCACCCCCGGCATGGTGATGAGCGCGGTTTCGCTCGTGCAGCGCCAGCCGAATCTCACCGGCGACGACGTGCGCGCCCAACTCGACGGCAATCTGTGCCGCTGTACGGGGTATCACAACATCGTCAAGGCAGTGCTCGAAGGCGCCGAGGGCATGAAGTCCGCCGGCACGGCCAACGCCGCCGCGAACGCCAACGCGCAAGCCAACGCACCGGCCACTGCCTGAGGAGCCGACGATGAACGCACCCGAAACCCATCTGATCGGCGCTTCCGTCGAACGTAAGGAAGACTATCGGTTCCTGACCGGCAACGGCCAGTACACCGACGACATCGTCCTGCCCCAGCAAACCTACGCCGTGTTCCTGCGCTCGCCCTACGCGCACGCGAAGATCAACAGCATCGATACCGCCGCGGCCAAACAGTCGCCCGGCGTGGTCGCGATCTTCACCGGCGCTGACATGGCGGCCGACAACGTCGGCGGGCTGCCGTGCGGCTGGCTGATTCACAGCACCGACGGCAAACCGATGAACGAGCCACCACATCCGATCATCGCGCATACGAAAGTGCGTCACGTCGGCGACCAGGTCGCACTCGTGATCGCCGATTCGATCAAGGCCGCGAAAGACGCCGCCGAATTGATCGAAGTCGACTACGACGTGCTGCCCGCCGTGGTGGACACCGCGCATGCAGCGGACGCCGGCCAGCCCGCGGTTCACGACGAAGTCCCGGACAACGTCTGCTACAACTGGGGCCACGGCGACAAAGCCGCAACCGACGCCGCCTTCGCCAAAGCCGCGCACGTCACCACGCTCGACATCGTCAACAACCGGCTCATTCCGAACGCAATCGAACCGCGCGCGGTCAACGCGAGCTATTCGGTGCAGGACGACAGCTACACGCTCTACGTCGCAAATCAGAATCCGCACGTGGAACGCCTGCTGATGGCCGCATTCGTGCTCTCGCTACCGGAATCGAAATTGCGTGTGATCGCGCCGGACGTGGGCGGCGGCTTCGGATCGAAGATCTTCCTGTATGCCGAAGACGTCGCGCTCACCTGGGCGTCGAAGAAAATCCGCCGTCCGGTCAAGTGGACGGCCGAGCGCTCGGAAGCGTTCGTCTCCGACGCGCACGGCCGCGATCACGTGACCAAAGCCGAACTGGCGCTGGACGCGGACGGCAGGTTCCTCGGCATGCGCATCCATACGACCGCCAACATGGGCGCGTATCTGTCCACGTTCGCGTCGAGCGTGCCGACCATTCTGTATGCGACGCTGCTCGCGGGTCAGTACGCCACGCCCGCGATCTACGCGGAAGTGAAAGCGGTGTTTACCAACACCGTTCCCGTGGATGCCTATCGCGGCGCGGGCCGCCCCGAAGCGACATATGTCGTGGAGCGCCTCGTCGAAACCGCCGCGCGTGAAATGAAGCTCGATCCGGCGGAGATTCGCCGCCGCAATTTCATCCGCGAGTTTCCGTACGCGACGCCCGTCGGCCTCACCTACGACACCGGCGACTACGAGACGATTCTCGCGCGTTCGCTCGAACTCGCTGACGTCAAAGGCTTCGCCGCGCGCAAACAGGAATCCGAAAAGAACGGCAAGCTGCGTGGCCTCGGCTATTCGTGCTACATCGAAGCCTGCGGTCTCGCACCGTCGAATATCGCGGGCGCATTGGGCGCGCGAGCCGGCCTGTTCGAAGTCGGTCAGATTCGCGTCCATCCCACCGGTTCGGTCACCGTGTTCACGGGTTCGCATAGCCACGGCCAGGGACACGAAACGACCTTCGCGCAAGTGGTGGCCGACCGGCTCGGCATTGCGCTGGAAAGTGTCGAGATCGTCCACGGCGACACCGGCCGCATTCCGTTCGGCATGGGCACATACGGCTCGCGCTCGATCGCGGTCGGCGGCTCGGCGATCATGAAGGCGCTCGACAAGATCGAGACCAAAGCGAAGAAGATCGCCGCACACCTGCTCGAAGCCGCGGCGGAAGACATCGAGTTCAAGGACGGCGTATTCCGCGTCGCGGGCACGGATCGCACCAAGGCGTTTGCCGAGATTTCGCTCGCCGCGTACGTGCCGCACAACTATCCGCTCGACGTGCTCGAACCAGGCCTTGAAGAAAGCGCGTTCTACGATCCGACCAACTTCACCTATCCGTCGGGCGCGTACATCTGCGAGATCGAAGTCGATCCGGAGACAGGCGTGTGCCGCATCCAGCAGTTCACCGCAGTGGACGACTTCGGCAACGTGATCAATCCGATGATCGTCGAAGGCCAGGTGCATGGCGGGCTCGCTCAGGGCATCGGCCAGGCGATGCTGGAGCGCTGCGTATACGACAACGAGAGCGGCCAGTTGCTGTCCGGCTCATACATGGACTACGCAATGCCGCATGCGTCCGATCTGCCGAACTTTACCGTCGAAACCGCCAAGGGCACACCGTGCACGCACAATCCGCTCGGCGTGAAAGGCTGCGGCGAAGCGGGCGCGATCGGCTCACCGCCGGCGGTGATCAACGCGATCCTGGACGCGCTCGCGCCGCTCGGCGTGACCGACCTGCAAATGCCGGCGACGCCGCATCGCGTGTGGTCCGCGATTCACGCGGCCAAGCAACCCCATTGAGATCCTGAGCGGAGCATTCGACATGTATTCATTCGAGTATCAACGCGCGACGGATCCCAAAGCGGCCGCCGCCCTCCTCACCGCCGACAGCGACGCGAAGTTTCTGGCCGGCGGCCAAAGCCTGCTGCCCACCATGCGTCTGCGTCTCGCGCAGCCGTCACAATTGATCGACGTGACACGCATTCCCGCGCTCAAGTCGATCACCGTCGACGGAAAGACGGTGACGATCGGCGCCGCCGTATGTCATGCGGACGTCGCGGATCACGCGGAACTGCGGCGCGTATCACCGGCGCTCGCGGATCTCGCCGCGCATATCGGCGATCGCCAGGTGCGCGCGCTCGGCACGATAGGCGGCTCGCTCGCCAACAACGACCCGGCCGCCTGTTATCCGGCCGCTGCCATGGCGTTGGACGCGACGATTGTGACGGACCGGCGGCGCATTGCGTCGAGCGATTTCTTCGTCGGCATGTATGAGACAGCGTTGGCGCCCGACGAGCTGATCGTCGCCGTGGAGTTTCCAGTGCCGGAGCGCGCGGCGTACGAGAAATTCCGCAATCCCGCTTCGCACTTCGCGTTGGTCGGCGTATTCGTCGCGAAGTTTGCGAGCGGTGTGCGCGTCGCGGTGACGGGCGCGGCGTCTTCGGTGTTTCGTGTGCCTGAACTGGAAAGCGCGCTGTCGGCCAACTTCACGCCCGAGGCTGCACGCGCGGTGACTGTGTCGGCCGCCGACCTGAACACCGACATGCACGCGAGCGCCGAATACCGTGCGCATCTGATTCCGGTGCTGGCCGCGCGCGCGGTGACGAAGGCGAACGCTTAGCTGTTCTTCGCTGCTCGCGGCTGACGTGCCTGCGCTCGCACGGGCACGTCAGCCGCATTCGCTCAGGTGCGCTGACGGCGCGGCACGTCGCTTCGTTACTTCGCTTGATCGGCTTCGCTTCGGCGGCTTCGTTTCGTTGGCTTCGCTTCATCGGCCACGTTTCTCCAGCCACCCTTCCTTGCGCAGACTCAGGAACTCCATGCAGCCCGCTTCAATCGACGACACCCTCGCCCAACTCGCCGCCCAGAGCTATTTCGCCAGCCGTGAGCTGGCGACCGCGCTGTATCTCGCGCTGCGCATGGAACGGCCGTTGTTCGTCGAAGGCGAGCCGGGCGTTGGAAAGACCGAACTCGCCAAGGCGGCGGCGGGCATGCTCGGCACCTCGATGTTGCGGCTGCAATGTTACGAAGGTCTCGACACGGCGAGCGCACTCTACGAATGGGACTATCCGCGGCAGATCATGGCGCTGCGTCTTGCCGAAGCCGCCGGCGAGCGTCCCGACAACGACACCCTGTATCGCGGCGAATTCCTGCTGAAACGCCCGTTGCTGCAAGCGCTGATGCCCGATGAAAATCATCCCGGCGCACGGCGTGTATTGCTGATCGACGAGATCGACCGCGCCGACGAACCGTTCGAAGCCTTTCTGCTGGAATTGCTTTCGGACTTCCAGGTATCGATTCCCGAATACGGCACGATCCGCGCGGAGCAGCCGCCGCTCGTCGTGATGACCTCGAACCGCACGCGCGAAGTGCACGACGCGTTGAAGCGCCGTTGCCTGTATCAATGGATCGGCTATCCGGAGCGCGATCGCGAACTGGAGATCGTCGCCGCTCGCGCGCCGCAGACCTCGGCGGAATTGCAGCGGCGTGCGGTCGATTTCGTTCATCAGCTGCGCGGCATGGATCTGTTCAAGGCGCCCGGCATTGCCGAAACGATCGACTGGTGCCGCGCGTTGGAGGCGCTATCGGTCACCGAACTCGATCCGCAATCCGTGCACAACACGCTCGGCGTGCTGCTCAAGTATCAGGACGATCTGGCGCGCGTCGATGCCGCGCAAATCGCGCAGTGTCTCGCCGCGCCTGGATAGCCAGCATGACGAACTCATTCGACGCAGGTAACAGCGGCGCCTCGGGCCATAGCACACCGCTCGACGACACACCCACGCTCGCGCGCAACGTGGTCCATTTTGTACGGCTGCTACGCGGTGCGGGCTTGCCGATGTCGCCCGCCCAAGCCGTCGACGCGCTCGCCGCGCTGCACTGGATCGATCTGGGCCGCCGCGACGACGTGCGCGCCGCGCTGGCCGCGTCACTGGTCTCGGCGCCGGACGAACGCGATCTGTTCAACGCCGCGTTCGACCTGTTCTGGCGCGATCCCGATTGGGAAGGCAAGCTGCGCGCGCTGCTACTGCCGAAAGTGCGGGACGGTCTGCCGCCGCCCAAACGCAACAACCGTCTCGCCGACGCGCTGGCCGTGCGCGCGCCGCCGTCACCGCACAGCAAGGCGCCACAGGAAACCGAACAACACGAACTGCGTGCGCACGTCACCTTCAGCGCGGAAGAGCGCCTGCGTCATCGCGATTTCGACACGCTTTCCGCCGACGAATGGCGCACTTTGCGTCATCTGATCCGCGGCCAGCGTCTGCCGCTCGCAACCGAGCCGACGCGCCGCCTGAAAGCCTCTTCGCACGGCACGCATGCGGACTTGCGCGCGAGCGCCCGGCACGCCGTGCGCGCGGGCGGCGACTGGACGGTGTGGAAGTATCGCGCGGTGGTCGAGCGCAAACCGCCGCTCGTGTTGCTGCTCGACATCTCCGGCTCCATGAGCAGCTATTCGCGCGCGGTGCTGTATTTCTGCCATGCGCTCCTGCAGTCGCGCGAACGGCTGCAGGTGTTTCTGTTCGGCACGCGCCTCACCAACGCCACGCGCGCGCTGCGCGAGCGCGACCTCGATGTGGCGATCGCGACGCTCACCGAGCAGGTGGTCGACTGGTCAGGCGGCACGCGGATCGGCGCGGCGCTCGCCGAATTCAACCGCCGCTGGGCACGGCGCGTGCTGACCGGTCGTGCCACGGTGCTGCTCGTCACCGACGGCCTCGATCACGAAGCGATCGATGTGCTCGACACCGAGATGGCCCGCCTGCACCGCTTCGCACACCGTATCGTGTGGCTCAATCCGCTGCTGCGTTTCAGCGGCTTTTCTCCGAAGGCGCGCGGCGTACAGGCAATCCTGCCGTATGTCGACGCGCATCGTCCGGTTCATAATCTAGACAGCCTGACGGCGTTCGGCCGCGACCTCGCGCAACTCACGCGCGCGCCTCGTCGCAGCGCCGGCGTCAGGGCTGCCGCAGGAGCGACACCATGGAATTGACCGAAACCCATACGCTTCCCGTTTCGCAGCAACGCGCATGGGAAGCGCTGAACGACACGGAGATTCTGCGCGGCTGCATTCCCGGCTGCGAGAGCATCGATCCGGACGGTGAGAACGCCTACCTGGTGGCGCTGAGCGCCGCGGTCGGCCCGGTCAAGGCGCGTTTCAAGGGACGCATGCAACTCACCGACATCGAGGCGCCCAATTCGTACAGCATCGTGTTCGAAGGCCAGGGCGGCGCAGCGGGGTTTGCCAAGGGCAACGCGCACGTTTCGCTCCAAGCCGACGGCGAGGCCGTCACGAAGCTCACCTATACGGCGAGCGCACAGGTCGGGGGCAAGCTCGCGCAGATCGGCTCGCGGCTCGTCGACGGCGCCGCGCGTAAAATCGCGGGTGAATTCTTCAAGCGCTTCGGCGCGCGGCTAGGCGCCGACGGCGAAGGCACGGCGCCCCCGGACGGCGATGAAAATGCAGCCGATCAAACGGCGCCGCACAATACAGCATCGAATGAAGCCGCGGACGGCGAGTCCGGCGGCGACGCAACGAAAAGGAAGAAATCATGGACAGCGTGGATCTCGAAGTCCTGAAGTCCAGCGCACGTTGGCTGGAAGAAGGACATCGCGCGCTACTGGTCACGGTGGTGAAGACATGGGGCTCGTCGCCGCGTCCCGAGGGCGCGATGCTTGCAGTGCGCGACGATGGGCTCGTGGTGGGCTCGGTGTCGGGCGGTTGCATCGAAGACGATCTGATCGACCGCGTGCGGCAACGCGGTATCGAGCAGGTGCTACCCGAAGCGGTCAAGTACGGCATCACCGCGGAGGAGGCGCACCGCTTCGGCCTGCCGTGCGGCGGCACGATCCAGTTGGTGCTCGAACCGTTAACGGCGCAAAGCGGCATTGCCGAACTGTGCAGCGCCGTGGAGAACGGCCGCCTCGTCGCCCGCGAAGTGACCATGGCGAGCGGCGCGGTGCGGCTGGAAAACGCGCAGGCAACGGACGGCGTGCATTTCGACGGCGAACGTCTGCTGACGATTCACGGCCCGCGTTACCGCATGCTGGTGATCGGCGCGGGGCAGTTGTCGCGCTATCTGTGCCATATCGCAGTCGGGCTCGATTATCAGGTCACCGTGTGCGACCCGCGTGAGGAATACACCGAGGAGTGGGACACCCCCGGCACGAAGATCGTGCGGACCATGCCCGACGATACGGTGATCGAGATGAAGCTCGACGAGCGCTGCGCGGTGATCGCGCTGACGCACGACCCGAAGCTCGACGATCTCGCGCTGATGGAAGCGTTGAAGACGCCGGCGTTTTACGTCGGCGCGTTGGGTTCGCGCAGGAACAACCAGGCGCGGCGCGAACGCCTCAAGGAGTTCGATCTGAACGATACCGAGTTGGCCCGCTTGCATGGACCGGTGGGGATTTATATCGGCAGCAGAACGCCGCCTGAGATCGCGGTTTCGATTCTTGCCGAAGTGACGGCGGCCAAGAACGGTGTTTCTCTGCCCACCTTGCTTCAGGTCGAAGGCGCCAAGGCTGCGCGTGAGATTGCGGCTTCCGGCGGAACGGCCTGTAGCGTTTAACGGGAATACTGTCTGCGCGCGGCGCTGCCTTCAGCCGCCGCTGCGCCTATCCGCGCACCGCGACGCCGCGCGGCGCAACAACCCGCTTACATCAAGCCGCACACCACTGCGGCGATCACCGACCCGCCCACCAGCACGACGCCCACCACGCGGCGCTTGTTCAACTCGGTCCACAGCAGGACACCGGTCAGCGAAAGCAGAATCATGCTGCCGGCGATCGTGTCGATCAGCAGCACCCAGCCGACGCTTAGCCCCACGCCTTTGTGCAGGTTGTTCATCGTCGAGAGAAACGAGTTGTGCGTGCGTTTCACCGCGACGAAGCCGTTGCCCACCCAGTATTCGGCCTGCACGCTCTGCGACGGTCCCATGATGCCGACTTGCCAGAATTCCGGCTGGATCGTGCTGCGATCGCCCCACGCCACCGGATGCGCCGGCTCGCGCCTGGTTCTGCCCGGCTTGCCGTCGATCTTCAGTTCGGCTTTGAGCCACTTCGCCATCTCCATCGGCGAACGCAGCGGTTCGTGCGGCACGGGAATCTGCATTTCTTCCACCTGCGGCTCACCCGACGACACCTTCAACGGGCCACCTCGGTGGTTCAGGAGGAACCCGGTCGCGCCGAACAGCAGACCCAGCACCGCGCCCCACAGACCGACCCAGCCATGCACCTTGCGCAGCCACTTGATGAAATTCGCGCGGCGCGAACGCTGGCGCCGCGCGGCCTGCTCGGCGTCGTCCATCAGATGATGGCCGCGTTGCGGCGTGTGAGCGGTGTATTGCGTGCCGTGACCAGCGGCGGGTTGCATATCGATTGATTCAGGCGCGTTCAAATCCAGGCTCCAGGCGCAGCAAGATGATCCGTCGCGGGCACGCGGCGACAAAGCGCCCGCTCACCGGCAGCGGTCAAAGAGGTGTCGAAAAGGAAGGACCGGACGACCCGGCTTGCGGGCCAGGTGCTCCGGCCGAGAGGCTGGCTGGCAGTCACAGAGGAGAAATGTGACAGGAAGCTGGCGACGCCTTTTAATTGAGAATGGATATCATTACATAAACAGGGTATTTGCTCAATCCCGACGCGCGACATCCGCTTGACATTGGCGCGGCGCAAACCGACTCTAACTGGCGATCCCGTCAACGCCTCGTTCGGATACCTGCCTGCCATGCGCCTCTCTTCTCTTGTCTTTCTTGTCTCTGTCGGCTGGCTCGTCGGCATCCCCGGCGCGAGCGCGAGCGTCCAGGCGAGGCTGGACGATCCCTATACCAACGAAGGCGAGACGCAGACCTTCACCGTGAACGCCGACGGCTCCTACTCGAAGCTCGATTCGATGACGCTGCACGTGAATACCGAAGCGGGCGTCGCGCGGGTGGCGCAGCAATATGTCTGGTTCAACCGCAACATGGCGGACGTACAGATCCTCGAGGCCTACACGACCACCGTCGACGGCGTACGTCACGACGTGCAGCCTGAGCAGATCCGCGACGTGCAAGAAGCCCGCTCGTTCGACGCGCCGATGTTTCAGGACATCCAGGAAAAAGTGATCGTGTTTCCCGCGGTGGAGCCAGGCGCGCGCGTGCATCTCACCTATCGCAAGACGCAGAAGCAGCCGATCGTGCCCGGCGAATTCAGCGACTTCACACCGCCCGATCTCGCGCCAACTCTCAACTTCCGCCTGATCTACGATCTCCCGGCCGGCAAGCCGCTTTACGCGGACGCGCGCGGCTTCACCGTTGTGCAACCCGTGACGCGCGACGGCCGCACGCGCTACGAATATCGCTACGACAGAGCCCATTTCAGCCGACTGGAACGCGGCTCGGTTGCCTACGTGTCGTATGGCGACCGGCTGATGGTCTCGACCTTCCCGGACTATGCCGCGTTCGCCGCAACCTACCGCGAATCGGCGACGGACGCGGGCGCGCGAGACGCCGCCGTCGTGCGTCTCGCGCAGCAGCTCACCGCGCACGACCGCGCGCCGCGCGACAAGGCCAAGACGCTGTATGACTGGGTACGCCGCAATGTGCGCTACGTGGCGATCAACGTCGGGCGCGGCGCGGTGGTGCCGCACAGCGCGAGCGCGGTGCTCGCGAACCGCTACGGCGATTGCAAGGATCACGTGGCGCTCTACGGCGCGCTGCTCGACGCGGCCGGCGTGCGCAACGAACCGGCCTTGATCAGCAGCGGCACGATCTACACGCTGCCAAGCGTGCCGGGCTATGGCGTCATCAATCACGTCATCACGTGGCTGCCGGATTTGCAGCAATACGCGGACTCGACCGCGTCGAATGTCGAGTTCGGTTTCCTGCCGTCGTCCGATATGAACCGGCCGACCGTGCTCGTCGGCGAGGGCGTGCTCTCGCGCACGCCCGCCACCGCGACCATGACGCGCAGCACCGATCTGTCGATCAAGGTCGAACCGGATGGCTCGGCGAGCTTCACCTATCGGCTGGAAGCGGCCGGCGCTTCCACCGAACAGACGCGCGCCATGTTGCGCACGCAGACGCCCGCGCAACGCGAGGAGTCGATCCAGGCCGAATTGCGCGGCGCCAATCTGCGCGGCGCCGCCACGCTCACCACGAACGACCTCACCGTCGCCGACGGCCCGCTCATCATCACGATGAAAGGCACGCTGGAAAATCTCGTGGTGCCTGGCGCGGCGGCATCGATTCCGGCGCTGACGAGTCTCGCAGGCGGCTTCGCGGCGGATACGCGTTACTGGCTCGGCGAGCGCCTGCGCACGCAGCCGTTCGTTTGCCATAACCTGGCGTTGCATGAACGCGCGCGCATCGAGTTACCCGCCAATTTTCGCGTGCTCGACATGCCGGAAGCGAAACGCACCGAGGGCCGCTTTGTCGATTTCCAGTCGCAGTACACGTTCGATCAGTCCAGCAACGTCATCACGATGACGCGCGACGGCGCCACGCATTTCGATAGCGACGTCTGCACGCCCGACGACTTCGCGCAGATGCGCCCCGCGATCGAAGCAATCGGGCGCGACGTGCGGGCGGAAGTGATTGTCAGATCGACGCTGGTGGAGTCGTCGAGCGTTGCGTCGCAGGCGCCCTGAGCGCCCGCGACAGATAGCGCATGCCATGAAGCGGCGCTGCGTTCAAACGGGCCAGAGCGGCCCTTCCTGCATCGCGCCGAGTTGCTCGCGCAACTCGAGGATGCGCTCTTCCCAGTAACGCTGCGTGTTGAACCACGGAAACGCCGCGGGGAATGCCGGGTCGTCCCAGCGTCGCGCGAGCCAGGCCTGATAGTGAATCAGCCGCAGCGTGCGCAACGCTTCGACCAGATAGAGTTCGCGCGGCTCGAAGTCACAGAAGTCTTCATAGCCGGCGAGCAGATCCGCCAGCGCGCGCGACGCTTCGGCGCGCTCACCCGGCAGCAACAGCCACAAATCCTGCACCGCCGGTCCCATGCGACTGTCGTCGAAGTCGACGAAATGCGGCCCCGCGTCGGTCCACAGCACATTGCTCGGATGGCAGTCGCCATGCATTCGCAACATGCGGATGTCGCCCGCTCGTTCGAACGCACGCTCGACACCTTCGAGCGCGAGATTCACCACGGTTTCCCACGCAGTGCGCACGTCGTCCGGCACGAAACGGTGGGCGAGCAGGAAGTCGCGCGGCTCGTAACCGAACGTGTTGATATCGAGCGTAGGTCGCTCGATATAGTTCTGCGTCTGGCCGACCGCATGAATGCGGCCGATGAACCGCCCGAGCCATTCGAGCGTGTCGGGCCGGTCGAGATCCGGCGCGCGGCCGCCGCGACGCTCGAAGATGGAGAAGCGAAAACCGTCGAAGGTATGCAGTGTGCGGCCCTCGAAAGCGCGCGCGGGCACGGCCGGAATCTCGCGCGCGGCGAGATCGGCAACAAAGGCATGTTCTTCGAGAATGGCGGCGTCGCTCCAGCGCTCGGGGCGGTAGAACTTCGCGACCACGGGCGGGCCGTCTTCCACGCCGACCTGGTACACGCGGTTCTCGTAGCTGTTGAGCGGCAGCATGCGACCGTCGGTGCGCACACCGACCGTGCTGAGCACGCTGTCGAGCGCGTCGAGCACGATTTCCGGCTTGAGCCGGGCGAAAGGTACAGCGCTGCTAGCGCTGTCCTGTGGATCGAGGATGTCGTCGTTCATGCCCGCATTGTGCGCCGCGCCGCCGTCAAAGACGAGAGCGACAGCACACAACGCGGAACCACCCGCGGCTTACAACTTGCACACGGCGTGCACTCAAACTGCCTTCAATGCATCTGCGCGCTCGACGGTCGCACCAACTCGCCCGTATCGATCAGGTCTTCAAGGAAAAAGGGTTCAGTGTTCAGTTGCAGCGAAGCGCCGGGCTCGCCGGCATACCACGCCACCATGGCCATGTCGCCGAGAATGCGCATGACGATCCCGCGCGCGCCTTGCGGCACGGCGATATGCACCGATCGGACAATGGAACCGATTTGCATGATGTTTCCCCGTTTCTCCCATAGCCGGCTTTATGGTTTCCATGCCGGTCAAGGTGATGATAAAAGCGTCGCTCCGCCGATAACGTTGCGTACGCACCCAATCTGCTGCGCGTGATACGCGTGAGAGGTTCGAGTCATTGTTCCCGTTTTGCGGGGCCGGGGAAAGCGCGAACTCGAGGGTCTTTAGCCGTCGTTTCGCCCTATTCCCATTACGGCGCGACCGACCGATGATTCGGAGCGTAACGCGTCGCAACGAGACCATCATAAACCCTGCTGGGGTGAGATATCAAAATCGTGCACCAACTGGACCATTTGTTCGATCGGCCCGCCGAGCCAGCCGGCTCGGGCCACGGCGGCACACGTCACGCCCGCCACGCGCCGCTCCATATGGCGGCAGGTAGCGGCCGATCATGGTCGATAGGTATTCGTGCGCGCTTCGGTGCAAGGCGTGCTGCGCGAGGCGCTAATTGCAGCATGCCTGACAGGTCTGATGATTCTGCTGCTTCTCGGCAATTGGCGCGCCACGCCGATCATCACCGTGTCGATTCCGCTGTCGATGATCACGTCGATCATCGCGCTCTCCATGCTCGGCGAAACCATCAACATCACGACGCTCGGCGGCCTTGCGCTCGGTGCGCATTCTGGTGTTCCTCGCGTGTCGATACGCGCATCCGTCGGTTGATAGCGGCCGGCGAGTTGCAGTCGATCATCGACAGCATCGGCTTGCTGGTTTCAGGCATCAAGACCGCACGCGTGCACAGCAAGCCGGCTTCTCGCAACGCGACGTCGCGAGCAATCTGCTGATCACGTTGTCCGGCAGCCAGCAAAGCACGCCGACGTTCTGGCTCAATCCGCGCAACGGCGGGAGCGATAACGTGATCATCGAAGCGCCGCAATACACGATCGATTCACTGCAATCGCTCGCGAACATTCCACTGACCGCGAACGGACGCAGCAATGGTCTCGGTTCGCTTGCCACCATGAAGCGCGAAGCGGGCAACGCGACGCTCACGCGCTACAACGCGCAGACCACCATCGATATTTTCGGCACCGCCGACGGCCGCGATCTCGGCGGCGTGTCCAACGACATGAGCAAGATCATCGACGACGTCAAGGCCAATCTGCCGAAGAGCTCGACCATCGAAGTGCGTGGTCAGGTGCAGACCGTGTATCGGCATCACGACCGCCAACTCGATTCTCGTCATCAGCTTCGCGCGCGAGCAGTTGCTCGAACACGGCGACGCGACGCGCACGGATTTTTCAGCGTATCCTTAACTCTTTTGTGTCAGCTGCATGCCTGAGGAGATTGTTTCGTGACTCCGCTTCCGGACTCTCCCCACACCTCTGCTTCGGCGGCTTCCGCTTCGTCCATTTCCTCAACCGCTTCCGCTTTGTCCGACATCCCCTACCTCGAACGCGGCACGCGCGCGTACTGGCGCGCCAGCATCGCGCTGCTGTTCGCCGGCTATGCGACCTTCTCGCTCCTTTATTGCGTGCAGCCCCTGCTGCCTTCGTTTTCGACGGCGTTCAACGTGACGCCGGCACAGAGCAGCCTGTCGCTTTCGCTGACCACGGCTGCGCTCGCGGTCGCCGTGTTCGCGGCCGGCTTCATTTCGGAAGGCTGGAGCCGTCACAAGTTGATGACGCTGTCGCTCACCCTCTCCGCGCTCGCGACTATCGGCGTGTCGATCGCGCCGCATTGGCATCAATTGCTCGTGCTGCGCACGCTCGAAGGTCTCGCGCTCGGCGGTGTGCCCGCCGTCGCGATGGCCTATCTCGCGGAAGAAGTGCACCCCGACGGTCTCGGCCTCGCGATGGGGCTCTACGTCGGCGGCACGGCGATCGGCGGGATGGCCGGGCGTGTGATTACCGGCGTCGTCGCGGATCTGTTTTCGTGGCGCGTCGCGATCGGCACGATCGGCGTACTCGGCCTTCTGTCGATGCTCGCGTTTCGCGCGCTGTTGCCGCCGTCGCGTCATTTCGTGCCGCGGCGCGGACTCGGCTTCACGCATCACCGAACCGCTCTCTTCAAGCAATTCGGGCGACCCGGCTTGCCTTTGCTGTTCCTGCTCGGCTTCGTGCTGATGGGCAGTTTCGTCACGCTCTACAACTACCTTGGTTACCGATTGCTGGCGCCGCCCTACCGGCTGGATCAGACGGAGATCGGCGCGATCTTCATCGTGTATCTGACGGGCGTGGTCGCCTCGCCGTGGTCGGGTCGCATGGCCGACGCCTTCGGCCGCGCGCGCGTGCTCACCGGCAGCTTGCTGTTGATGGCGCTCGGTGTCGTGCTCACCATGCTGCATCCGCTGACGGCGATTGCGGCCGGCATCGCGTGTGTGACGTTCGGCTTTTTCGCCGGACACTCGGTGGCGAGCGGGTGGGTCGGACGTCTTGCCAAAGAGGCCAAAGGCCAGGCCGCCGCGCTGTATCTGCTCGCGTATTACATCGGTTCGAGCGTGGTCGGCTCGTATGGCGGCCACGTGTGGGCAAATTACGGATGGAACGGCGTCGTCGGATTGGTCGGCGCTCTGCTCGTCATCGGCCTCGTTGCAGCGGCACGTTTGCGCGCACACGAACAAGCTCGCGCATGACCGCTTGGTGACCCGACTCGCATTGAAAGACGCCGAAAAGTAAGGCCGTCGTAAGCAAACACTTCATTTTTTTCAGCGTATTTGCTGCGACGCGGCAATCGTCGCGGCCTAAGCGGCACAGGGTTCAGCGGCTTGCGAATAGCCGCTGCAGCGCCGCAAAGCATCGCTACGGCGACCTGACTGTCTCCTATACTCAAATCGAGCGTGGGCGGTGCATGACTCCATAAATCGAGCCGCCGTCTTCGCCGGTAATTATAAGGAGACGAGAATGACGACCTACTTCACGATCGGCGATTTCATCCTGGTCATTCCGATGGCGTTGGCCGGGGCTTTGTTTGTCGGTGCGCTTCCCTGCAAGACGGAATTCCGGCACAACGCGCTGCGCGTGCTTGGCGCGCTGCTCGGCGTGGTGTTCGCGGTCGTGCTGGTCGAAGGTTTGCCGGCGCTCGTCTAGATGAAGAAAGCCGCCCGTGGGCGGCTTGACTGTTTCTATGGCGTGAACGACAAAGGCGCGGGGATCAGATCGCCTGATCCGTGGACGGCTTTTCCCACAAGTTGATGCCACCTTCGGTCGCGTAGCGGTCGATCTCAGCGAGCTCGTCCTTCGAGAACGCGAGGTTCTTCAATGCGCCTACGTTCTCACGCACCTGCTCCGCGCGGCTCGCGCCGATCAGCACGGAAGTCACGCGCGGATCGCGCAATGCCCACGCGAGCGCCATCTGAGCGAGGCTCTGACCGCGACGTTGCGCGATGTCGTTGAGCTTGCGCACGTGCTCGATGTTCTGCGCGCTCAAATGCTCCTGCTTCAATGAGCCGCCGCCCGGCTTGTTGACGCGCGCGTCTTCCGGCACGCCGTTCAGGTATTTACCGGTGAGCAGACCCTGAGCCAACGGCGTGAACGCGATCGAGCCCGCGCCGACCTTCTCCAGCGTATCCAGCAGCTCGTGTTCGATCCAGCGGTTGAGCATGTTGTACGCGGGCTGATGAATCAGCAGCGGCACCTTGTATTCGGCGAGCAGCTTCGTCATTTCAAGCGTCTTGCTGGCCGAGTACGACGAGATACCGATGTACAGCGCCTTGCCCTGCTGCACGGCGCTCGCCAACGCACCCGCGGTTTCTTCGAGCGGCGTATCGGCATCGAAACGATGCGAGTAGAAAATATCGACGTAATCGAGGCCCATGCGTTGCAGGCTCTGATCGAGACTCGCGAGCACGTACTTGCGCGAACCGCCGCCTTGCCCATACGGACCCGGCCACATGTCCCAACCGGCCTTCGACGAAATCAGCAGTTCATCGCGATACGGCTTGAAGTCGTCCTTGAAGAGGCGGCCGAAATTGGTCTCGGCGCTACCGTACGGCGGCCCGTAGTTGTTGGCGAGGTCAAAGTGCGTGATACCCAGGTCGAAAGCCGTGCGCAGGATGTCGCGTTGCGTGGAGATCGGCGTAGTGTCGCCGAAGTTGTGCCACAAACCGAGCGACAGCGCCGGCAGTTTAAGACCCGACTTGCCGCAGACGCGGTACTGCATGTCCGAATAGCGTTCTGAAGCTGCTTCGTAAGCCATTGCTAGTGTCCTTGATGTTGAAGGCGCCCGACCAGTGCGGGCATGGGCAATTGCATGCTGCGGGAGGCGTGCCGCTCTGTTTTTGTAAGTGGGGATGCGGCCAGACTGCTATGGTAGCGAATCGAAGTGAAGCATGCAGACGCCCAGTATGCGGGATGGACGATTGCTTGCGGCTCCCCTACACTTTGCCCGATTCAGGCTCATGGGAGAGGTAGATGACAAAGGCGATTTCCATCGCGTTGATTGTCGGCGGTATCGTGCTGCTGTATTTCGGCGGGCAGGCGTTCAATTCGGTGAGCAGCGACGTCTCGCGCGTCTTTACCGGTTCGCCGAGCAACAAGGCGATCATGCTGATCGTGGGCGGCGTTATCGCCACGATCGCCGGATTGACCGGCATGGCTTTGTCGGGCCGCAAGCGATAACGGCCGGTGCGGCCACGCGGCGCTCGGGCTTCGCGAACGAAAACCCAAGGCGCCGTCAGGAACCCAAAAAACTAGAACGCTACCTCGGGCTTCGCTGCCGAACGGGTTCCCGGCAACGGTACATTGCTCGCACCGTGATAGGTGTACACCAGCGAGAACTTCACCTGATCGGTGATGTTCTTGCCGGCCGAATGAAGCGTATTGCAGTGGAAGAACACCACGTCGCCGGCTTTGAGTTCAGGTGAGACCGCAGTGCGAATCCATTCCTGATTCTCTTCCAGATCGGAGCGGAAGAATTTGGCCTGATCGAACCGGTCGGATGTGAATGCGGCGCTGTGCGACTTCGGCACCATCCACAGCGCGCCGTTATCCACCGTCTCCGAACCGACCGCGAGCCACACCGAAACCAGATCGTCTCGCTCGAACGACCAATACCGCACGTCGCGATGCCAGCCGGTCAAACTGCCGTACGCAGGATGCTTGGTCATCATGCAGTTATGGTGCGCGCGCGACAGGCGCGGCTCCTCGCCGAAATACAATTCCATCCAGCCGCGAATTTCCGGCGCAGTCGCCCACTGCGCAAAGCCAGGATGGCGTCCGTACGCATCCAGCAGCCGCCGCACCGTATGGCCGCCAGGTGCCTGCTTGGACGTGGGCGCGCCGGGATACTGCAGATCCGCTTCGAACTCGATCGGAGCAGCCGCTTCATCCAACTGACGCTGCGCGATCTGTTTCAGTTCTTCGCAGCGCTCGGGCGACACCAATCCGGGCACCACGACAAAACCCTGCTCCCGCAACGTTTGAATCTGCTCTTTCTTGGAATGGAATGACATGGTGTTCCGTTACTGTCGACTAGCTGATGCTCGATTGTAAAACGGGCGCGATCGCGCAGTGTGCTGTTTCACTATCCGGAAGCGGCAGTCTTACGCACTACTTTCATGCGGGTGCGCAACGGCGCGGCACATTGAATGGGCAAGCACGCACGATAATCGCCCTCAAAGGGCGCGACCGCTGCCGCGGCAAATCGGGATTTGCTCCGTAAAAACCCCTATTCGCAGGGTAAAAACCGACTTTCTGACGTCATGAATCGCGTGTAACCTGCGCTGCATGTTGATCGTCATTCCCGCACTATTGCGCCGCGTCGAGGCCGCCAAGGCCGACTCCGCTGTATTCCGTGCACTTTTCCGTCGAATTTCAGGCTTTCGCGCCGTTCATTGCGACGCCGCCATTGGCACATTTGGTGCTCCTCATGGCGCACATTCCGTCGCGCGACACGTTGCCTACCAGTGAAGCCATGCATACTCTCCTGAGCACCCGTCTTACTCGCGCCGCACTCAAGGCGGCACGTCCGGCGCGTCGCCATGTCGTGCGCGCGCTGCGTCACCATGCCACGCGCACTCGCGCGCTGGGCGAACAATGGCGCGATGCCAAAGCCGTCGACGGCATTCGCACCTGGTTCAATACGTTCTTCTCCGCGCTGCGCCTGCAAGGCAGCTCGCGCCGCTTCTCGCTGCGTACGCTGCTGCGCAAACCGACGCCGCTGCGCCTCGCCGCGCCGCGCGCAGCGGTCGCCGTGCCGCAGAACACGAGCCGCCGTCCGCGGCGCATGTCGACGAACGGCAGCACCGCCTGGTTCGCGTTCGCGTTTGCGAGCCGTTGAGGCGATTCAGAACGCTTTGCTGAACCGGCGGGACTCATGCGCCGCATTGACGACACGAAGGCTTCGTCGCCGGTGAAGCCTTCGGCCGATCGCGTGGCAACGCGGTTTATCGATTGGCAGAGGCAATAAAAAACCCCGCAGGCTCGCGCCGGCGGGGTTTTTTGCTGATACGGACGGCTCGCGCTTATTCGGCGAGCGCGGCAACCGGCTCCGTGCCGGCGGCTTCGGCGAGCGCCAGAGCCTTGTCCGTGGATTCCCACGTGAATTCCGGCTCTTCGCGGCCGAAGTGACCGTAGGCCGCGCTCTTCTCGTAGATCGGGCGCAGCAGGTCGAGCATCTGGATGATGCCCTTCGGACGCAGGTCGAAATGCTCCTGCACGAGACGCGTGATGGTCGCATCCGACACGCGGCCCGTGCCGAATGTGTTGACCATCACCGAAGTCGGCTGAGCAACGCCAATCGCGTACGAAACCTGAATCAGGCAGCGCGAAGCGAGACCCGCGGCCACGATATTCTTCGCGACGTAACGGCCGGCGTAAGCCGCCGAACGGTCAACCTTCGACGGGTCCTTGCCCGAGAACGCGCCACCGCCGTGCGGTGCAGCACCGCCGTACGTATCGACGATGATCTTGCGGCCGGTCAAACCGCAATCGCCTTGCGGACCGCCGATCACGAAACGGCCGGTCGGGTTCACGAGGAACTTGATGTCGCCCTTGATCAGTTCGGCCGGCAGCGTCGGCTTGATGACTTCTTCGATCACCGCTTCGCGCAGCGTGCCCAGATCGATGTCCGGCGAATGCTGCGTGGACAGCACCACGGTGTCGATGGAATGCGGCTTGCCATCGACATAACGCACGGTGACTTGCGACTTCGCGTCCGGACGCAGCCACGGCAGACGGCCGTCACGGCGCAGATTTGCCTGACGCTCCACCAGACGGTGCGACAGGTGAATCGGCAGCGGCATCAGTTCCGGCGTTTCTTCGCACGCGTAACCGAACATCAGGCCCTGGTCGCCGGCGCCTTGATCGAGGTTATTGTCGTGCGCGCGGTCCACACCTTGCGCGATGTCCGGCGATTGTTTGTCGTAAGCGACGAGCACCGCGCAGCCGCGATAGTCGATACCGTAGTCGGTATTGTCGTAGCCGATACGCTTGATCGTGTTGCGCGCAACCTGAATGTAATCGACGTTCGCCGTGGTGGTGATTTCACCGGCGAGCACGACGAGACCCGTGTTGCACAGCGTTTCCGCGGCGACACGCGAGTATTTGTCCTGAGCCAGAATGGCGTCGAGAATGGCGTCCGAAATCTGATCCGCGACCTTGTCGGGATGGCCTTCGGAGACGGATTCGGAAGTGAAGAGATAGTCGTTTGCCACGTTGCAGACTCCTGTTTTGTGGTTACGGTTGAGTTTCACGTAGCCAGCTTCGGGAGCCTTGAAGCGGCGACGCTTTAGCGGATTACCTTACCGACAGGCGCAAATCACATGGTTTGCAGCCACCGGCTTCGCCCCGCAAGTTGTCTATTAACTCGGCGAAGCCCTTATTATAGCGACTTCCTTTGATTGTCACAGAGTGTCTACGAGTGCGGTATTACGTCAATTCTTCCGCTTTCCTGAAGCCCGTCCCGTGCAGCGCCTCTTTTCAGGAGGCGGCATGCTGAGCCGCTATGGCGCCAAACTCGCGATCGGGCTGCTGAAACTGTTTGCACTGTTGCCGTATGGCCTGATCGCCCGTCTCGGCGACGGGCTGGGCTGGTTGCTGTATCAGATCCCGAGCCGTCGCAAGCGCATCGTCCATATCAACCTGAAGCTGTGCTTCCCCGAATGGAGCGACGAACGCCGCGAAGACGTCGCGCAGAAGCATTTCCGCCACGCGATCCGGAGCTACCTGGAGCGCAGCGTGCAATGGTTCGGCTCGGCGAAGAAACTCGAAAAATTGATCCAGCTCGACAGCGCGATCGATCTGACGGACCCGAACCTCCCGCCCACGCTGTTTCTCGGCTTTCACTTCGTCGGCATCGAGGCGGGCTCGATCTTCCTGAACTATTCGCTCAAGCGCCGCTGCGGCTCGCTCTATCAGCCAATGTCGAACCCGGAGCTGGAAGAGGTCGCCAAAGCGGCACGCGCGCGTTTCGGCGCGGACATGGCGAGCCGCGCCGACAGTGCGCGCATCGTGCTGCGCTGGCTGCGCGAGCGCAAACCGGTCATGCTCGGCGCCGACATGGACTACGGCGCGCGCAATTCGACCTTCGTACCGTTTTTCGGCGTGCCGACCTGTACGCTGACCGCGGTGGGGCGTCTCGCCAAGGTCGGCCACGCGCAAGTGGTGCCGTTCATCGGCGAGGTGCTGCCGAACTATAAGGGCTACCGGCTCAAGGTATTCAAGCCGTGGGAGAACTACCCGACCGGCGACGACGACGCAGACGCCCGCCGCATGAACGCGTTCCTCGAAGAACAGATTCCGTTGATGCCGGAGCAGTACTACTGGGTGCACAAGCGTTTCAAGACCCGGCCGCCGGGCGATCCGAGCGTGTATTGAACCGCCGCCCACGCGGTCCGCAAAAAAGCGCCCGAATGTGGAAATGACGCGGGGTTCGGCTCACCTGCGGGCGCGTCACTTACAATAGCGTGATGAAACTGAAATTCACCAAAATGCACGGCGCGGGCAACGACTTCGTCGTGCTCGACGGCTACACCCAGCCGGTCAACCTGACACCGGCGCAGGTGCGCGCGCTCGCGGACCGGCATTTCGGCGTCGGCGCGGATCAGTTGCTGCTGGTCGAAAAGCCCACCGTCGACGGCGTCGATTTCAGATATCGCATCTTCAATTGCGACGGCGGCGAAGTCGAGCATTGCGGCAACGGCGCGCGCTGCTTCGTCAAGTTCGTGCGCGATAGCGGCCTCACGGATCAACGCAGCGTGCGCGTGCAGGTGCAAAAGGGCACCATCACGCTGACCATGCAGGAAAACGGCGAAGTGCTGGTCGACATGGGCACGCCCGTGTTCGACCCAGAGCGCGTGCCGTTCGCCACCAAAGGCCTTGAAGGCCGCCGCGAAGGCGCGGATACGCTTTGGCCGCTCGACGTGAACGGCACGACGCGCTGGATTTCCGTGGTGTCGATGGGCAATCCGCACGCCGTCCAGGTGGTCGACGACGTCGAAGCGTTCCCGGTGCTGGTCGAAGGCCCGGTGATCGAGCGCCATGCGCGTTTTCCGCAGCGGGTGAACGCAGGCTTCATGCAGATCGTCGGTCGCAGCGAGATCAAGCTGCGCGTGTACGAGCGCGGCGCGGGCGAAACGCTCGCGTGCGGCACGGGCGCATGCGCGGCGGTCGCGGCCGGCATCCGGCGCGGGTTGCTCGACGCGCCGGTGCTGGTGCACACGCACGGCGGCAAACTGACCATCACATGGAACAGCACGCAAGCCGACGAGCCGCTGCTGATGGCCGGACCTGCCGCGACCGTCTTCGAAGGCGAAATCGAACTGGCCGACGCCCTGGCGGATTCACAGGCCGCATAAACTCATTGACCGATGCGCCGCCTCAAGGCGTCGCCCCGTAGTCCATTAGCCGAAACCATGAACGATCGCGAAGTCGCCGAATACCTGCTCGCCAACCCTGAATTCTTCGCCGAACACGCGGAAATGCTCGCGACGATCCGGCTCGCGAATCCGCACGGCAAAGCCGCGGTGTCGCTGCAGGAACGGCAGATGGAAATGCTGCGCGACAAGAACAAACACCTCGAACGCCGCCTCGCCGAACTCCTGCGCTACGGCCATGAGAACGACAGCATCGCGTCGAAATTCAACCGCTGGACCATCCGCGTGATGGCCGAACGCGATCCCTATGCGCTGCCGCGCACGATTGCCACCGGTCTGCGCGATATTTTCGACGTGCCGCAGGCGGCGCTGCGCGTGTGGGATATTGCCGAGCCTTATGCGCAGGCCGACTTCGCGCGCCATGTCGGCGAGGAAGTGCGCATCTTCGCCAATAGCCTGACCACGCCGTATTGCGGCGCGAACACCGGCTTCGAAGCCGCGCAGTGGCTGGCGCCGTCCGTCGCGGCTGTCAGCGACGACAGCGCGGGGCACGCGGCGTCCGAGTCGGCGCACGCCACCGAATCGATCGCCTTGCTCGCGCTGCGCGACCCGGAAGGCAACGAAGAAGCGCCGACCTTCGGCCTCCTCGTGATGGGTTCGCCCGACGCGCGCCGCTTCCACGACGGCATGGCAACCGACTTCCTCACGCAGATCGGCGCGCTCGCAAGCGCCGCGCTGAGCCGTCTGCTGCCGCGCTGAGCGCTGCCAAAGCCGCCAGAAAATCCACCGTGACCGCCACCGACCCGATCGCCGCCTATCTGTCGAATCTCGAACACGAGCGGCGGCTGTCGGCACATACGCTGCGCGGCTACACCCACGAACTGGAAGAACTCAAGCAGTTGGCCAAAGGCCGGCCGCTCGAAAGCCTCACCGCCGTGGACATTCGCGGCGCTGTTTCGCGAGCGCACGCGGGCGGCCTGACGGCGCGTTCGATCAGCCACCGGCTCTCGGCATGGCGTGCGTTTTACCGCTGGCTCGCCGGCCGTGTCGATTTGCCGGCCAATCCGGTCGCGACCGTGCGCGCGCCGAAGCAGGCCAAAACGCTGCCCAAAGCGCTTTCCGTCGACGACGCCACGCGGCTGATGGAAAGTCCGCCCGCCGCATCGCCCGAAGGTTTGCGCGATCACGCCATGCTCGAACTGTTCTACTCGTCGGGGCTGCGCCTCGCCGAGCTGGTCGGCCTCGACGCCCGTTTCGCCGATGCCGACGGCTACCGCTCGGCCGGCTGGCTCAAGCTCGACTCGGCCGAAGTCGAAGTGCTCGGCAAAGGCAACCGGCGCCGCGTCGTACCGGTCGGCAGCAAGGCGCTGGAGGCCTTGAACGCCTGGCTCGCCGTGCGCGACCAGATGGTGAAGCACGATCCGCATCCGCTCTTTCTGTCGGCGCGCGGCAATCGCCTGTCGCCGAACGTGGTGCGTGAGCGCGTGAAGCGCTCGGCGCTGGTCGCCGGCATTCCCGCCAACGTGCATCCACACGTGCTGCGGCATTCGTTCGCCACACACGTGCTGCAGTCGAGCGGCGATCTGCGCGCGGTGCAGGAACTGCTCGGCCACGCCAGCATCACCGCCACGCAGGTCTACACCGCGCTCGATTTCCAGCATCTCGCGCACGTCTACGATCAGGCGCATCCACGCGCTAAAAAACGCGACTGACGCCGCGACCCGCGGCAGACAGTCTCCGCCTTCGCTTTACCCGCCGCGTGCGTTGTGCCGCGCGGCCCATTGCTCTCTCTGACACCTGATGAATACCGTTACGCTCAAACCGTCGAAAGAAAAATCGCTGCTGCGCCGCCATCCGTGGGTCTATGCCAACGCGATCGACCGGATCGACGGCAATCCCGCACCCGGCGCCACCGTGCTGGTGCGCGCGCACGACGGCCGTTTCCTCGCGCGTGCGGCGTACAGCCCGCATTCGCAGATCCGCGCCCGCGTGTGGAGCTTCGACGAAACTGAGCCGATCGATCACGCGTTCTTCAAGCGCCGCGTGCAGCGCGCGATCGCGCATCGTCAAACGATGGTTCACGACACCGGCGCGGTGCGGCTGATCTTCGGCGAGGCGGACGGTCTACCTGGCTTGATCGTCGATCACTACGTCGCCGAGGATGAAGGCCAGCACAGCCAGCTGGTCTGCCAGTTCATGGCAGCGGGCGTCGAGGCATGGAAGGAAGCGATCGTCGCGGCGCTGACCGGCGCGACCGGCTGCCCGAATGTCTACGAACGCTCGGACGTGTCGATTCGTCAGAAGGAAGGACTCGAACAGATCACCGGCGTGCTGGCGGGCGAAGCGCCGTCGGAGGCACTGATTGCGAGCGAAAACGGCGTGCGCTATCACGTCGACGTGCGCAACGGCCACAAGACCGGCTTCTACGTCGACCAGCGCGACAACCGCCTGCTCGTGCAGCAACTCGCGCAGGATCGCGACGTGCTGAACTGCTTCTGCTACACCGGCGGTTTCTCGCTGGCAGCCTTGAAAGGCGGCGCCAAGCGTGTCGTGTCGATCGATTCGTCGGGCGACGCGCTCGCGATCGCCCAGCAGAACGTGGCGGCCAACGGGTTCGACGCCGAACGCGCGACCTGGCTCGACGCCGACGCCTTCAAAACGCTGCGCCGTCTCTACGACGAGGGCGAGCGCTTCGACCTGGTCGTGCTCGATCCGCCGAAATTCGCGCCGTCGCGTGAACATGTGGACCGCGCGTCGCGTGCTTACAAGGACATCAACCTGACCGGGCTGAAATTGCTGCGCCCAGGCGGCCTGCTCTTCACCTACTCGTGCTCCGGCGCGATCGACTCTGAACTGTTCCAGAAGATCGTCTCCGGCGCGGCCGCCGACGCGCGCGTGGACGCCCGGATTCTCAAGCGGCTTGGCGCCGGGGTGGATCATCCGTTGCTGACGGCGTTCCCGGAAGGCGAGTATCTGAAGGGCCTGCTGTTGCAAATCGCCTGATCGCCCATAATTTGGGGATTATTTCCCGGCGCCGCCGGCACGGGCGAAAGCGGGCTCGAACCCGTGCGCCAGCGCCGGCCTGGCGAATATGTTTCAATAACCGGCTGGACCGGGCAGCGCGCCAGGAGGCTGCCGCGCCCATTTCAGGCTTCGATTACGCACCGTTTCACGACAATACAGGCGACCCCTATGATTCCAGTCACCATCCTGACCGGCTTTCTCGGCAGCGGCAAAACCACCCTGCTCAAGCGCATCCTGAATGAAAAGCACGGCATGAAGATCGCCGTGATCGAGAACGAGTTCGGCGAAGAAAACATCGACAACGAAATTCTCGTGCAGGACACCGGCGAGCAGATCATCCAGATGAGCAACGGCTGCATCTGCTGCACGATCCGCGGCGACCTCTCGCGCGTGCTGGGCGATCTGGCGGCGCAGAAGCAGTCCGGCAAGCTGGACTTCGACCGCGTCGTGATCGAAACCACGGGCCTGGCCAATCCGGGCCCCGTCGCGCAGACGTTCTTCATGGACGACCAGATCGCCAGCGAATTCCTGCTGGACGCGATCATCACCCTGGTCGACGCGAAGCACGCGAACCACCAGCTGGACGAGCACGAAGTCGTGCAGCGCCAGGTCGGGTTCGCCGACCGCCTGTTCATCACCAAGTCCGACCTGGTCGATGAGAAGCACCTCGCCGATCTGCGCCACCGCCTGCTGCACATGAACCCGCGGGCGGCGATCAAGGTCGTCAATTTCGGCGAAGCGGACATCAAGGAAATCTTCGACCTGCGCGGCTTCAACCTGAATTCGAAGCTCGAAATCGATCCGGATTTTCTCGTGGAAGACGAGCATGCGCACAGCCACGCTCACGCGCATGACGAGCACGGCCATACGCATGACGATCACGCCAACTGCGATCACGACCACGGCCAGTGCGATCACGAAGGCCACGATCATGGTCATCACCACCACGCGCACCACGACGACAAGATCAAGTCGTTCGTCTACCGCAACGACCGTCCGTTCGATCCGAACAAGCTCGAAGACTTCCTCGGCGGCATTTTGCAGATTTACGGCGAACGCCTGCTGCGCTACAAGGGCGTGCTGTATATGAAGGGCGTCGACCGCAAAGTCGTGTTCCAGGGCGTGCATCAGATGATGGGCAGCGATCTGGCCGCGAAATGGCAGCCGATCGAGAAAAAGACCAACAAGATGGTGTTTATCGGCATCGAACTGCCGCAAGACCTGATCACCGACGGTCTGGACGCCTGCCTCGTCTAAGCACGGCACGCCCCGGCCTCGCCGGGGCTGCCTGTCTTTCCGGCAGGCACCGGTTTTGCTGGAAGCGTCGTGCTGTTGCGCCTCAGTGCGCGATTCGGCGACGCGCCCCGAGATAAACATCTGCTGAATATTACCGGCGGCCGCCGTAAGCGGGTTGAAAAGACACGCGTATGAAAAGCGCGTGAAAACCCTGCTGTATTAAAGCGTGCACGACCATCGCTTTTTAGCCGTGCGCGCGTTATATTTTCGGGATATCGGCGTACCGCAGGGGGATTTTCACCAGTTGCGGTGCTAGATTGTGATTCAGTTACAATACGTGCCCACTGGAGAATGAGAACGAATTGCCCGGTCAGCGCGTATCCGCGCCGGGCCTGAAACGGCGCCGGAAAATCTAATCCGGACAATACGCCGACAATGCCGGCCGGCACGGTCTGAAAAGACGCGCTGCCGGCAAGCAATGCCTCAGGAGCATTTGAGAATCGGTTTCCAGAGGAGTTCGGCCCCGCATTGGCGTTGCGACGCCCGGCGTGTGGGCGCCAGGCGCTTCGGCGTCACGACAGTCCACCGTCCGTGCCCGCCTTGGCGCTCCGCGTCCTCGAGGTGCCTTTGCGGGCAATACGAAAGTGCGGGCACGACGTAAGAGTTTTGCCTCACATTGAAGAAGTTAGCCAGATGACGACGAAACGACTCTTGACCGAAGCCGAAATCCTGAAGATGAGCGACAAGGATTACATGAATGAGGATCAGCTCGCCTTCTTCAAGAACAAGCTCGAACAGCTGCAGGCGGATATTCTCCGCAATGCCGGCCAGACGACCGAGAACCTGCGCGAGACCGTAATCGTGCCGGATCCGGCCGACCGCGCAACGATCGAGGAAGAGCATGCGCTCGAACTGCGCACGCGCGACCGCGAGCGCAAGCTGCTGAAGAAGGTTCAGCAGTCGATCGCGCGTATCGACTCGGGCGACTACGGCTGGTGCGAAGAAACCGGTGAGCCGATCGGCATTCCGCGTCTGCTCGCACGGCCCACGGCCACCCTGTCGCTCGAAGCGCAGGAACGCCGCGAACTGCGCCAGAAGCTGTTCGGCGACTGAACGCTTGCGGCGCGGCTTCGGCTCCGCGCCCGAAAACGCTGCTTCGTCGAGAGGCGCACGGTGGTCCGTGCGCCTTTTTTCTTTTGCGTGGCGCCTATTTGAGGCATTGCCGTGGTGCAGGCTGCTACCAACCTCGCCTCGCCCCTCTTGTCGGCGTAACCGCCGCGTTCGCTTCCGAACCGTCTGTATTTGCCCTATGCCATTTGCCGGCTAGGGACCAGGATTCTCGTCATCCCAGCCCCGCGCCGTCCGATGCCGCGCGGGCGCGTTCCCCGCACCGAATCGCGTGTTTTTTGTCCTATGCCATTTGCCGGCTCTTGATATGACCGCGCACGCCCTAAAATAAACCGGACATGCGCTGCACGAGCGCGCGCCCGCCGGATCGGTTTTAGCGTCGCGCGTCGTCCGCTTTCAGGATTCATGCGGTGGCGCATCGCGCTGCCGCGTCCTACCCGTTTTGCAAAGAGGAACGCATATGGAGCAATTTCACGGCACGACGATCGTCTCCGTGCGGCGCGGCGACAAGGTCGCGCTCGGCGGCGACGGCCAGGTGACGCTGGGCAATATCGTCATGAAAGGCGGTGCGAAGAAAGTCCGGCGCATCTATAACGGCAAGGTGCTGGTCGGCTTCGCCGGCGGCACGGCCGACGCTTTCTCGCTACTCGACCGTTTCGAAGCCAAGCTGGAAAAACATCAGGGCAATCTCACGCGCGCCGCCGTCGAACTCGCCAAAGACTGGCGCACCGACCGCATGCTGCGCCGTCTCGAAGCCATGCTGATCGCCGCGGACGCCACCACCACGCTCGTCATTACCGGCAACGGCGACGTGCTCGATCCGGAAGGTGGCATTTGCGCAATCGGTTCGGGCGGCGCCTATGCGCAAGCCGCGGCGAAAGCGCTCGCCGACAACACCGAGATGTCGCCCCGCGAAATCGTGGAAAAGTCGCTGGAGATTGCCGGCGACATGTGCATCTACACGAACCATAACCGCGTCATCGAGACGATCGAGTAAGGACCCACGATGAGCACCATGACCCCTGCCGAGATCGTCTCGGAACTCGACAAACATATCATTGGCCAAGGCCGCGCGAAAAAAGCGGTGGCCGTGGCGCTGCGCAATCGCTGGCGCCGTCAGCAGGTTGAAGAACCGCTGCGCCAGGAAATCACGCCGAAGAACATTCTGATGATCGGACCGACCGGCGTCGGCAAGACCGAAATCGCGCGGCGTCTGGCGAAACTGGCCGACGCGCCGTTCATCAAGATCGAAGCGACCAAGTTCACCGAGGTCGGCTACGTAGGCCGCGATGTGGACAGCATCGTGCGCGACCTGATCGAAATCTCGGTCAAGCAGACCCGCGAAACCGAAATGCGCAAAGTGCGGACCAAGGCCGAAGATCAGGCCGAAGACCGCATCCTCGACATTCTGCTGCCGAGCGCGCGCCCGGTCGGCTTCGGCGCAAGCTCGAGCGCCGCTGATACCGTGGACGAAGGCAGCACCACGCGTCAGACATTCCGCAAGCGTCTGCGCGAGGGCCTGCTCGACGACAAGGAAGTCGAACTCGACGTGGAACAGCCGCAAGTCGGCATGGACATCATGGGGCCGCCGGGCATGGAAGACATGACCGAGCAGATCCGTTCGATGTTCGCGAACATCGGCGGCGGCAAGAAAACGCGTCGCAAGATGAAGGTGAAGGAAGCGCTGAAGGCGCTCACCGACGAAGAAGCCGCCAAGATGCTGAACGACGAAGAGGTGAAAGCCAAAGCGGTGCAGAACGTCGAGCAGAACGGCATTGTGTTCCTCGACGAAATCGACAAGATCGCGTCGCGCAACGAAGCCGGCGGCGGTGAAGTCTCGCGTCAAGGTGTGCAGCGCGATCTGTTGCCGCTGGTCGAAGGCACCACGATCAACACCAAGTACGGCATGGTGAAAACCGATCACATTCTGTTCATTGCCAGCGGTGCATTTCACCTCGCCAAGCCAAGCGATCTGATTCCGGAACTGCAAGGCCGCTTCCCGATTCGCGTCGAACTGGATTCGCTGTCGGTCAACGACTTCGAGTCGATTCTGGTGTCCACGGACGCGAGCCTCGTCAAGCAATACCAGGCACTGCTCGCCACCGAAGATGTGCACCTCGAATTCGCCGACGACGGCATTCGCCGCCTGGCCGAAATCGCGTACTCGGTGAACGAGAAAACCGAGAACATCGGCGCGCGCCGCCTGTACACGGTGATCGAAAAACTGCTCGAGGAAGTCTCGTTCGCGGCCGGCAACCACTCGGGCCGCACGGTGCAGATCGACGCGGCTTATGTCGATCGCGCGCTGAACGAAGTGGCGGAAGACGAAGATCTGTCGCGTTACGTGCTGTGATGTCGATGCTGAGACTGCCCCAAGCTGTGATGTTCGCCGCTTGAGACAGATCAGATCACATGTGAGCGCATAAAAAAACGGGTTGCCTTTGATAAGGCAGCCCGTTTTCATTTGCTTACGGCAAAAGCGGTGCGGAGTCTGCCGTTTCTACTGCTTGACCGGCCGCTTTGCCAGTTTGCGTTGCAGCGTTCGCCGATGCATATTCAACGCACGCGCGGTAGCCGAGATATTGCCGCCGTGTTCGGCCAGCACGCGTTGAATATGCTCCCACTCCAGACGCGCCACCGACAACGGCGTGGGATGCTCGATCGCCTCTTCCGCTTGCAACGCGCTTGCTTCACTTTGCAGTGCCGACAAGATCGTCTCCACATTGGCAGGCTTGGCCAGGTAGTTATCCGCGCCGTCTTTCACCGCCTGCACCGCCGTGGCGATACTCGCGTAACCGGTCAGCACCAGCATGCGCGCGTCGGGCTGCAGATCGCGCAATGGCGCGACGAGCGTGAGGCCGGAGTCATTGCCGAGATGCAGATCCACCGTGATCTGGCTGAACTTCTGCTGATTCGCCAGCTTGATTGCCTCATCCGCGTTGTGCGCTTCGCTCACCGTGTAGCCGCGCCGGGTGAGACCACGCGCGAGGATGCCGGAGAACACCTCGTCGTCGTCGATCACCAGAAAATTCATTTCGCTCATACTTGTTTCTCCGTGTTGGATGGTGCGGCGCCTTGACGGCCCGAGCCAAAAAATTTGCGCGCGGCGAGCGGCAGTTTCAGGACCGCACGCGTACCACGCGGCTTGATCGTGCTGACATCGGTCAGCTCGATCGATCCTTTCAGACGCGCCGCCGCCGAAAAAGCCAGATAGAGACCCACGCCGTGCCCGCCTTGAGTACTCTCGACCGGCATCGCGCCCAACGAGCCGCGCAACGCGGCCGGAATGCCAGGGCCTGCGTCACAGACCTCGAAGACGATCTGATCTCCACGCGCCGCAAGCGCGCAGGATAGCGTGACGTGATCGCGGCTTGCACGCGCAGCATTGTCGAGCAGAATCGTGAGAATCTGACTCACAGCCACGGTGTCGTCAAGACTGACATCCGCAGGCGGCACGCCGATCCGCTCGAACTTCACATGCGGATGACGCAAGCGCCACTGCTCAGCGAAGGATTCGAGCCACTCGCCGACCGGTTGGCGGCTGGCGCTGGTCGACGCCCGGCTGCGCAAACGGGCAAGCGCCGATGTACATAGCGTCATCTGCTGTTCGAGCAGTTCGAGGTCGGCGGCGTAGGGCGCGAGACCCTTGTCGGAACGCGCGGCATCGCGCAATTCTTCGGACAACATCGCAATTGTAGACAGAGGCGTACCAATTTCGTGAGCGACGGTGGCGGCCTGCACACCGAGCGCGACCGCCCGTTCATCGTGAAGCAAGCGCTGCTGCGCTTCTCCGAGCGCTGCGTCACGTAGCCGCAGTGCTCTCGACATGCGTGCAACGAACCATGCAATGAGCCCGACGCTGACCATGAAGTTCACCCACATGCCCGCGCGATAGTAGTCGAACAGGTTCGCGGGATTGTCGAGATTCAGCGGCACGGAATCGAAACCCAGCACTGCGTAGCAGGCTACCGCGAACGCCGCGAGCCAGGCCATCAGATGCCACGGCAGCACGGCCGCGGCGATGGCGAGCGAAGGCAGGTAGAGCGAAACGAATGGATTGGTGGTGCCGCCGGAGAGAAACAGCAACGCGGACAACGCGCCCAGATCGACCCAGATCTGACCGAACAATTCCATGTTGGATTCAGGCCGCTGCTGCGAAACGCGCCACCACGTGATTCCGTTGAAGATCACTTCCAGCGCGATCACGAGCAGCATGGCGGGCAACGGCAGATGCACGCCGATGAAGGTCTGCACGAATGCAATCGTCATCAACTGGCCGATGATCGCGAGACTGCGCAGCCAGAACAGATGCCCGAGATTGACGCGGCCGGTGTTGGTTATACGATGCATGACTTTAGTTTACCTGTTCGGACTCGTCCGACTTACCTCGCGACCTTGCGCCGGTAACATGGAAATTTTTTGCGACAGCGCGTCGCGAACCGGTCTCTCGTCATCGGTTCCTCAGTCGCGCCGCCTATCCATGCTACCTACTTCTGACTGCGAGGCTGATGCCTCTTCAGCTTTCCTGACTTTTTTGCGACAAGCCTCAGCAGCCCGGCACAATGGCACGGCGCAAGCCGAGGCCGTTTGCCTCGACGCCGCGGCGCGACTCCATCCACTGGACGACGCGTCACTCGCATCGCTCACTACCGCACTGCTCAAACAACACCGTGTCGGCGAGGCGATCGAACTCGCTGCCATTATTGCCCAACTCGATCCGCACCGCGCTCTTGCGCACTTTCGTCATGGCTATGCGTTGCAGATAGCAAACCGGCATGGCGAGGCCATTGCACCCTACCGACGCGCACTCGCCATCGATCCAGGATTGCCGTGCCTGCGCAGCAATCTCGCCGGCGCACTGGCGCGCGCGGGTGGCGACGCGAACGAGCAGATCGCGCTTCTGGAAAGCGCGGTCCGGGACGAGCCTGGTGAGGGCGACGGCTGGACCAATTTGACGAACGCGTACCGCACGAATATGGATCTGCCGCGAGCGCTCGAAGCCGGCGCCCGGGCCGTGCAATGTGCGCCGCACAGCTCGCTGGCGCACAACAACTATGCGCTGACGCTGCGTGAGGCGCAACGCTGGGACGACGCGGAGCAAGCCGCCCAAACCGCTTGCGCATTGGGACCTGACGACGCCACCCTGCGCTCCAATCTGTCCATGCTGCAACTGGTTCGGGCCGATTATGCGCACGGCTGGGCATCGCACGAGGCGCGCTGGGACGGCTCCGCGGAGTTGGGCGGGAACCGCCCGGTCATGCCCGCACCGCTTTGGCGCGGCGAATCACTCGCCGGCAAAACCTTGCTCGTGTGGGGCGAGCAAGGCATGGGCGACGTTTTGCAGTTCTGCCGCTATATCCCGATGCTGGCTGAGCGCGTCCATCGCGAAGGCGGCCGACTCATTTGGAACTCGTTCCCGCAAATGGGCGCGCTGCTCGCGCGCAGCCTGGGCGCTCACGCGGACGAGTTTTCAGCCGGCGGCGGCGTCGAATCGCTTCCCGCATTCGACTACGAGATTCCGTTGCTCAGCTTGCCGCTAAGATTCGAGACACGGGAAGAAACGATTCCGGCTGCAGTACCCTATTTGCACGCGGACCCGGCGACCACGGCGTCGTGGCAAAAGAGGCTCGCGGGCGAAGCCAGGCTCAAAGTCGGCCTGACATGGACCGGCAGCCACGGCCATCAGCGCAATCCATTTCGCCGCGTGGGTTGGGAACGCTATGCGGCTCATTTCGGCGGCATGCAGGACGTGGCGTTCTATTCGTTGCAGCCGGGCGCAGACGCAGATGTCGCGGCGGCACGCGCGGCCGGCCTGCCAATGACCGACTACACCGCCGAATTCGCGAGCTTCGACGATACCGCCGCGTTCGTGGGCGCGCTCGATCTCGTCATCACCGTTTGCACATCGGCTGCGCATTTGAGCGGCGCGCTCGGCCAGCGTACCTGGGTGCTGCTAGACGTCAACCCGCACTGGGTCTGGCTGCTCGACCGTCGTGACAGCCCGTGGTATCCGAGCGCCACGCTGTACCGGCAGCCGCGGTTTGGTCAATGGGAGCCGGCGCTGGAGGCCGTCGCGCGTGATCTGAAGGCGTTGGCGGCCGGGCACCGCGCGGCGTAAGGCGCGCCCTGGCAATTCCGTCAAACAGCGATGCTTGCGGCGATCTTTTCGTCACCACATGCATCAATCACGCGCCGGCGACGCTTGAGCCGCCCGCGCAATCTCGGCAGCAAGACATTCGGGACACAGGCAGCGTCCTGTCGGATCGAGCCTGTCCGCCGGCAACGCCGGCATTTTTCGGCACCAGCAGTCGAGCGGTTGCGAATGCATGCCGCAATCGAACACGCTGCCACAGCGCGGGCAGCGCGCGCTGCTTTGGGAGCGGGAAACGGACGGTTTCATGACGGGCCGGATGGTCTCGCTTCAGCCTGGATCAGGAAATGATGCCACGACTGGCGGGCCGCCGTGAGTCGTCCGTCCGGCTAATTTACGGGGCCGCCGAACCGCGTTACGCTTCGCCGTTGACTGGTGGGCACGGGCTGTCATTGCGCGGTGCGCAAAGCCTGCGGCGCCCGCCGCCCGCACAGGTATCGAAAACCCTGTTGCAGCGCGCCAGTCCTGTACAATTCGCCCTGATTCAACTGTTCCGTGCCTGAGCCTGCCGCCATGTCCGAGCTTCCTGACCTTTCGCAGATCGCGCCCACCCTGAAGGCTGAAATCCTGGCCGAGGCGCTGCCCTACATCCGCCAGTATCACGGTAAGACCGTGGTCATCAAATACGGCGGCAACGCCATGACCGAAGAGCGCCTGAAGCAGGGCTTCGCGCGCGACGTGATCCTGCTGAAGCTGGTCGGCATCAATCCGGTCATCGTGCACGGCGGTGGTCCGCAAATCGACCAGGCGCTGAAGAAGATCGGCAAACAGGGCACCTTCATCCAAGGCATGCGCGTCACCGACGAAGAGACGATGGAAGTCGTCGAATGGGTGCTCGGCGGCGAAGTGCAGCAGGACATCGTCACGCTGATCAACCACTTCGGCGGCCACGCGGTCGGCCTGACGGGCAAAGACGGCGGCCTGATCCACGCCCGCAAGATGCTGATGCCGGATCGCGACAATCCCGGCCAGTACGTCGACATCGGTCAGGTCGGCGAAGTCGAGGCGATCAACCCGGCAGTCGTGAAAGCGTTGCAGGACGACGCGTTCATTCCGGTAATCTCGCCGATCGGTTTCGGCGAAGACGGCCTGTCGTACAACATCAACGCGGATCTGGTCGCGGGCAAGCTGGCGGTCGTGCTGAACGCCGAAAAGCTCGTGATGATGACCAACATCCCCGGCGTGATGGACAAGGAAGGCAATCTGCTGACCGATCTGTCGGCGCGCGAAATCGACGGCCTGTTCGCCGACGGCACCATCTCCGGCGGCATGCTGCCGAAGATCTCGTCGGCGCTGGACGCGGCCAAGAGCGGCGTGCGTTCGGTGCACATCATCGACGGCCGCATCGAGCACTCGGTCCTGCTGGAAATTCTCACCGAGCAGCCGTTCGGCACGATGATCCGCTCGCATTGATTCCTGCCTCAAACCCGGCACCCACGGCACGTCAGCATGGCATGCCGCGTGTGCCGTGCAGTTGCCTGTCCCCGTCGTACCGCTCGTACCGCCCATACCGCTCTTCCAGCGCGTACAGTTCGTACAGCGCCAACTACGGCTGCCAACGCGCCGGCTCGGCGCACCAGCCCACGCTCCCCTCGTCACCCACCGCCCGCACCGTGAACCGTTCGCGTTCGCCACGCGAGGCGACTGTTCGCGCCTGAACGGCGTTCTCCATCATGCGCACCCCCACTTCCCGACGCCGTCGTCCGCATATCGCAGGTGGCCGTCCGGTCTGGCTGTTCGATCTCGACAACACGCTGCACCACGCGTCGCACGCGATCTTTCCGGCGATCAATCAGGGCATGACGCAGTACATCATCGACGCCTTGCAAGTGGACATCGACGAAGCAAACCGGCTGCGCACCGGCTACACGCAGCGTTACGGCGCGGCGCTGCTCGGCCTCACGCGCCACCATCCGCTCGATCCGAACGACTTCCTGAAGGTCGTCCACACCTTCCCCGATCTCGGCTCGATGATCCGTCATGAACGCGGTGTCGCGCGCCTCGTGGCCGCGCTGCCGGGCCGCAAGATCGTGCTGACCAACGCGCCCGAAGCCTATGCGCGCGCGGTGCTGGCCGAACTGCGCATCGAGCGCCTGTTCGAACAGGTGATCGCCATCGAACACATGCGCGATCGCCGCCACTGGCGCGCCAAACCCGACCACGCAATGCTGCGCAAAGCCATGCGCGACGCTCACGTGTCGCTCAAGGATGTGATCCTCGTCGAAGACACGCGCTCGCATCTGAAAAACTACCGGCGTCTCGGCATCCGCACGGTGTGGATCACCGGCCATCTGCCGCGCAAGCCACACGCGGACGGCGTGCCGACGCGCCTGCCGGGCACCGGCCGGCCGCACTATGTCGACCGGAGCATTCGTTCGTTAAAATCGCTACGACTGAGCACCCGCTCGGTTCGATTGAAGAGACAGCAGACGGGACGACAGCCATGCAGCCGATCGACAAGCCTGACGAAGTCTTAGCCGAACACGAACCGACCGCCACGCTCGCCGCCCCGCGCGCGCCGCGCCTGAAACCGGGCGAGCGCCGCGTGCACATCCTCCAGACGCTCGCCGAGATGCTGGAAGCGCCCAAGAGCGAAAAGATCACCACCGCGGCGCTGGCAGCACGGCTCGGCGTATCGGAAGCCGCGCTGTACCGGCATTTCGCCAGCAAGGCGCAAATGTTCGAAGGGCTTATCGAGTTCATCGAGCAAACCATCTTCGGGCTGATCAACCAGATTGCCGACAAGGAAAGCAATGGCGTGCTGCAGGCGCGCTCGATCGCGTTGATGCTGCTCAACTTTCCCGCGAAGAACCCAGGCATGACGCGCGTGCTGACCTGCGAGGCGCTGGTCGGCGAACATGAACGGCTGACCGAGCGAGTGAATCAGATGCTGGAACGCGTCGAGGTGTCGCTGAAACAATGTCTGCGCCTCGCGCAAATGGAGGCCAACACTGGCGCGAGTTCGGGCGACAACGCCAGCGAGCAGCACGCCGCCGCCCCGCTGCCCGCCGGGTACGATCCCGCGATCCGCGCGAGTCTGCTGCTGAGCTATATCATCGGCCGCTGGCACCGTTATGTGCGTAGCGGCTTCGCGCGGCCGCCCGCCGAACAGGCCGACGCGCAATTGCTGCTGATTCTTCAGTAGTCCGCGCAGCATGCGCCCGCGACGTTGCCGCGCGAAAATTTCCGCTATACTTTGCGCCTGACTGCGGCGCCTCGAACCATCAAGGACCGCTGTCCGCAACACCCCGAACACCTGCTTTGACAACCTGTTACGCGCCGATTTGCTGACTCGATTGCGGGCGCGCGAACTGCCGGGAATGACTCCCGCGGTTCACTATAAATGCGGCTAAAGAGGTCGTCAGCCGCGCACACAGTCATAGTCCCCGTGCTTCGCCGACGCCATCTAGCCGCCCTGTTTTGTTAAATGGCGGAATGAATGGAATCGATCGGTATCGTCGCTCCCCAAAAAATGCATTTCACCGAGCCGCTGCAGTTGCAGAACGGCAGCTCGCTGGCCGGTTACGACCTGATGGTCGAGACCTACGGCACGCTCAACGCCGCGCGTAGCAATGCGGTGCTGGTGTGCCACGCGCTCAACGCCTCGCACCACGTGGCGGGCGTGTACGCCGACAATCCCAAGGACATCGGCTGGTGGGACAACATGGTCGGCCCGGGCAAGCCGCTCGACACCGACAAGTTTTTCGTGATCGGCGTGAACAACCTGGGATCGTGCTTTGGCTCGACCGGGCCGATGAGTATCGATCCGGCCACCGGCAATCCGTACGGCGCGACGTTTCCCGTCGTGACGGTGGAAGACTGGGTCAACGCCCAGGCGCGCGTCGCGGATCAATTTGGAATTACGCGCTTCGCGGCGGTGATGGGCGGCAGCCTCGGCGGCATGCAGGCGCTCGCGTGGAGCATGATGTATCCGGAGCGCGTCGCGCATTGCATCGTGGTGGCGTCCACGCCGAAGCTGTCGGCGCAGAACATCGCCTTCAACGAGGTCGCGCGCTCGGCGATCCTGTCGGACCCGGACTTCCACGGCGGCAACTACTACGCGCACAACGTGAAGCCCAAGCGCGGCTTGCGCGTCGCGCGCATGATCGGCCACATCACTTATCTGTCGGACGACGACATGGCCGAGAAATTCGGCCGCTCGCTGCGTCGCGCGGAAGGCGCGCTGGATGCATACAACTTCAACTTCGACGTGGAGTTCGAGGTGGAGTCGTACCTGCGTTATCAGGGCGACAAGTTCGCCGACTACTTCGACGCGAACACGTACCTGCTGATCACCCGCGCGCTCGACTATTTCGATCCGGCCAAGGCCTTCGACGGTGATCTGACGAAGGCGGTCGCGCACACCACGGCGAAATATCTGATCGCCAGCTTCACGACCGACTGGCGGTTCGCGCCGGCCCGCTCGCGCGAACTGGTGAAGGCGCTACTCGATCACAAGCGCACGGTCACCTACGCGGAAATCGACGCGCCGCACGGCCACGACGCCTTCCTGCTCGACGACGCGCGCTATCACAACCTGATGCGTGCCTACTACGAACGTATTGCGAACGAGGTGAACGCATGAACCAGCGAGCTCTCGATTATCTGGCGCTGCGCCCGGACTTCCGCGCGATCGCCCGCTGGGTCGAACCGCGCGCCACAGTGCTGGATCTGGGCTGCGGCGACGGCTCGCTGCTCTCGCTCCTGACCGAAGAACTGGACGTGCTGGGCTACGGCATCGAAATCAACGACGCGGGCGTGCTGGCGTCGACGCAAAACGGCGTCAACGTGATCCAGCAGAATCTGGAAGACGGCCTGCGCCTGTTCGAAGACGGCAGTTTCGATTTCGCGATTCTGTCGCAGACGCTGCAAACCATTCACCAGACGGCCGCGATCCTGCGCGAGACCGTGCGGGTCGGCAAGGAATGCATCGTGTCGTTCCCGAACTTCGGCTACTGGGCGCATCGGCTCTCGGTGCTGCGGGGCCGCATGCCGGTGTCGAAGTCGCTGCCTTATCAATGGCACAACACGCCGAACGTGCGCGTGCTGACCATCAAGGATTTCGAGGCGCTCGCGCCGGAAGTGGGCATCGAGATTCTCGACCGGGTCGTGCTCCACGAGGGCCAGGTCGTGCGTTGGGGCGTGAACTGGCGTGGTAGTCTTGCGGTCTATCGCGTCAAGAAAAGCTAACGCAAGTTATCCACATGTCGAACCCGCCGCACGAGGCGCCTGCACTTACCGCTCACGAAGAACACCCCGGCTGGCGCGCGTTCCTGAATACGCGCATGCTGATCTGCGTCTTTCTCGGCTTTACGTCGGGATTGCCGCTGTTCACGCTCGTCTATCTGGTGCAGGCGTGGTTACGCTCAGAAGGCGTCAATCTGAAAGAGATCGGCCTCTTTGCGCTGATCCAGTTCCCGTACACCTGGAAATTTATCTGGGCCCCGCTAATGGACCGCTATGTCCCGCGTTTTCCGGGCTGGCGTCCCGGCAGACGGCGCGGCTGGATGCTGGTCACGCAGATTCTGGTGGCCGGCGCGATCGGAACGTTGGGATTCGTATCGCCGAAAGACTCGATCTGGACGGTGGCGGCGTTGACGGCGCTGGTCGCGTTCTTCGGCGCGAGTCAGGACATCGTGATCGACGCCTACCGGCGCGAGTTGCTGAGCGACACGCAGCAGGGGCTCGGCAATGCGGTGCATGTGAACGCCTACAAGATCGCGGCGCTCGTGCCCGGTTCGCTCGCGTTGATCCTGTCCGACCATTTGCCGTGGAGCACCGTTTTTATCGTCACCGCCGCGTTCATGCTGCCCGGCATGGTGATGACATTGGTAGTGCGCGAGCCCGAGGTGCACGGCACGCCGCCCAAGAACCTGCGCGACGCGATCGTGCAGCCGTTCAAGGAATTCATTCAGCGCGACGGCTGGCGTGGCGCGCTGTTCGTGCTCGGCTTCATCTTTCTGTACAAGCTCGGCGACACGATGGCGACCACGCTGTCCACATCGTTCTTTCTCGACATCGGTTTTTCGCGCACGCAGATCGGCGTGATCGCGAAGACCACCGCATTCGGCGCGAGTCTGGCGGGCGGGATCGCCGGCGGAATCTGGCTGATGAAAATCGGCATAGGCCGGGGCTTGTGGATCTTCGGCATCCTGCAGATGGTGTCCACGCTCGGGTTCGCGTGGCTCGCGCATCTCGGGCCGGCTTCGCCCGGTCTCGCGGCGATTTACGACATCGCCGTCTGGCTGAGCCAGGGCACGACGAAGCTGCTTGCGCTGGTGGGCATCGATTGGGCCGTACAGCTCGAACCGCGCTCCGTTGCGCTAGCGCTCGTCTACGGCTTCGAAACCTTCGCCACCGGCCTGACGATGGCGGCTTTCACCGCCTATATCGCCAGCACCACCGATCCCCGCTACACGGCCACCCAGTTCGCGCTCTTCACGAGCCTCGCTTCCGTGCCGCGCACGCTGGCCTCAGCGGCAAGCGGTTATGTGGTCGCGCAGATCGGCTGGTTCGATTACTTCATCGTTTGCACCGCGCTGGCGTTGCCCGGCATGGTGCTTCTGCTGCGTATCGCGCCGTGGAGGACGCGGTCGTGAAGGCGCTTCTCCCGAAGGCCGTACTGCGCCCGATTACATCCCGGCGTCCTGCGCGCAACGCGAGACGCGCGGCTCTGCACGCGGTGTGGTCGCTCGGCTGTGTGAGCCTGACGTTGGCCGCGCCCTTGAGCGCCTACGCGACCGCCATGCCGGCCACTGCTACCAGCACGGCCGCACCCGCAGCGGCGCCCGCACCCGCCACGTCGGCCGCGCCAACAGCGAAGGCCGCAGCGGCCGCCGCGAGCACGGAAAGCGCGACATCGGCGGTGCAAGGCACGACCAACGCCGGCAGCGCCGTGGGCGCCGGCAGTGCGCCCGCCATTGCCACACCGCCCTCGGCGGCGCCGTCGACGCCATCGCCGCCGGCTCCGGTCACGGCGAGGACGCCGGCGCCGTCCGCAGCCGCCAAAGCGCCCGCCGGCACATCAATGCCTGCCGCGGCGTCCGCACCGTACAGTCCGACGAACACGCAGCTGCGCTACGGCGGCTATCTGGTGTTCCGCAACCTGATTCCTTCGCCGATGCTCGAGGCGCAAGCCGCCGAAGAGTTCAACCAGATCGCCTACGGCGCCGAGCACGCGAACCGGCTGTATGGCGACGCGGACGCGCACGTCACGCGCGTGCGCTCGATCGTCGACAAGCTGATCCCGTACTCGCTGAAATGGAACGAGCGGGCCAAGAACTGGAAGTGGGATGTGGCGGTGGTGCGCTCGCCCGATATCCGCATGTACTGTCTGCCGGGCGGCAAGATCGTCGTGTATGGCGGGCTGCTCGACCGCGCGCGTTTGAACGACAACGAACTCGGCATGCTGATCGGCCACGAGATCGCGCACGCGCTGCGCGAACATGCGCGCGAGCGGCTCGGCCAACTGCAGGCGAGCCAGCTCGACTCGTCGGGTACGATCCCGCAACTGTTCGGACTCGCCGACCTCGGTGCGGCGCCGCTCGGCATCGGCTCGCGCCTCCTGGAAATGAAATACGAGAATACCGATGAAACCGAAGCCGACGTGATCGGCAGTGATATCGCGTCGCGCGCCGGCTTCGATCCGCGCGCGGCGGTCACGCTCTGGGACAAGCTCGCGCAAGCCACGCGCAGCAATCGCGATCAGGGCTTCATCTACGTGCATCCGTACACGCCGGCGCGCCGCCAGGACATCATCAAACGTCTGCCCGACATGCTGCCGCTCTACGCGAAAGCGATCGGCAAAACGGTGGATGCGCTGCCGGACTACGGCGGCATGGGCCGCCCGCGCCGCACACCGGCCCGCAACTGAGCGGCGTGGGCTGAGCGCGGCGCGGCTCTTGTCCGTCGAAGCGCGCCCCTGCAGGAAGGCTACTTTGGCCTCGCCTTCTGCCAGAACGCGGGCCCTGCTTACTTCTTCACCTTGTGGTCGTAATCGACCGTCAACGGCGCATGGTCGCTGAACTTGATATCGCGAAACACGTCAGTGCGTTTCGCCTTGCTCGCGATACCTTGCGTCGCGATCTGATAATCGATCCGCCACCCGACGTTCTTCGCATACGCCTGACCGCGATTGCTCCACCACGTGTACTGCTCCGGCCGCTGGTCGAGCGTGCGGAACACGTCGACGTAACCCACTTCGTCGAACAGTTTGGTGAGCCATGCGCGCTCTTCCGGCAGGCAACCCGAGTTCTTCTGATTGCTCTTCCAGTTCTTGATGTCGATTTCCTTGTGGACGATGTTCACGTCGCCGCACACGATCACTTCGCGCTCCTGAGCCAGTTCCGCGAGATGCGGCATGAACTCGTCCATGAAACGGTATTTGGCCTGCTGGCGTTCGTCGCCGCTCGAGCCCGACGGCACGTACACCGAAATCACCGACAGCTTGCCGAAACGCAGTTCGACATAGCGCCCTTCCGGGTCGAACTCCTCGCTGCCGAAGCCGATTACCACTTCGTCCGGTTCGTGACGCGTATACACGCCCGCGCCGCTATACCCCTTCTTCACGGCGTGCTGGAAATAGCCGGTGAAGTTGTGCGGCGCCATGAATTCCGGCGTCATGTCGTCTTGCGAGCATTTGATTTCCTGCACGCACAGCACGTCGGCTTTCTGTTCGCCGAACCAGTCGAAGAAGCCCTTCTTCGCCGCTGAACGGATGCCGTTCAGGTTGGCGGTAATCACACGCAACATGTCGTTCCTTATATGGTCGATTCGTTTCTGAAGCAAAGGGGCACGCTCACGCGATCTTGATGCCCTTCAGCGATTCTTTGGCAGGCGGAAATTCGAGCTTCAGCGTCTCGAATGCGCGCAACAGCAACTCAGCCACCATCACATTGCGATGCGTCTTCGAGTCCGCCGGAATCACGTACCACGGCGCGTATTCGGTCGATGTCGCGGCGAGCGCCTCGCCATAGGCCACCTGATACTTGTCCCACTGCTTGCGCGCTTCGAGATCGGCGACGTCGAATTTCCAATGCTTGGTCGAATCGTCGATACGCGCCTGCAAACGCACACGCTGCTCTTCTTTCGAAATGTGCAGCATGCACTTGATGATGGTCGTGCCGCTATCTGCCAGCAATGCTTCGAACTGGCGGATGTGGCGGCAGCGTTGCGCGAAGGCTGGCGCGTCCAGGTTGCCGAGCACCGTGGGCACCAGCAGATCTTCGTAATGACTGCGGTTGAAGATCGTCAGTTCGCCCGCCGCAGGCGCTTGCGCATGCACGCGCCAGAGAAAGTCGTGCGCGAGTTCGACGGGCGTCGGCGCCTTGAACGGCACGATGCGCAAACCCAGCGGATCGACGTCGTGAAACACCGCGCGGATCGTGCCGTCCTTGCCGCTCGTGTCCATGCCCTGCAGCACCAGCAGGACGCGGCGCGTCTGCTGCGCATGCAGGCGCTCCTGCTGGGAGTCGAGCTTCTCGCCGATCTCCAGGAGGCGGGCTTTGTCGGCGTCTTTCGAACCGGCCGAAAAGGGTTTTGCAGCCGGATCGAAACCGTCGAGCGAGAATTTGTTTTTCTTCTTGCCGTCGTCGAAATACGGCACGCGGAAGTCGTCGAGTTCAGGTTGCCTGGCCATCCACACACTCCGTGATCTGCGTTTAAACGGTCCCGCAAATGAAACGGGCCGCTGCCCCACTTTCGTTTCCGGCAACAGCCCGCGGTGGCCAAAGCGCGAACGCTTAGGCCGTGCTTTTTTAACTCAGCTTCAACTCAGGACAGCTTCTTCTTGAGCAGTTCGTTTACCTGCGCCGGATTCGCCTTGCCCTTGGTCGCTTTCATTGCCTGACCGATCAGCGCGTTGAACGCCTTCTCCTTGCCGGCGCGGAATTCCTCGACCGACTTCTGATTCGCAGCGAGCACTTCGTCGATGATCGCTTCGAGCGCGCCGGTATCCGAAATCTGCTTCAGGCCCTTCGCTTCGATGATGCGATCGGCAGCGGCTTCGTCGGTGGCTTTCTCTTCCCAGATCGCGAGGAAAATTTCCTTGGCGATCTTGTTGGAGATCGTGCCGTCGGCGATACGTTGCAGCAGCAATGCGAGTTGCGCTGACGACACCGGGCTTGCTGCAAAGTCGAGGCCTTCGCGATTCAACTGCGACGACACTTCACCCATCAGCCAGTTAGCCGCAGCCTTCGCATTGGACGGGCCGACTTTGCTCACCACCGCTTCGTAGTACGCCGCCATCGCCTTGCTCGAGGTCAGCACGTTGGCGTCGTAAGGCGTCAAACCGTATTGCGTGACGAAGCGTTGCTGAATCGCGACCGGCAGTTCCGGCATCTCGCTCTTTACGCGCTCGACCCACGCCGCGTCGATCACGAGCGGCATCAGATCCGGATCGGGGAAATAGCGGTAATCGTGCGCGTCTTCCTTACTGCGCATGGAACGCGTTTCGCGCTTGTCCGGATCGTATAGACGCGTTTCCTGCACCACCGTGCCGCCGTCTTCGATCAGTTCGATCTGACGGCGCACTTCGTACTGGATCGCTTCTTCTAGGAAGCGGAACGAGTTCAGGTTCTTGATCTCGGCGCGCGTGCCGAATTCGGCCTGACCGACCGGGCGCACTGACACGTTCGCGTCGCAACGGAACGAGCCTTCCTGCATGTTGCCGTCGCAGATGCCGAGCCACGTGACGAGCGTATGCAGCGTCTTGGCGTAGGCGACCGCTTCCGCCGCGCTGCGCATTTCCGGCTCGGTGACGATTTCGAGCAGCGGCGTGCCGGCCCTATTCAGGTCGATGCCGGTCATGCCCGCGAAGTCTTCGTGCAGCGACTTGCCCGCGTCTTCTTCGAGGTGGGCGCGCGTGAGGTTGACGACCTTCTCGTACGCTTCCTTACCCGCCTTTTCATTGGCCGGCACCTGAATCGTCACCTGGCCGCCTTGCACGACGGGGATTTCGTACTGGCTGATCTGATAGCCCTTCGGCAGATCGGGGTAGAAATAATTCTTGCGCGCGAAGATGCTGCGCGGCGCCACCGTCGCGCCGATCGCGAGACCGAACTGGATAGCGCGCTCCACAGCGCCGCGGTTCATTACCGGCAACGTGCCCGGCAAGGCCAGATCGACGGGGCACGCTTGCGTGTTCGGCGCAGCGCCGAATTGCGTCGAGGCGCCAGAAAAAATCTTCGACTGGGTCGACAGTTGCGCGTGGGTCTCCAGACCGATCACGACTTCCCATTGCTTGGTCATGGTGCTCACACTCCTGCCGGTGCCTGACGGTGCCACTCGGTCGCGCGCTGGAACGCGTCGGCCACCTGCAGCATCCGGGCTTCATTGAAATAGTTGCCGATGATCTGCAAACCAACCGGACGCTGCGCATTCGCGCCCGCGCCGAAGCCGCACGGCACGCTCATGCCCGGCAAACCGGCGAGGCTCACCGACAGCGTGTAGATGTCGGCCAGATACATCTGCACCGGATCGTCGCCCTTCGCGCCCAGATCCCATGCCACTGAAGGCGCGACCGGTCCCATGATCACGTCGCACTGCTTGAACGCTTCCTGGAAGTCCTGCGCGATGATGCGGCGGATCTTCTGCGCTTGCAGGTAGTACGCGTCGTAATAGCCATGCGACAGCACGTAGGCGCCGACCAGAATGCGGCGCTTCACTTCCGGACCGAAACCTTCGGCGCGCGACTTCTTGTACATGTCGAGGAGATCGCGATACTCCGCGGCGCGATGGCCGAAACGCACGCCGTCGAAACGCGACAGGTTCGACGAAGCTTCCGCCGGCGCGATCACGTAGTACACCGGGATCGACAACTCGGTTTTCGGCAGCGAGACCTCGACCAGCGTGGCGCCGAGCGCTTCGTATTGCTTGAGCGCGGCGTCGATCGAGGCGCGCACGTCGTCGGCGAGACCGGCGCCGAAATACTCTTTCGGCAGGCCGATGCGCAGGCCGGCGAGCGGCTTGCCCGCACCGTCTTCTTTCCACGGCTTGCCGAGGTAGCGCGTGTAGTCTTCGTCGTCACGCACGAGGCTGGTCGAATCGCGCTCGTCGAAACCCGCCATGGCGTTGAGCAGCGTGGCGCAATCGGCGGCGCTTTGCGCCATCGGACCGCCCTGATCCAGCGACGAGGCGAACGCGATCATGCCGTAACGCGACACGCGGCCATACGTCGGCTTGATGCCCGTGATGCCGGAGAACGACGCCGGCTGACGGATCGAGCCGCCGGTGTCCGTGCCGGTCGCGGCGGGCGCGAGGCGCGCAGCCACGGCCGCGGCCGAGCCGCCCGACGAACCACCCGGCACAGCCTTGACGTCCCAAGGATTCTGCACGGGACCAAAGTACGAATTCTCGTTGGACGAGCCCATCGCGAACTCGTCCATATTGGTCTTGCCCACGCACACCATGCCGGCGTTCTGCAGACGCGCGACCACGGTCGCGTCGAACGGGCTCTCGTAGTTCGACAGCATTTTCGAGCCGGCCGTGGAGCGCCAGCCCTTGGTGACGAACACGTCCTTGTGCGCGATCGGCAGGCCGACCAGCGGACCGGCGTGGCCGGTATGAAGCAGCGCGTCCGCGGCTTTTGCCTGCGCGAGCGTCAGATCGGGGTCGACCTGGATGAATGCGTTCAGGCTGTTGGCCGCGTCGATCCGCTTCAGATAGAGCTGCGCCAGTTCGACTGCGGAGCATTCCTTGGCCGTCAATGCGGCGCGCAGTTCGGTCAAACTTTTTTCATGCATTGCGTTTTATCCTGAAGAGCGCGGCAGCGCAGTCACGCTGCCGTGGAGGCATTCGGCTGCCCGCCGGCAAGCCGAGCCGAGAAAGCCGGCGACGACGGTCGTGCGAGCACCGGGGCCACGAGTCGATATGCCGCAAGCCGGCATATCGGCAGCCGCCTGGCGCGCACGCCGCGCCAAGCTCGCAAAGCGGGTGTTACTCGATCACCTTGGGCACGAGGTACAGGCCTTCCTGCACGGCCGGCGCCGGGCGCTGGAAAGCTTCGCGGTCGACCGTTTCGGTCACCGCGTCGTCGCGCAAACGCAGCGCGACGTCTTCGATCTGCTCGATCGGGTGGGCAAGCGGGGCGATGCCGGTGGTATCGACCGCCTGCATCTGCTCGACGAGGCCGAAAAAATCGTTGAGCTGAACGAGCGTGTGCTCAGCGTCGGCGTCGGCCAGTTCGAGCCGCGCAAGATGCGCGATACGTTTTACATCGGTCAGGGTCAGAGCCATGCAGTCACCGGAAAATGTGGTGGACCGCCGCAGCACGCCAAAAAACAGCGCTGCGACAGCGAGTTACGACGCTGGAGGAAGCCCTCGAAAAAGGGGCCAGCGGCGGCAAAAAGTGCCGTCCGTTTCCTTCAAAACATCCAAAATTATAAGGTATCATTACGCGTTCGACCCAAACCCGGACCGACTTACCAAGGCCTTTCTGAACTATTCCCCAAGATCGTTCGGATTTTTCTGACCTGGCTTTGCACCGGCCTCCGGTAGACTCCCTCGCAGCTTCAAGTTCCTGTGGCGCCGCTTCCGCCCGGTTGAAGCTGTTATTTTTTCCGCTGCCGCCCTGCGCATACGTTGCGAGGCCCGGCCCCAAGCGAGACAGGATTTTGAATGTTCGGTTTTTTGCGCAGCTACTTCTCCAACGATCTGGCCATTGACCTCGGCACGGCCAACACGCTCATCTACATGCGTGGCAAGGGTATCGTTCTTGATGAACCGTCGGTGGTCTCGATCCGCCAGGAAGGCGGTCCCAACGGCAAGAAAACTATCCAGGCAGTCGGCAAGGAAGCCAAGCAGATGCTCGGCAAGGTGCCGGGCAACATCGAGGCGATCCGCCCCATGAAAGACGGCGTGATCGCCGACTTCACCGTCACCGAGCAGATGATCAAGCAGTTCATCAAAACTGCTCACGAATCGCGCATGTTCTCGCCGTCGCCGCGCATCATCATCTGCGTGCCCTGTGGTTCGACCCAGGTCGAACGCCGCGCGATCAAGGAAGCCGCGCACGGTGCGGGCGCTTCGCAGGTCTACCTCATTGAAGAACCCATGGCTGCTGCGATCGGCGCCGGCCTGCCGGTGTCGGAAGCCACCGGTTCGATGGTCGTCGACATCGGCGGCGGCACGACCGAAGTCGGCGTGATCTCGCTCGGCGGCATCGTGTACAAAGGCTCGGTGCGCGTGGGCGGCGACAAGTTCGACGAAGCCATCGTCAACTACATCCGCCGCAACTACGGCATGCTGATCGGCGAGCAAACCGCCGAAGCCATCAAGAAGGAAATCGGCTCCGCCTTCCCGGGTTCCGAAGTCAAGGAAATGGAAGTGAAGGGCCGTAATCTGTCGGAAGGCATTCCGCGCAGCTTCACGATCTCCAGCAACGAAATTCTCGAAGCCCTCACCGATCCGCTGAACCAGATCGTGTCGTCGGTAAAGATCGCGCTCGAACAAACGCCGCCGGAACTGGGCGCCGACATCGCCGAGCGCGGCATGATGCTCACGGGCGGTGGCGCATTGCTGCGCGATCTGGACCGCCTGCTCGCCGAAGAAACCGGCCTGCCGGTGCTCGTCGCCGAAGACCCGCTGACCTGCGTTGTGCGCGGCTCGGGCATGGCGCTCGAACGCATGGACAAGCTGGGCAGCATCTTCTCGTACGAGTAAGCGAGCCCGTCTCCATGTCAGTAGCGCGGATCTGGCAAACGGCCCCTTGCGGGCCGGTTTGCCGTTGGCTGGACCTGCCAGCCTCCGCTCGCTGAACGCGCGTTCCTCGCGCGCCGCCGTCTCACCCAACCGCTCACGCCCCCGGCGCCGACCATGGAATACAGTCCGCCGCCCCTGTTCAAGCAAGGACCGTCCGCTCTCGCACGACTCGTGTTTTTCGTCGTGCTGGCGCTCGCCCTGCTGATCTCCGACGCTCGCTTCAAAACGCTCGAAATCGTGCGTGGCGTGCTCGGCGCGGGTCTTTATCCGTTGCAACGCGCGGCACTCGTGCCTCGCGATATGTTCGTGGGCGCCGCCGACCTGGCCGTGACCAGCGCCACGCTGCGCAGCGAAAACGACAAGCTGCGCACCAAAGACCTGCAGCTTTCGCAGCAAGCCAATACGGCAGCCGGGCTGGCCGCCGAAAACGCCCATTTGCGCGCGCTGCTGCAACTGTCGCAGCGCTCCACCACCGAATCTCTGCCCGCCGAGATCCAGTACGACACACGCGATCCTTTCACGCAGAAGGTGGTGATCGGCCGCGGTGCGCAGCAAGGCATCCAGAATGGTTCGCCGGTCGTCAACGAAGACGGCGTGATCGGTCAGGTGACGCGCGTCTTCCCGCTGCAAGCGGAAGTGACCCTGCTCACGGACAAGGACCAGGCGGTGCCCGTGCAGATCGTGCGCACCGGCTTGCGCAGTGTGATTTACGGCACGCCGAAGGGCGACACGCTCGATCTGCGCTTCGTGCCGATCAGCGCCGACATCCAGTCCGGCGACGAACTCGTCACGAGCGGACTCGACGGCGTCTATCCGCCGGGGTTGCCGGTCGCCAAGGTGGTGCGGGTCGACAAACAGGCCGATACGGCGTTCGCGCGCGTGATCTGCCTGCCGATCGCACCGGTGCGCGGCGCCCGTCAGTTGCTGGTGCTGCACTACGTGAACAATGTTCCGCCGCGTCCCGCCGAAGTACCCGACGCAGCCACGGCCGCGAAGGAGGCGAAAGCGAAGAAGGGCGCCAAGCCGGCAGACGGTAAAGCGGCGACGGACAAATCGCCGGCAAAGGTGGGTGAAAAATCCGCGGGTGAAAAACCCGCGGCCGAGAAGCCCGCAGCGGCCAAGCCCGCCGAAAAGGCGCCCGCCAAACCGGCAGCCGCGGACAAGAAGTCCGCCACCGAAAAGAAACCGGCCGCTGAGAAGAACGCGAAGCCGCAAGCCACGCCGGGGGCACAGCCATGAACCGTCCGCAATACATTCTGCAGCCGGTCAACCCGTACTTCATCTCGTTCAGTCTCGCTGCCGCGTTCCTGCTGAATCTGATGCCGTGGGGGCGCCTTATCGGCGTGCCGGACTTCGTCGCGCTCGTGCTGCTGTTCTGGAACGTCCACCAGCCGCGCAAAGTCGGCATGGGTATCGCGTTTTCGCTCGGTTTGCTGATGGACGTGCACAACGCCAGCCTGCTCGGCGAGCACGCGCTGGCGTACACGCTGTTGTCGTACGGCGCGATCACCATCCACCGCCGCGTGCTGTGGATGTCGCTCGGCGTGCAGACCTTCGCGGTCATGCCGCTGCTGGTGGTCGCGCAACTGGTGCCGTTCGTGATCCGTCTGCTGACGGGCGCGGCGTTTCCGGGTTGGGGTTATCTGATCGACGGTTTCGTCGAAGCCGCGCTGTGGCCGGTCACCAGCGTGCTGCTGCTGATGCCGCAGCGCCGCCCGGCCGACCCGGACGATACCCGGCCAATTTGATCACGCATCGGGCCCGCCGGCCGTTCTGATGGAACCCGCTTTGCCGGCCCGCTCGACGCGCATCGCTGTTCATGCCTTCCGGTTCCGGCCGGAAAAGGCGCACACTCATGATGGCCGTCAACCGGCCTTTTGCAGAATCGCATGACCGAATTCAAGGACACTCAGCAACAGCTCTCGAAGTTCCGCCTGCGCGTCGCGGCGGCGGGTCTGTTCGTGTTCGTGTGCTTCGGGCTGATCGGTTTCCGCTTCCTGTTTCTGCAGGTCTGGCACTACAGCAAATATTCGCTGCAGGCCGATGAAAACCGCATTTCCGTCGCGCCGATCGTGCCGAACCGCGGCATCATCACCGATCGCAACGGCGTCGTGCTGGCGAAGAACTACTCCGCCTACACGCTCGAAATTACGCCCTCGAAGCTGAACGACTCGCTCGAAAACGTGATCGACAACCTGGCCACGGTCGTTTCGATCGACGCGCGCGACCGCCGCCGCTTCAAGAAGCTGCAGGAAGACTCGAAGAACTTCGAGAGCCTGCCGATCCGCACGCGCCTGACCGACGACGAAGTCGCGCGTTTCACCGCGCAGCGCTTCCGTTTTCCCGGCGTGGAAGTGCGCGCGCGCCTGTTCCGCCAATATCCGCTCGGGCCGACGGCGGCGCACGTGATCGGCTACATCGGCCGGATTTCGCAGCGCGATCAGGACCGTATCGACGACGCCAGCGACCAGAACGACAGCGATCCGGACCACTACGATCCGCGGCTCGACGCGAACAACTACAAGGGCACCGACTACATCGGCAAGATCGGCGTCGAGCAGAGCTACGAAACCGAACTGCATGGCCAGACCGGTTTCGAGGAAGTGGAAGTGACGGCCGGCGGCCGCCCCGTGCGCACCTTGTCGCGTACGCAGGCAACGCCTGGCAACAACCTCGTGCTGTCTTTGGATATCGGCTTGCAGCAGGTCGCCGAGCAGGCGTTCGCCGGCCGCCGCGGTGCGCTGGTCGCGATCGAACCATCCACGGGCGACGTGCTTGCGTTCGTGTCCGCGCCGAGTTTCGATCCGAATTCGTTCGTCGACGGTATCGATCAGCAGACGTGGGACGATCTCAACAATTCGCCCGACCACCCGCTGCTCAATCGGCCGCTGCACGGCACTTATCCGCCGGGTTCGACCTACAAGCCGTTCATGGCGCTCGCCGCGCTCACACTGCATAAGCGCACGCCGGGCTGGGGCTTTCAGGATCCGGGCTCGTATACCTTCGGCGGCCACACGTTCCGCAACGACGTGCGTTCGGGCCAAGGCTGGGTCGACATGAACCGCGCGATCGTGGTGTCGAACGACACGTATTTCTACATGCTCGCGCACGATCTCGGCGTCAACAATATCGCCAACTTCATGAAGCCGTGGGGCTTCGGCCAGATCACCGGTATCGACATCTCGGGCGAGGCGCGCGGCATCCTGCCGTCCACCGAATGGAAGCGCAAGGCATACCGCAAGCCCGAACAGCAGCGCTGGTATGAGGGCGAAACGATCAGTCTCGGCATCGGCCAGGGCTACAACTCGTTCACGATTCTCCAGCTCGCTCACGCTACGGCCACGCTCGCGAACAACGGCGTCGTGATGAAGCCGCACCTCGTGCGCGACATCGAAAATCCGATCACGAAAGACACTCGCGCGGTCGTGCGCGATCCGAGCGACAAGATCGCGGTCAAGCAATCGGATATCGACATCATCAAGCGCGCGATGGAAGGCGTCGTGACCAATGGGACGGCGTCGAAACTGTTCATCGGCGCCCAGTACCTGGCGGCCGGCAAGACGGGGACGGCGCAGGTCTACTCGCTGCAAGGCGCGAACTACAAAGGCCACGCAATCGCCGAACATCTGCGCGACCACGCACTTTTCATCGCCTTCGCACCCGCCGAGCAGCCGAAGATCGCGCTCGCGCTGATCGTCGAAAACGGCGGCTGGGGTGCGGAATCGGCGGGGCCGATCGCGCGGAAGGTGCTCGACTACTACCTCGTCGGCAAGAACAAGCCGGGCGCTCAGGCGGCGGCCATCGAGGCGGCGGCGTCGGCGACCCAGGATGCGTCCGCGCCTGAAGTCGGCGATGCGCCGTCGCCACAGGATGCGGCGCAGCCGGTCAAGGTCGCGGCGGGCTTCACTGCTCTGCCGATTCCCGGTGCGGCTTCGGCGGCAGCGGCGGCCTCCGCTGCGGCGGCTGCGAAGGCGGCATCTGCGGCGGCCGCGGCTTCCGTGCCGGCGGCTGCATCGGCACCGGTGGCCACCTCGACTTCCGCGACTTCTGCCGCAAAGAATTCAGCGTCGCGTAAATCCGGCGTCCCGCATAAACCCCGCCCGGCTAGCGAGCCGGTGCCGACCGCCGCGGCACCGTCGCGCGAAGACGGCACTCAGGGCACGTCGCCACGCCAGCCGGTTTCCGGCGGCATCGACGAGTAAGGAGAAAGGCATGCAATTCGACAAGCGCGCCTGGCTCGACCGCATCAAGCGGATGTTCGCGGGCTTCGACCGCCCGCTCGCACTGATCGTGTTTCTGCTGCTGTGCGTCGGCATCGTCACGCTGTACAGCGCGAGTCTGGACGTCCCCGGCCGCGTGGAAGACCAGTTGCGCAACATCATGCTCACGTTCGTGCTGATGTGGGCGCTCGCCAATGTTCCACCCACCACGCTGATGCGCTTCGCGGTCCCGCTCTACACGTTCGGGATCGCGTTACTGGTCGCGGTGGCGCTATTCGGCCTCACGCGCAAGGGCGCTAAGCGCTGGATCAATGTCGGGGTGGTGATCCAGCCGTCGGAAATCCTGAAGATCGCCACGCCGCTCATGCTCGCGTGGTACTACCAGCGCCGCGAAGGCGTGATGCGCTGGTACGACTATCTGGTCGGCCTGCTGATTCTCGCGGTGCCGGTCGGCCTGATCGCCAAGCAGCCCGACCTCGGTACGGCCGTGCTGGTGTTCGCGGCCGGCTTCTTCGTGATTTACTTTGCGGGCCTGAGTTTCAAGCTGATCGTGCCGGTGCTGATTGCAGGCGTCATAGCGGTCGCTTCGATCGCCGCCTTTCAGGACAAGATATGTCAGCCCGAAGTGCAATGGCCGCTGATGCACGATTATCAGAAACACCGTATCTGCACGCTGCTCGACCCGACCTCCGATCCGCTCGGCAAGGGCTTCCACACGATCCAGGCGGTCATCGCGATCGGCTCCGGTGGTCCGCTTGGCAAAGGCTGGCTGAAGGGCACGCAGGCGCATCTGGAGTTCATCCCCGAGAAGCACACCGACTTCATTTTCGCGGTGTTCTCCGAAGAGTTCGGGCTGGCGGGCGGCGTCGTGCTGCTCACGCTATACATGCTGTTGATCGCGCGCGGGCTGTATATCGCGGCCAATGGTGCGACGCTGTTCGGACGCTTGCTGGCCGGCTCGCTGACCATGGCGTTCTTCACCTACGCATTCGTCAATATCGGCATGGTGAGCGGCATCTTGCCGGTGGTCGGCGTGCCGTTGCCGTTCATGAGCTACGGCGGCACCGCACTGACCACGCTGGGTGTGGCCATCGGGCTCATCATGAGCGTCGCGCGGCAAAAGCGGTTGATGCAGAGTTAGCGCGGCGAGGCTGTCGGCGAACAAGGCTGCAAAGAAGGCAGCGAACAAGGCCGCAGAACAAAGGCTGCAAATCGAAGAAGGGGCGCACCATCATCACGGAGCGCCCCTTCTTTATTTATTGCGGCTTCACTTCCTTCTGATCCCGCAACTGCGCGCTGAGTTGCTGATACTTGAGCCGCGCCGCCGGATCGCCCTGCGCCGCTGCGGCAGCGTAATAAGCGCGCGCCACGTTGAGATTCCTGTCTACACCGTCGCCGCCGCGCTCGTAAAACGAGCCCGCCACGTACTGCGCGGTCATGTCGCCGCCTTCCGCCGCCTTCTTGTACCAGAAGAACGCCTGCTTGTTGTCGCGCTCGGTGCCGCGTCCGTCGAGGAACTGATTGGCGAGCGCCAACTCCGCCTGCACGTGCCCTTGCTGCGCCGCCTTCAGGAACCAGCGGTGCGCTTCGACCGGATCGCGCCCGACGAACTCGCCATCGTCGTACATCTTGCCGTACACGTATTGCGCGTGCGACATGTTGGCGTCGGCGGCCTTGCGCAGCCATTTCTTGCCTTCATCCACATTGGCCGGGCCGCCTTCGCCGTTGAGCAGCATCATTGCGTAGTTGAACTCGGCGAGCCGGCTGCCGCGCTCCGCGGCCTTGCGGAACTCGGCCAGCGCCGCGCCGAGATTGCCGGCGTTGTAGTCGGCGACCGCGGTTTGCGTCTGCGGATCGTTCGACTTCGCCACGCGGTCCTGCGCATACGCCGCCACATTCGCCATCAACGCCGCCGTGACCGCCAGACGCACCACGACGCACTGCACCATCCCTTTCATGACCTCACCTCCTGCAACGCCTGGCGAGTCGCGCGCAACATCCACATGACGTCCGCGGCCAGAGCGATAAAACGAAATCCGGCGTCGCGATGCTGTTTGGCGCTCGCGACATCCATGGCAAAAATACCGGCGGCAATGCCCGCCTTGTCCGCCGCGCTGACGATGCGCGCCATCGCGGCCTGCACGTCGGCATGCTTCGAATCGCCGAGATGACCGAGGCTCGCGGCAAGGTCGGCCGGCCCGACGAACAGGCAATCGACACCCGGCGTCGCCGCGATCTTTTCCACCTCCTGCAAGCCGCGCGCCGACTCGATCTGCACGATGGTCGCGATCTGCGCGTTGGCCGTCTGCACGTAGTCGCGCCGCATGCCGTAGGCCGCGGCCCGCACCACGCCGGCGACACCGCGCTCACCGTCGAGCGCTCCGGCGCTCGGATATTGCGTGAGACGCACGGCGCGCGCCGCCTCTTCCGCGGACTCGATATTCGGGAACATCAGCGTACGCGCGCCGGCATCCAGCACGCGCTTGACGAGCCACGCCTCGCTAGCCGGCACGCGCACCACCGGCTCGGTCGGCAGATGCGCGGCGGCGATCGCGCGCAATTGCGATGCGACGTCGCCGCTATCGTTCGGCGCGTGCTCCATGTCGATCAGCAGCCAGTCGTAGCCGGCGTGCGCGAGCGCTTCGGCCGCAGCGTCGCTGCCGAGCGAAAGCCACAGGCCGAACAGCGGATCGGGTTCCTTGAGGCGTGACTTGAGGGGATTGGTCAGGCTGCTCATCGCCGCGCTCCGTGGCGGCGATGAAATGCATCGCCTGAACCGCAGTGCGCACTACCGGCGCGATGGGCTGGGAAAAGACAAAGAGGTTGGCTCTGGCCGAGGCGGCCCGGATGCCTGCTGCGACGCAATGCGGTGACCGGCATGTCTCGCTCCGTGTGGTTATCGGAGCGATCATACCGTGACAATAACGCGAGGGTTGGACGGTCCCCAAGGGGACTTTTCGCGAGCCGCGCGGCGGCGTTCGATTTAGTCGCGGACCACGTCGGCCCAGCAATTCGGCGTCTCGTACAGACGCAGCTTGTGCAAACGCAGATTCACGCCGTAGTGCGCGTCGTAGACGTTCGCGAGAATCTCGAACGCCACGGCGGCAAGGTTTTCGACCGTGGGAATGCGATCGAGCACGACCGTCTTGTGGCCGGCCATCGTTTCCAGGAAACCACGCACCTGCGCGTCGCCTTCATAGACGAGAAACGCGTGGTCCCACTTGTCGACCAGATGCTCGACTGCGAGCGACTTCACGTCGGCGAAGTCCATCACCATGCCGCGATCGGGCGCGCCTTCGGTGTCGACCAGATCGCCTTGCAGCGTGATTTCGAGCACGTAGCGATGACCGTGCAGATTACGGCACTGGCTGCGGTGATCAGGAATGCGGTGACCCGCGTCGAATTCGAGTTTTCGTGTAATCGTCAGCACGGCAAATCAGGGAATGTTCAGATACTTGTGGGTCTGCATCGACAGGCGCCATTGCGGATGGCGTTTGCACCAGTCGATCGCGAGCTTGGTGTTGATGTCGCGCGACGGACCGTCCATGGGCTGGACGAGGAAATACTCGAAGTCGAGCTTCGCATACTCGGACAAGCGCTGGTTGTCCTGCGGGATCACGACCTTCAGTTCGTTGCCTTTCGTCACGACGAGCGGCGCGTCGGCCTTCGGGCTCACGCAGATCCAGTCGATCGTCTCGAGCACCGGCAGCGAGCCGTTGGTTTCGATCGCGATTTCAAAGCCGGCGGCATGCAGCGCGTCGACCAGCGGCTGATCGATCTGCAGCATCGGTTCGCCGCCCGTGCACACGACGAAACGCTCGCCCTCGCCTTGCGGCCATTGCGACGCGATCATCTGCACCAGATCTTCCGCCGTGCGGTACTTGCCACCGTTCTCACCGTCCGTGCCGACGAAATCGGTATCGCAGAATTGGCACACCGCTTCGGCACGATCTTCTTCGCGGCCCGACCACAGGTTGCAGCCGGCGAACCGGCAGAAGACAGCCGGACGCCCGGCATTCGCGCCCTCGCCCTGCAACGTGTAGAAGATTTCCTTGACCGCGTAAGTCATGCTGCTGTGTGCCCTATGTTCCTGAAAATGATTGCCTGAGGTGCGCTGTCCTGCCGAGCGTTATCAGACCGGCGCCTCGGTGACCTTCTCACCCGACAGATAGGCTTCGTAGCCACGCTTGCGCAAGCGGCACGCCGGGCATTCGCCACAACCGAAGCCCCACGCATGCAATTCGGCGCGTTCGCCGACGTAGCACGTATGCGTCTCGACGCGCACCAGTTCGACGAGTTCGTCGCCGCCGAGTTCGTGCGCGAGGCGCCACGTGTCGGCCTTGTCGAGCCACATCAACGGTGTTTCGAGCAGCGTGCGCGTGTCCATGCCGAGGTTCAGCGCGACCTGCAACGCCTTCATCGTGTCGTCGCGGCAATCGGGATAGCCCGAGAAATCCGTCTCGCACATGCCGCCCACCAGTACCTGCAAGCCACGCCGATAGGCAATCGCCGCAGCGATGGTCATGAACATCAGATTGCGGCCCGGCACGAACGTGTTCGGTAAACCGTTCGCCGTGGCTTCGATCTCAATCTCGCGCGTCATGGCGGTGTCACTGATCGCGCCGAGCACCGACAGGTCGATCATATGATCGTCGCCGAGGCGCTCGGCCCATTGCGGAAATGCACGCGCGACAGCGTTGCGAAACCCCTCGCGGCATTCCAGTTCGACGCGGTGCCGCTGACCGTAATCGAAGCCCAGTGTCTCGACCGTTTCATAACGTTCGAGCGCCCAGGCGAGGCACGTGGCGGAATCCTGGCCGCCGGAAAACAGCACCAGAGCGCTACGTTTAGCGTCGTTGCGGATCACCGTGAAACTCCGTGAATGAAGAGTGCCACGTCGCGCTGCGCGAGGTGCGCCATGCAAGCAACGCGGCGCGACGCGTGCCGGCACTGCTGCCGGCCCAAAGCAGTATAGGCCGCGCCTTCCGCATGCAGAGTCGCTGGGCGCTTATACCGTTAATCGTCGGGCGAAGGGTTCGGTGCAGGTGGCGGCGTTGCCGCGCAGCACGCAGGCGCTGCACTCACTGTGCAAGTCCTTGAACTGGCGCGATTTTATCATGCAGCGCCGAACACCGCCGAGTGCGTGCTGCCATGCGGCGCGCGCAAGCCAAAGCAATGGACACGCGTGATGTCCTTCAAGCCCGTCACACATTAGGGGCGCAAAAAGGAAAAGCCCCAGGAATCTTGCGATTTCCTGGGGCTGAATCCTGGTGGCCTGGGACGGAATCGAACCATCGACACGCGGATTTTCAATCCGCTGCTCTACCAACTGAGCTACCGGGCCAACGAAGAACGAAATAATATCAAAGGGTCAGCAGCAGGGCAAGCCCCTTCTAGAAAAAATCTGTGAAAGTGCGATCTGCGCGCGGAGCACCGGCTCACTTGCGCTCGTCACCAAGCTCACTCCCCCTTGTTTTTACCGAGATCGACACCGAGTTGCTTGAGCTTGCGATACAAGTGCGTGCGCTCCAGGCCGGTCTTCTCCGCCACGCGCGTCATGCTGCCGTTCTCACGCGCGAGGTGATATTCGAAGTACGCGCGCTCGAAGGCGTCGCGTGCGTCGCGCAGCGGAATATCGAATGAAATCGACGCCGTTTGCGCCGCCAGCGCTCCGCTGCCGAGGCCGTCGGTGGAAAGCATCGGCAATGCCGCTGCCGAAGCCACTGCCGATGCACTCACCGGCAACACCGGCTTGGCCGCCGCGCCGCCCGGCGCACTCGCCGCGTTACCACGCGCGAGGCCCTGCTCGACAGCCTTCAGCAGCTTTTGCAAAGCAATCGGCTTCTCGAGGAAATTGAGTGCGCCGATCTTGGTTGCCTCAACGGCCGTATCGATCGTGGCGTGGCCGGACATCATGATCACCGGCATGGTCAGTTGCCCTTGCGCAGCCCATTCCTTGAGCAAGGTCACGCCGTCGGTGTCGGGCATCCAGATGTCGAGCAGCACCAGGTCGGGTGCCTGGCGCAAACGGAATTCGCGCGCTTCCTGCGCGTTTTCCGCGGCCTCCACGACATGCCCTTCGTCGCTCAGGATCTCCGAGAGCAATTCCCGGATGCCCATTTCATCATCTACCACCAGGATGGTTGCCATTTACGCTGCCCTTGTCTGCACTGTTGCTTTTGTCTTTCCATGCGACGCACTGCCGTGCGCCGGACGCGGCCCTGTTCCAGGTGTCGCGGCATCGTCTGCCAGTTGAAGGAAGAGGATCGAAATCTGCGCGCCCTCGATCACGTCGCCCGCTTTCATGCGATTGCGGATGTCGATGCGCGCGCCGTGTTCGTCGACGATCTTCTTGACCATCGCAAGACCCAGGCCCGTACCTTTGGCCTTGGTCGTCACGTAAGGTTCGAATGCACGTGTGAGGATACGCGCGGGGAAGCCCGGTCCGTTGTCCGACACGGTCAGACGCACCGCGACGTGGACTTTGCCTTCCGCGTCGGGGTCTCCGTATTCTACTGTCCTCGTCTCGAGCAATACACGCGGATGCTCGAGGTCCGCCACCGCATCCTGCGCGTTCTGCAGCAGGTTGTGAATCACCTGACGCAATTGCGTCGCGTCGCCACGAATCGCCGGCAGGGTGGCGAGCTCGACCTGAATCGCGCCTTTGCCCTCTTCGATACCGTACAGCGTGAGCACTTCGCTGACCAGATCATTCAGTTGCAAATGCGCGAGCACCGCCGGCGGCGTGCGCGCGTAGTCGCGGAAATTGTCGACCATCTGCTTCATGGCGGCGACCTGGTTGACGATCGTGGTCGCGCCGCGCTTCAGCACATCTGCGTCGGATGGCGACAGCTTGTCGGCGAGTTTCATCTGCAAACGCTCGGCGGAAAGCTGGATCGGCGTGAGCGGATTCTTGATCTCGTGCGCGAGCCGCCGCGCAACCTCGCCCCATGCGATCGAACGCTGCGCGGAGATCACGTCCGAGATATCGTCGAATACGACGACATAGCCGGAGGTCTGCATGTCTTCCGCGTCGCGGTCCGTCGCCGAGACGAGCCGCGCGCCGCGCACGAGCAAGGTAAGCGGCTCGGTTTCGCCGGGCACCTGCACCGAAAACTGCTGCTGCCAGTGGCCGCGATCGTCGTGACCGTCGCCGCTCGCTGCTTCGCGATCGGCAAACGCCTTGCGAACCATGCCGCCGAATTCGCTCAGCACGCCGATCTGATCCAGCGCCGAACCCATCAATGCCTGGAACGGTTGACGGAAAATCCGCTCGGCGCCGCGATTCGCCGTGGTCAGCCTGAACTGCCGGTCGAACACGAACACGCCCGCGGTCAGGTTGGCGAGAATGCTTTCCAGATACGCCTTCGAATGTTCGAGCGCAATGCGGTTGTTCTCGACCGCCGCGCGCGCTTCGGACAACTGGCGCGTCATGGCGTTGAACGACTGCGTGAGAAAGCCCAGTTCGTCGCGCGATTTGATTTCCCGCTTCGGCGTGTAATCGCCTTCCGTGATTTCCTTGGTGCCCTGCGCCAGCAGGAACAGCGGCCGCGCAAGCTGATTGCCGAGCGCGAGCGCGAGCATCATCGCGATGAAGGTGGCGAGAAAGAGCGCGAGCGTGAGCGTGCCGATATACATCTTGCGCAGACCCGTGCGCCCAAGCGCCTTCTCCTGATACTCGCGATAGGCGCGCTGCACCGCGTCGGCGTTGCGCGCGAGCGTGGGCGACACCGGCTGCGTGAGTTGCAGGAAGCGTTCGGTGGGTTGCAGCAACGAGGCGTTCGAGTCGGGAATGCGCTGCACCACGCGCAGCCGTAGCACGCCTTTGCTGCCATGCGCATGAGGATCGCCGTCCACTTCGCCTTCGATCGCCGCGTAGCCGCGGCCGCGCGCCTGATCGATCATCAGCGGCGTGGGCAGATCGTTCGGCACGAGCGTCGCGTAGTTGCCGGATGCCTGCGCGACCACGTGCATATCGGGCGTCGCACCGGACATGCTGCGCGTGGGTTCGACGATCGTCGCATCCTGCACGCCGAACTGATCGCGCAGACGCAGCAGCGTGAGCGTGGTGCCGGCGGCGTCCGCGCTCGCCAGCTGCTCCGACATCAACCGGCCCTTGGTCTGCAGATCGGACAGCGACGCGTCGAGCATGCCGCGCCCGAGATTCAGCCCGGACGTGAGCGCGGTTTCGACGTTCACATCGAACCACGACTCGATACTGCGCGACACGAACTGATACGACACGACGTAGATGATCCCGCCCGGCACCACGCCGACCAGCGCCATGAAGAACGCCAGTTTCGCCAATAGCCTTGTGCCGAACTTACCCTTTCGCAGCCGCGCGATGATGATGATGACGAGCGTCGCCACCACCAGCAAAAAGATCATCGCGACCGCGAGGTTGGCGGCGTAAAGCCACTGGTAATAGCGGTCGAAGAATTCGGTGTTCGCGCTGGCGGCCGCCAGCAGGACGAGCAGCAACACGGCCGTGACCGCGACCGTCGACACCAGCACGCGCACGACGATGCTGCTGACACTGGTGGCGGAGCGCACTTTATTTAGCACGTTCGGTCACCGTGAAGGTAAAACGCTTCCATTCGGACGCGAGGTTCCAGTCGCGGTTGTTCACCGCGTCGATCTGGAACGGCTTGGGCATCAGCGCGATGTCGAGTTGCATGCGCACCGATGCGTTATACGTCTCGCCGGCGCGCACTTCATTGCGCTCGATGACGTGCCACGAGGTGACGTGCTTGATGACCGCGAGCGCATCCTTGAGCGTGGTGAAGCCGAGCTGCAAACCGCCGGAGGAGACGCTCGACACGCGGTATTCGCGCGTGAGCGGCTGGAACGACAGGCGAATGCTTTGCGACACGCTGACCGGCTGCTCGTCGAACCAGTACCAGCGCGGCCGGCTCAATTCGAAATCGGTCGTGAAATAGAGCGGGATGCCTTTATTGACCGCGTCTTCGAGGTTGCTGTTCAGGTCGAAGTCGAAACGGGCGTCGAGGTTCCAGCCGGTGTTGTCGGCTTGCAGCGACGCACGCTGCACCGCGATCGAGTCAGCGTGCGCCGCGCCCGGCGCCGCGAGCCATAGGGCCAGCGCGATCCAGAGCACGGCTGCGAGCCGAAGCGGGAAGAAGCGTTTGATGGTCACCGTTTCTGGAAGCGCGCGTAGAAAAATCCGTCGTGGTCTGAGTTCGCGCCGGCGCTGTCTTCAGCGGGTTGTCCGGCATGGGAACCGGCCGATGTGTCGGCGGGCGCGCGAGCGACTGAAGGCAACAGTTGCCCCGGCGCGTCCAATCGTACCGCATCCTGATACTTGTTTCCAAACCACTGCGCCTGCAACTCGCCTTCTTCCGGAAAGATCGAACACGTAACGTAGAGCAACTCGCCGCCTGGTTTCACGAGCGGCCAAAGGGCATCGAGAATGCGGCGCTGCTCGGCGACGAGCGCGGGAATGTCGGACGCGCGGCGCAGCCAGCGAATGTCCGGATGACGCCGCACGATACCCGACGCCGAGCACGGCACGTCCGCGAGAATGCGGTCGAACGGCTGGTCGATGTCGTCGTGCCACTTCGCGGGCGCGCCGGCGTCGCCGATCCGCACTTCCGCTTCGAGCTTCAGACGCTGCAAATTTTCGCCGATGCGGCGCGCGCGCGACGCGTCGCTTTCGAGCGCGACGAGCTGAAGATTGGCGAGTTCGAGCAGATGTCCGGTCTTGCCGCCGGGAGCCGCGCAGGCGTCGAGCACGCGCATGCCGTCACGCGCGCCGAGCAGTTGCGCGGCGAGTTGCGCGCCGGCGTCCTGCACCGAGACCACACCGTCGTTAAAACCGGGAATGCGATCCACCGGCATCGCCGTGGCGAGTTTGACCGCATAGTCTCCCGCCTTGCTCGCGCCAATGTGATGGGTTTGCAGCACTTGCAGGTAGGCGTCGACCGTTGAACGACGCGCGTTCACACGCAGCGTCAGCGGGCCTTGCGTGTTGCCGGCGGCCAGCACCGACTGCCATGCGTCGGGCCATGCGCGCTTCACCGCATCGATCCACCAGGCCGGGTAATTCCAGCGCGCCACTTCCTCGGCTTGCGCGGCGCTCAACAGCGCTTCGCGCTCGCGCAGGAAATTTCGCAGCACGGCGTTGACAAGCCCCTTGGCAAAAGCGAACTCACGACGCGCGCCGATCGCGCTCACCGCCTGATCGACCACCGTGAACGGCGTATAGGCAGCGCTCGCTTCGTCGTCGACGAGCAAGGCCAGCGCGCACTCGAGCACATGGCCGACGTGCGGCGGCGGCGCCTTTTTCACCAGCTTCGCGATCAGCCACTCGACGGTCGCGAGACGCCGCATGGTGCGGTACGCGATGTCCTGCACCGCGCCGCGCGCGGCGGCGGTGCTGCCCTCAGGCGCGGACACGAAGACCGACTGCAGCGCGGCCGGCAACGCTGAGCCGAGACGCACGGCGCCGACGGCCTGGCCCGCGCAGTCGAGCGCGAAACCGAGCGATTCGGGCGCGAGATGCAGCATCGACAATCGGGATTCGCGCGGACGCGCCGGTGAGGAAGCAGTACGCGAAGAAGGCTTTGTGGTCATGAAGAAGGCTAAGGCGGGCCGCGCGGAACGCGCGACGCAATCAACACACATTGTAGCGTGGCGCGAAGCGCGGGCCGCCGCGGCCGGCCGATAGTGGATGGAGTGGGGGTTTGCACATGCACGGCGTGCTGGAATAGAGGGGCCTGCGGCGCGGGGTCTGCGGTGAGGTGACGTGACGTGACGTGACGTGACGTGAGGTGAGGTGAGGTGCGGTGCGGTGAGGTGAGGTGAAGAGGCGTGCGGACCGTCTACGGCCGCGAAGGCGATTGATGGGCGCTTCATCGACCAGCGGCCACAGGCTGCCCCTGCTCCGCAAACCTGCCATTGGAACAAAAAAGGCGAGCCCGCAGACTCGCCTTTCTTCATTGCGCCCAAGCGCCGCGCGGCGTTATTCGAAGCGCCCCGTGCGCGCCATTTCCATCAACCGCGCGACGCGCTCCTCGGTAGCCGGGTGCGTGGAAAACAGATTCGCGATACCGCCGCCCGACAACGGATTCATGATCATCATTTGCGCGGTGGCCGGATGCTGCTCGGCGGTGGGAAACGGAATTCCGCTCGCGTAACGATGGATCTTGTCGAGCGCCGAAGCGAGCGCTTGCGGGTCGCCGGAAATCTGCGCCCCGCCACGGTCGGCTTCGAACTCACGTGCCCGCGAAATCGCCATTTGAATCAGCGCGCCGGCGATCGGCGCGAGCAGCGCGACGGCAATGCCCGCGATCGGATTCGTGGGCCGGCCGTTTTCGTCGCGGCTGCCGAAGAACATCGCGAAGTTCGCCAGCGCGGAAATGGCGCCGGCCATGGTGGCCGAGATGGTCGAAATCAGAATGTCGCGATGCTTCACGTGCGCGAGCTCGTGCGCCATGACGCCGCGCATTTCACGCTCGGAAAGCACGCGCAGAATGCCCGTGGTGGCAGCAACCGCCGCGTGCTCCGGATTGCGGCCGGTGGCAAACGCGTTCGGCGCGTCTTCATTGATCAGGTAGACGCGCGGCATGGGCAGGCCTGCACGCGTCGAAAGCTCGCGCACCATGCGATAGAACTGCGGCGCACTGGTTTCGTCGACTTCCTGCGCGTTGTACATGCGCAGCACCATCTTGTCCGAGAACCAGTACGAGAAGAAATTCATCCCAAGGGCGATCACGAGCGCGATCGTCATGCCGCGCGACCCGCCGATCATCCCGCCGATCACGATGAAAAGGGCCGTGATCGCGGCCATCAACATCGCGGTTTTGACCCAATTGAACATGTCTGCAACTCCTTGCCCCTGACGCGGGGTTCATATCTGCACCGCGAGAATCGCGGCGCCTGATTGTAAGCGAATTGTTAGATATGGGCGCACAAGGAAAATTCAATCATCTTGATGCGGTGGCGAGTTTGATACCCAAACCAACAAAAGCGCTGCCGACGCCCCGATCCAGCCACTGCTTCACCAACGGCTGCCCGGAGAAACGCCGCGTCACGCTGCCCGCGACCCACGCGACAAAGCTGTTCCAGACCATGCTCATCACGACGAACACCGCGCCCAGCGTGAGGAAGGCGAGCGCTTTGTGGTCGCTGCCGGCCGTCACGAATTGCGGGAAGAACGATACGAAGAACAGCACCACCTTGGGGTTCAGCACGTTGGTCCAGAAGCCTTGCAGGAAAAGCTGCCGCAGCGACTTGGGCGCACCGGCCGCGCGCGCTTCGCCCGCTGCCTGGTCGGCGGCCGGTTTGGCGAATATGAGGCGCACGCCAAGATAAATCAGATAAATAGCGCCGACAAACTTGATGACGGTAAATGCGGTGGCCGACGCGGCCAGCACTGCGGTCAAACCGAACGCGCAGGCCAGCGAGTGAACGCAGCAACCTGCCGAGATGCCGAGCGCCGACATGAGCCCCGCGCCGCGGCCTTGGGCGACGCTGCGCCCAACGATATACGCCGTGTCGGGACCGGGCGTCACGTTCAGGAGAAAGACCGCAACAACGAAAAACTCGAAATGGGTGATGCCAAACATGGGAATCCTTGAAATCCAGGCTATTGCATGGAGGATTCTAACGCGCGGCAGGATCGTCTAGCGGGGTCTTGAACATCGGCCGAACGGACGATGTTCAGGTCATGCGCAACGGTGTTAGTTTGCTTCGGGAAGTTGAAAGCGTTGTCCCACAGCCAGCGTCGAGCCGGCCAGGAATTCGCGCACCGGCAGGCGTTTGCCGCCGGGTTTTTGCAGTTGCGTGAGGCGCAACGCGCCTTCGCCACACGCTACAACCACGCCTTCGGCAGAGATGTCGGTGATCGTGCCGGGTGCGCCGTTGGTTTTCGCATCAATGGGAACCGCGGCCCAGATCTTGATCGACGTGCCGTCTTCCAGCGTGCCGACGCCGCCGGGGAACGGGTCGAACGCCCGCACCTGGCGCGCGAGCACGGCCGCCGGGCGGCGCCAGTCGAGCGCGGCTTCGTGCTTGCCGATCTTTTCCGCATAGGTGACGCCGTCCGCCGGTTGCGGCGTCGAGGCCAGCTTGCCGGTCCGCTCCAGTTCGACCAGCGCCTCGACGATCAGCTTCGCGCCGTCTTGCGCGAGCCGGTCGTGCAATGTGGCCGTGGTGTCGTCGCCGGAAATTGCCGTGCGCGCTTCGGAGATCATCGCGCCGGTGTCGAGGCCAACGTCCATCTGCATCAGCGTGATGCCGGTTTCGGCGTCGCCCGCTTCGATCGCGCGATGAATCGGCGCCGCGCCGCGCCAGCGCGGCAACAACGAGGCGTGAATGTTGATGCAGCCGAGCGGCGGGATATCGAGCACTTCCTGCGGCAGGATAAGCCCATACGCGGCCACCACCATGACATCGTGCGGCGTGGCGCGCAGTTGCTCGATCGCGGCGGCGGCTTCAGTAGGATATTTGCCGGCGCGACGCAGCGACGGCGGCTGGGCAACGGCGAGCCCATGCTCCTGCGCATAGCGCTTGACCGGACTCGCCTGCAACTTCATGCCGCGGCCGGCGGGCCGGTCCGGCTGAGTCAGCACGAGCGGCACCATGAACCCGGCGCTGTGGATCGCGGCCAGCGCGGCCGCGGCGAACTCCGGCGTACCGGCAAAGATGACGCGCAACGAATGACTCATGAACGGGGGCGGTAGGCGAGGTGAACGCGCATTACATGGCGTGGGCGAGCTTCTTCATCTTGCTCTTGATGCGCGTCTGCTTCAGCGACGACAGATACTCGACGAACACGCGGCCCATCAGATGATCCATTTCGTGCTGGATGCACACCGCGAGCAGGCCTTCGCAGTCCATTTCGAAAGTTTCGCCCTTCTCGTTGAGCGCCCGGACGCGCACTTTCTCCGCGCGCTCGACATTGTCGTAAATGCCCGGCACCGAGAGACAACCCTCTTCCGAGAGCTTCTTTTCGTCGCTCGACCAGACGATTTCAGGATTGATGAAGGCGAGCAGTTCGTTGTGGTCGTCCGATACGTCGATCACGATCACGCGTTCATGCACGTCCACCTGGGTTGCAGCGAGGCCGACGCCGGGCGCCGCGTACATGGTCTCGGCCATGTCCTTGACGAGGCGGCGGATGCGGTCGTTGACCGCTTCGACCGGCTTGGCAATCTTGTGCAGCCGCTTGTCCGGGTAATTGAGGATGTTCAGTAAAGCCATGATTTCGAGTGTGATTTTCAGGCGCCGCTGACCGGTGGAAGGCTCGCGTTGGCCATTCGGCCAGGTTGTGGGCTTGTCGCGTTACGCAGAGGATAGATGGTGTCGAACCGGTTCGATTCAACGCGCCACATGCGCTAAACGACGAGCCCGCGCGGGTGGGCGCGGCGCTGCGGTTATTTCGGATGATGAAAATTTTAGCATGGCGCCCGCCTGCCCGCTGGCCCAGCAAGAGGATCGACACGCAATGCACACCTTGCCTGCAACCGACACTGAACTCGCCGCGTGGCTGCGGCTTTCGCTCGCGCCGGGCCTGAAACCTGCGGCGCTACGCCTGCTGCTAAGCGCATTTGGCCTGCCTGAAGCGATTTTCGATCAAGCGCCCGAGGCGCTCGCCGCGATTGCCGGCGAGGCCGCGGCGCGCGCGGCGCTGGCCCCGACGGGCAGCGATTTCGACGCCCGGCTCGACGCGGTGATCGCGTGGCGTGAGCAACCCGGCAATCAGATCGTGACCCTCGACGACCCCGCTTACCCGCGGGCGCTGCTGACCATGCCCGATCCGCCGCCTCTTCTATATATAAAGGGTCGGCTGAATCTGTTGCACACGCGAGCAGTCGCCCTCGTGGGTAGCCGCAGCGCCACACCGCAAGGTGTCGAAGACGCCGAGCGTTTCGCACGGGAGCTTTCGGTAGCCGGCGTTACCGTCGTCTCGGGCCTCGCGCTCGGTATCGACGGCGCCGCGCATCGCGGTGGACTTGCAGGCGTCGGCGGCACCGTCGCCGTGATCGGCACGGGGGCGGATCTCGTGTACCCGGCGGCGCACCACGCACTGGCGCGGCAAATCGCCGTGCAGGGCGCGATCCTCTCCGAATGGCCGCTCGGCACGCCCGCGCGCGCCGCCAATTTTCCGCAGCGCAATCGGCTGATCGCGGGGCTCGTCAGCGGCGTGGTGATCGTCGAAGCGGCAATGCGTTCAGGTTCGCTGATCACTGCGCGGCTCGCCAATGAGATGGGCCGCGATATTTTCGCGCTGCCAGGCTCGATTCACGCGCCGCTGTCGCGCGGGTGTCATCGGATCATCAAGCAGGGCGCGAAGCTGGTGGAAACGCCGGATGAGGTGCTGGAGGAACTGGGCTTCGCGCGGCGGGCCGCCCCGCGGCCGCCTTCCAGCGCGGCGCATGCCGTTCTTTCGAGCGACGCTGGTGCGACGAATACGCGAGCGCTCAGCGGCGCGACAGTCAGCCGGCCGAGCTCGGCGCCGCGGCCGACTGCAGGAGCGTCCGCGGCCGACCCGGTAACAGCAGGCCACGCCGCATCGCCCCGCCCACCGTTCGATCCCGAAGCCGAACGCCTCCTCGCCGCACTCGGCCACTCACCCACCACGCTTGAAATTCTCGCTACCCGCACCGAGATGGAAGACGCGGCCCTGCAGAGCCACTTGCTGCAGCTCGAACTCGCTGGCCAGGTGACTGCACTGCCCGGCGGCCGCTTCATGCGGGCGAGCCACGGCTGACCCCGCATTGATCAGCTTCAACGACCATTCGGGATCGGCCATGCTACATTCGCGCCAAAGCACCTGACAAAAGTACGTAAGGAACCACCATGCCCGCGCTGAACCTCGACACCGACCAAGACCGGATCGCCGAGCGCGTCAACGAACCCGACACGCTGTTCGTTGCCTGCCTGTGCGCGGAATGGTGCGGAACCTGCCGCGAGTATCGGGACGCTTTCGACAAACTGGCGGACCGGCACCCGGAAATCTGCTTCGCATGGATCGACATCGAAACCCATGCGGACCGCTTCGACGATCTGGATGTGGAGAATTTTCCGACCATACTGATCGAAGATTCGGTTACGACGCGGTTTTTCGGCACGGTTCTGCCGCAGGCGGCGATTGTGGAACGGATGTTGTCTGATCTGACGGCGGTGCCCGGCGTCAGCGGCGCGCCCAAGCTTCGGCCGGCGCTGGCTGCAGCCTGACTCGGGCGGCCGGTTTGCGGGCCCACCAGCTCGGGCGTTGCGAGTGGTGCACAGGGCATTTGCCGCAACTTGCCCAATGGCTGAGCGCGCAATTATGATGGCGCGCTTTATGGCACTTGACACGCCGCCTTCGCGCCGTGTGCTATAAAGCGGTCGTTAATGGGTCGCAAAGGTCGCAAACGAGGGTCGCGCTAGCAAAAGCGCACTCACGGCCATCAACCCTGATCTACCAACCTCACATCGAGTCATGTCCAAAGCACTGATCATCGCCGAAAAGCCTTCCGTCGCGAACGACATCGCGCGCGCTTTGGGCGGCTTTACCAAGCATGACGAATACTACGAAAGCGACGAATACGTCCTTTCCTCGGCAGTCGGCCACCTGCTGGAAATTGCCGCGCCCGAAGACTATGAAGTCAAGCGCGGCAAGTGGAGTTTCGCCAACCTGCCCGTCATTCCGCCGCATTTCGATCTCAATCCGATCGCCAAGAGCGAGTCGCGCCTGAAGGTGCTGACCAAGCTGCTCAAGCGCAAGGATATCGACCGTCTGATCAACGCATGTGACGCGGGGCGCGAGGGCGAGCTGATTTTCCGTCTGATCGCGCAACACGCGAAGGCCAAGCAGCCGGTGCAGCGCCTGTGGCTGCAATCCATGACGGCGGGCTCGATCCGCGACGGCTTCGCCCGTCTGCGTAGCGACGAAGAGATGCAGCCGCTCGCCGATGCGGCGCGCTGCCGCTCGGAGGCGGACTGGCTGGTCGGCATCAACGGCACGCGGGCCATGACCGCGTTCAACAGCAAGGGCGGCGGCTTCTTCCTGACCACGGTCGGGCGGGTGCAAACGCCGACGCTGTCGATCGTGGTCGAGCGCGAAGAGAAAATTCGCCGCTTCGTCCCGCGCGACTATTGGGAAGTGAAGGCGGAATTCGTCTGCGCGGCCGGCTTCTACGAAGGCCGCTGGTTCGATCCGAAATTCAAGCGCGACGAGTTCGATCCGGAAAAACGCGATTCGCGTCTGTGGGCGCTGCCCGCGGCCGAAACGATCGTCGCCGCCTGCCGCGGCCAGATCGGCACGGTGACCGAGGAATCGAAGCCGTCCACGCAACTGTCGCCGGCGCTCTTCGACCTGACCAGCTTGCAGCGTGAAGCCAACGGCCGCTTCGGCTTCTCGGCGAAGAACACCTTGGGCCTCGCCCAGGCGCTGTACGAAAAGCACAAGGTGCTGACCTATCCCCGTACCGACGCGCGCGCGCTGCCGGAAGACTATATGGATACGGTCAAAGAGACGCTCGGCATGCTCAAGGAGAGCAACAACTATCTGCCTTTCGCCAAGCAGGTGCTCGACAAGGGCTGGGTGAAACCGAACAAGCGCATCTTCGACAATTCGAAGATCAGCGACCACTTCGCAATCATCCCGACGCTGCAAGCGCCTAAGAATCTGTCCGAGCCGGAACAGAAGCTCTACGACCTCGTCGTGAAGCGCTTCCTGTCGGTGTTCTTCCCGGCCGCCGAATACCGGGTGACGACGCGGATCACCGAAGTGGTCGGCCATCACTTCAAGACTGAAGGCAAGGTGCTGGTCGAACCGGGCTGGTTGCAGGTCTATGGCCGCGAAATCAGCGGCGAAGACGCGAACCTCGTACCTGTGCAGAAGGACGAGAAGGTCAAGACGGACAAGATCGCCGCCCAGCAGTTGGTGACGAAACCGCCCGCACGCTACAACGAAGCCACCCTGCTGTCGGCCATGGAAGGCGCGGGCAAGCTCGTCGAAGACGACGAGCTGCGCGAAGCCATGGCGGCCAAAGGTCTCGGCACACCGGCCACGCGTGCGGCGATCATTGAAGGTTTGCTGGGTGAAAAGTATCTGATTCGCGAAGGCCGCGATCTGATTCCGACCGCCAAGGCTTTCCAGCTCATGACGCTGTTGCGCGGCCTCGGCGTAAAGGAACTGACCGCGCCGGAACTGACTGGCGAGTGGGAATACAAGCTCTCGCAAATGGAGCGCGGCAACCTGCCGCGCGACGCGTTCATGCAGGAAATCGCCCGCATGACGCAGACCATCGTGAAGCGTGCGAAAGAGTACGATTCCGACACGATACCGGGCGATTACGCGACGTTGGAAACACCGTGTCCGAATTGCGGCGGCCAGGTGAAGGAAAACTACCGGCGCTTTGCCTGCTCGAAGTGCGAGTTTTCCATTTCGAAGATCCCGGGCGGACGTCAGTTCGAAATTCCGGAAGTCGAAGAGTTGCTGCGAAACAAGACGATCGGACCGCTGTCGGGTTTCCGCAGCAAGATGGGCCGGCCGTTCTCGGCGATCCTGAAGCTCTCGTTCGACGATGAGATCAAGAACTTCAAGCTCGAATTCGACTTCGGCCAGGATGCCGGCGGTGAAGACGGCGAACCGCCCGACTTCTCCGAGCAGCAGCCGGTCGGCGCGTGCCCGAAGTGCAAGGGCCGCGTGTTCGAGCACGGCATGAGCTACGTCTGCGAAAACTCGGTCGCCAATCCGAAGACTTGCGACTTCCGCTCCGGCAAGGTGATCCTGCAGCAGGAAATTGCCCGCGAACAGATGTCCAAGCTACTCGAAGAAGGCCGCACTGACCTGCTGACCAACTTCAAGTCGTCACGTACCGGCCGGAACTTCAAGGCATTCCTAGTCAAGCAGAACGACGGCAAGATCGGCTTCGAGTTCGAGAAGAAGGAGCCGTCGGCGAAAACTGCAGCGAAGACCGCGGCGGCCAAGTCGGCTGCCAAGGCAGCGGCGGATTCGGTGGATTCGGAGTCTGAGGACGGTGACGCTCCGGTCGCGGTCAAGGCCACGCCGGCAGCCAAAAAGGTGGCGGCTAAGAAGGCACCCGCAACCAAGACCGCAGCAGCCAAAAAGGCGCCCGCGAGGAAAACGGCGGCACGCAAAACCGGCTCGTAAGTGGACCGGCGGCCGGAGCGAGATTCATCTCCGGCCGGCTTCATTCGAGGCCACCATAAGAAAAGGCGCGATCACTTGTGTGATCGCGCCTTTTTTTGTTGCTTCTCCGGAAAACGCCCTGTGCGGGCGCCGCCGGCTTTATCGATTCACCACTGATTGACCACTTACAGCGGCGACAAGGCTGTGGGTCGAGTGCGGGTCGTTGTTTTTGCCAGCGACTTCGGCAGCGGCGATAACTCGCTGTCCAGCAGGCGCGAGAGCGGCTCAGCGCCGTCGAAGGCTTCCGGTGGCATCGGATCCGCGGAATCGGGCGCCGTCGTCATAGCAGTCCGGCCAAGGCCATCCTCCTTGATCCACTGTTCACCAAGCAGGCTGTTCGGCGTCTGGCTGAAATGCTCGACCAGATGGTCGATGAACGTGCGCACCTTGGCGGGCAAGTGGCGGCGGCTCGGATACGCAATGTTGATCTCGACCTGCGGCAGCCGGTAGTCGCCGAGCAGCCGCACGAGCCTGCCGCGCGTCATGTCGCGGCCGATCAGATAGCTCGGCAGGATGGCGATGCCCATACCGAGCAGCGCAAACTGACGCAGCATTTCGGTGTTGTTCGCCACGATCACGTTCGACGGACGCACGCGGACCTCGCCTTCCGGGCCGGTGAACACGCGCTCGTCGCCCCAATATTCGGAAGGCAGGCTCAGGCACGGATGCTCGAGCAGATGCTCCGGACGGGTGGGCATGCCGTGCTTCTCCAGATACGCCGGCGTAGCGCACACGGTCATGCAACCCGTGGTGAGACGCCGCGTGACGATACTTGCGCTGCGCATTTGCCGCGCGATCACCACGCCTACGTCGAAGCCTTCTTCCACCAGATCGACCTGACGGTCGACCAGCGTGACATCGGGGATAACTTTCGGATAGCGCTCCGCGTACGTCTGAAGCACGGGCGCGAGATTGTGCAACCCGAACACCACCGGCGCGACGATTCGCAACGTGCCGACGGGTTCGTGATTGCGCGCGACCACCATCTGCTCGACGTCTTCCAGTTCGTCGAGAATCTGGCGCGCACGCTCGAGATAAACCTGGCCTGATTCGGTCAGAGACAAGCTGCGGGTGGTGCGATTGAGCAGTCGCGTACCGAGACGGCCTTCGAGGTCGGCAACGTGACGGGTGGCAACTGCGTTGGAAATATCCATCGCGCTCGCAGCGCGGGCAAAACTGCCGAGATCCGCCACTTTGACGAAAACTCGCATCGACTGCAAATGATCCATAGGACAACTCCTGCCGTGTTACTGCTTCCTGACAATTAGTGAAAACCAGTGAAGCGAACTTGGAATTCTCCTACGACTCGGGAAATCGTGTGTAAGTTGCCCGCGAAAGCGGAAATATTGTCAATATTTGTGCGACTGTGCGCCCTAACATGGGGCGCGATCATCGATTGTTCCATGAAAAGAAACAATCTGCTGCAATGCAGCTTGCACGGCCTTTTTTAACCCAACAGACGTAAAGCTTGTGCGCGCGGTGTGGAATCAGAAAGAACTCGCTCTGCGGTCGCCTCCAAAAGAAAAACCGCCCGAAGGCGGTTTTTCATGCGAAGTGAATACTCACATGATCAGGCGGCAAGTTTCCCTTCGAGCGCTCGTTTGGCTTGGGTCAGCGCGGGCGGCAGGCCCTGCTGCAGTGTGTCAAACAGTTCCGAGTGCAGCGCGAGTTCGTCGCGCCACGCTGCGTCGTCCACGGAAATCACCTGCTCGAACTGCTCGCGGCTGAAATTCAGCCCGCTCCAGTCGATATCCTCATAGTTCGGCGACACGCCGAAAGCATGTTCCTCACCCTGAGCCGAGCCTTCGATCCGGCCGACCATCCAGCTCAGCACCCGCATGTTCTCGCCAAAGCCCGGCCAGACGAACTTGCCGTCCGCGCCCTTGCGGAACCAGTTGACGCAGAAGATTTTCGGCAGTGTCGCGCCCAGTTGCTGCAGACGCTCGCCGGTCTTCAGCCAATGACCGAAGTAGTCACTCATGTTGTAGCCGCAGAACGGCAGCATCGCGAACGGATCGCGGCGCACCACGCCCTGCTGGCCGGCCGCCGCGGCGGTCGTTTCGGAACCCATGGTAGCCGCCATGTAGACGCCTTCCACCCAGTTGCGCGCTTCGGTGACGAGCGGCACGGTGGTGGAGCGGCGGCCGCCGAAGATGAACGCGTCGATCGCGACGCCCGCCGGATTTTCCCAGTCGGCGTCGATCGACGGGCATTGCGAGGCCGGCGCCGTGAAGCGCGCGTTCGGGTGCGCCGCCTTGCGGCCGCTTTCCTTCGCGCTCGCCGGCGTCCAGTCCTTGCCCTGCCAGTCGATCAGGTGCGCGGGCGCTTCGTCCGTCATGCCTTCCCACCAGACGTCGCCGTCGTCGGTCAGCGCAACGTTGGTGAAGATCACGTTTTCCTTCAACGTGGCCATTGCGTTGAAGTTGGTCTTCTCGCTCGTGCCCGGCGCCACGCCGAAGTAGCCGGCTTCCGGATTGATCGCGTACAGGCGGCCGTCCTTGCCCGGTTTGATCCAGGCGATATCGTCGCCGATCGTGGAGATTTTCCAGCCGTTCAGGCCTTCCGGCGGGATCAGCATCGCAAAGTTGGTCTTGCCGCACGCCGACGGAAACGCCGCCGCGACATGATGCTTGCGCCCTTCCGGCGAGGTCACGCCGAGAATCAGCATATGCTCGGCCAGCCAGCCTTCGGCGCGGCCCATGGTCGAGGCGATGCGCAGCGCGAAACACTTTTTGCCAAGCAGCGCATTGCCGCCGTAACCCGAGCCGTAACTCCAGATTTCCCGCGATTCAGGAAAGTGAACGATGTATTTGGTAGCGTTGCACGGCCACGGCACGTCTTTCTCGCCCGCCGCGAGCGGCGCGCCGACCGAGTGGACGCACGGCACGAATTCGCCGTCTTCGCCCAGCACGTCATACACCTCGCGGCCCATGCGCGTCATGATGCGCATGTTGGTGACCACGTACGGACTGTCGCTCAGTTCCACGCCGATATGCGCGATCGGCGAGCCGAGCGGCCCCATCGAAAACGGCACCACGTACATGGTGCGGCCGCGCATGGCGCCCTCGAACAGGCCGTCGAGCGTCGAGCGCATCTCGGCCGGGGCGATCCAGTTATTGGTGGGGCCCGCGTCTTCGCGGTGCTGCGAGCAGATGAAGGTGCGATCTTCGACGCGCGCCACGTCGGACGGGTCGGACCATGCGAGATAAGAATTGGGACGCCTGGCGGGGTTGAGTTTTTTGAGAGTGCCCGCTTCGACCATCTGCGCGCAAAGCCGGTCGTATTCTTCCTGCGAGCCGTCGCACCAGACGATCCGCTCCGGCTTGGTCATCGCAGCGACGCGCTGCACCCAGTTGACCAATTTTCGGTTCTTGACCCACGCGGGCGCCTCGATAGTGGGCTGACCTTCGAATGAGGGATGATTCATCGACTTGTCTCCGTTTTGAAAGCAATAGAAAAACGGTACAAGCCCAGTGACGCTGCATGCGAGAGGCGTTCAATTCTTCACGCCGGGGTTGCTGCCACCCGACGCGCAATTGTGCAGGTCATTCCGGGCCACACAGCCTGTTGAGCGGGGAGGCCAGCCGACGGGGCTTCTGCAACCGTCTGTAAAGCGGCTTGCCTCAACACGCAACAAACTGTTAAAAACGATGTCAATCGGCCTTTGCCGTGGCGCTGCCATTCTGTGCGGTAGCTACTACGGTAAGGCATTCAGCCAGACCGGCATGTGACCTAGGTCACATGGTGGGACAGTCAGCATAACACTCCGTTCCGCACCACCAAGGTGCGTCGCAAGACACATACCATGAAGATTGCCATCCTCGACGATTATCAGGACGCCGTTCGCAAGCTCGACTGCTTTCAATTGCTGGCCGACCACGAGGTCAAGGTTTTTAACAACACCGTCCGCGGTCTGGGCCAGTTGGCAAGCCGTCTCTCCGAAGTCGACGCACTCGTTCTGATTCGCGAACGCACCCGCATCAACTCGCAACTGCTCGATAAACTGCCGCGTTTGCGCATGATCAGCCAGACGGGCAAGGTGTCGAGCCACATCGACCTGGCGGCCTGTACCGAGCGCGGCATTGCCGTGCTCGAAGGCACCGGTTCGCCGTACGCGCCCGCCGAATTGACGTGGGCCCTCATCATGGCGGCCCAGAGGCGGATTCCGCAATACGTAGCAAACCTTAAGCAAGGAGCCTGGCAGCAGTCTGGTCTGAAGACGTCGGCGCTGCCGCCGAACTTTGGTTTGGGGCAGGTGTTGCGCGGTCAGACACTGGGAATCTGGGGTTACGGCAAGATCGGCCAGCTGCTTGCCGGATACGGCAAGGCATTCGGCATGAAGGTGTTGATCTGGGGCCGCGAGCATTCGCGCGAAGCCGCTCGCGCCGACGGTTACAGCGTGGCGGAGAGCCGCGAGGCGCTATTCGAGCAGAGCGACGTGCTGTCGCTGCATTTGCGCCTGCACGACGACACGCGCGGCATCGTCAAACAGGAAGACCTGATGCGGATGAAACCGACCGCGCTGCTCGTGAACACGAGCCGGGCCGAGTTGCTCGACGAAAACGCGCTGGTGAACGCGTTGCCGCACAATCGTCCGGGGATGGTCGCTATCGACGTCTACGAAAGCGAGCCGATTCTGCAGGGCTACAGCCTGCTGCGCATGGAAAACGTGATCTGCACGCCGCACATCGGCTACGTGGAGCGGGAAAGCTACGAGCAGTATTTCACCGCGGCGTTCAACAACATTCTGGCTTTCGACGCTGGCGATACGAGCAGCGTGGCGAATCCGGAAGCGTTACAAGGCGGCCGCCGGCGTTAGAACGGCAAGTTCCGCGGTGAGCGGCTCGGTGCCTGCTGAGCCGCAAGAGAGTTCGTCCAGCGGGGTTCGCGCAGTATCGGCCCTCGCCACCGCTAGTGCTCTCACCGCGCCGTTTCGTGCGCGGCGGCTTCCATCAGATCGGGCATGCGTTCGAGAAAGGTCTCGCCATCGGCGCGGCCAAGGTTGTACGCGTGCACCATCTGCGAGGGGCTCGTGTAATCCCAACTGGAAATCGGCACCTTGCGCGACGGCTGCACATAGAGCCGTTGCTGTACGCCGTGCGGCACGACGAACATCTGCGGCCGCGGATAGAGACGGGTGACCATCACGAGCACGTTGCCGGGCGCCTCGGAGTCGAGCGCGCCGACTGGCACGTTATCGACCATGCCGCCGTCCAGCACCGGCCGGCCGTTGCGCCGTAGCACCGGCGTGAACGGCGGCGTACTCGACGATTGCAGGATCAGATCCGCCAGATCTTCGACGCTCGCGCAATCTTGCGCGCGCACGAACTCCGGATGAAAGCCGAGCGTTTGCCCGAGCGTTGGATGCAGCGTCTTACGCACGTACTTTTCGATGTTGTACGCGATCAGACCGGCGGCCACCGCGCTGCGCGCGCCGAGCCAGCGCGGCAGATGCGACACGCCGATGCGGATTTCCGGCGCATCGGCGAGCGTCGGAAACTTCTCGCCGTAGATGTCGAGCAGCGCCTGACGGTAGATACGGTAATGCGGAAACACCGACTCGCCACGCAGCAGGTTGCCCCAGTAGGCGTTGCGGGTGTTGTGACGCAACGCGTCTTCGTAATAGCGCATCACCCAGTCGGAATCGCGCGTGTAGAGCATGCACGCGGTGGCGGCGCCGGCCGAAATGCCGGTGATGACGCGCGGCCGGATCCGCAATTCCGGCTGCACCACGTCCCAGAAACCCGCCTGCCACCAACAGCGATTGCCACCGCCGGCGAATACGACCTGATCGAACATCCTGATTTTTCCTCTTATGCGGCGCTCTGCCCGTTTTAGTCGAGTAGTGCGTAGGTCGTGGTGGCATGGACGGCCATGTTGCCCGCTTCGTCGAACAATTCGACCTCACCAAACACGAGGTTGCGGCCCATGCGTAGCACTCGCGCGGTGATCAGCACGTCGCCCTTGCGCACCGTGCGCATGAAATTGATATTGAGCGAGACCGTACTCATCGGCTTGAAACCGCCGAGCGCGGCCGAAATGGCGACGATCATGGCCGTGTCCGCCGCGGCCATGAAGACCTGGCCGCAGATCACGCCACCCGCGTGACGCAGCCCGCCCGAAAACGGCAGGCGCAGCGTGGCGCTTTCTTCATCGACCTTGACCGGCGTCAGCGTAAGCGCGCGGACCCACGGCGCGAGGATGCGGTCGAGTAATTCGATAATCTCTTTGTCATCCATGGCAAGCCCCAGGTCGAAAGCCGCGCGATGCTGCGTGCGGCAAAGTGTCCGCGACATGATACCGGGACGATATAGACAACGCCTTTTTCACGACAGCGAGTCCATTGAGGAATGCCTCGGGACCGTCGATGCAAATATTTTTAAGAAATCTGCTAAGGGGGCTTGGCAAGCCCGAAAAATTTCTGCATAATTTCGCTTCTGTTGGGGGCGTTAGCTCAGTTGGTAGAGCAGCGGACTCTTAATCCGTAGGTCGAGTGTTCGAGTCACTCACGCCCCACCAAGATTCAAAGCAAAAAGCCCGGTCGCAAGGACCGGGCTTTTTGCTTTTCAGCCTCCCCAAAGGCACTGCAAAGGCCAACCTTCGCGCGCTTGCCTTCCGATACCATGTCGGCTGCCCTCGCCGCCCTCCATGCGGCGCAAAGCTTTGCACTTCCCCGCACCGACAAAAACATGCACACGATCGACCGCCCCGCTCGCCGCTCCTTCTGGCAGCGGGCCTTGTCATGGGATCTCAACGACCCTCGCCTGAGCGCCGCCGCCCGTGTGTGGATCCCGGTCCTCTTCGGCCTGTGGTCGCTTTTCCTCGGCCAGGACCGCAATTGGGACGGGTTCAACTATCACCAGTACAACGGCTTCGCGTTCCTGAACGACAAGCTGCATACCGATTTCGCGCCGGCCGGCATGCAGACCTACTTCAATCCGATGCTCGACGTCTTCTACCACGCGTTGAACCGGACGTTTCCCGCGCCGCTGGCGGGCTTCATCATGGGCACGCTGCACGGCCTCAATTTCGTGCTGTTGCTGTCGATCATCCGGCGAACCCTGCCGCAACTGCCCCCCGAAGACGCGAACCGCACGCCTCTACTGCTTGCCGCAGCCGGCATCCTGACAGCGAATTTTCTGTCCGGCTTCGGCAATTCCATGGGCGACGACACGACCACGCTGTTCGTGCTCGCCGCGCTGCTGCTCGTCTTGCATCTGTGGGACCGGTTGGCAACGTGGTCGGCGGCCACCGCTGCAGGACTCGTATGCGCGGGCCTCATCGCCGGCCTTGGCATGGGCCTCAAGCTGACCAATGCGCCGTTTGCCCTCGCCCTTTGCGCAGGGTTGCTGCTGTTGCCAGCAACACCGTTCGCGCGCGTGCGCGCCGCTTTCCTGTTCGGCGTGGGCGCTCTCGCCGGCTTGCTGGCTGCGGGCGGCTACTGGATGGCAGTAATGTGGCACACGTTCGGCAACCCGTTCTTTCCACAGTTCAGCTCGATCTTCCCCAATCCGCTCAGCCCGCCGAGCGGCGTCGCGGATCAATCGTGGCTGCCGAAAAACGCGCGCGAATACATTCTCTGGCCCTTCGTCTTTGCATTCGATTCGAAGCGCGTCGGACAAGCACGCCTGCATCAGATCATCTGGCCTGTCGTGTACGTGCTGTTCTGGATGCTGGCCGCCACCCGGCTCGCGGAGCTATTGCGCCGCCGGCCTCGAACCCGGCGACTGAGTTCGCGAGCGGCATACGTCACGACTTTCGTGGCGCTGGGCTACTTCCTGTGGATGATTCTGTTCAGCATCTACCGCTACGTCGTTCCGATCGAAACACTGACGCCGCTCGTCGCGTATCTGCTGCTCGACCGGCTACTGCCTTACCTGACGGCGCGACGGGTTGCCGCATGGTTGCTCTGCGTGACGACGATGGTTGTCGTGGCCGGCGGCGTCGAGACTTGGGGACACGAGCGCTGGGCAAGGTCGGCCTTCCGTGCCGATGTGCCCGCTTTGACTAGCCCTCAGAACACGACGGCGGTTATTGTCGGCGGGAATCCGCCATGGGGCTGGATCGTGCAGTTCTTTCCCGTGTCGGTCTCGTTCACGCAGATCGACGGCAGCTTTCCCTACTCGCCGCAATTCGATCAGCACATAGCGGAGCTTGTGCGTTCTCGCGGCGGTCCCGCGTATGCGATCATCGAAGGCCGACATAACTGGCGCGTCGACAACGTGGCGAAGATGGATCGGATCGCCAACGCCATCGGACTAACGGAGGGCGTGAAAGGCTGCAACACGATACAAGCCGCGATCGATCGCCTGCACCTTCACGCGAGCCTGCAATGGACGCCAAACGCCGCCGACAATCGCATGTGCCGGCTCGACATCCGCCACGATGACGTGCGCGACGTGGCCGCGGAGAATGCTCAACTGATCGAACAGGCGCGTCCTGTTCTGGAGCGGCATGGCTTCACCATCGACGCCAATTCCTGCGCCACTTACCGCGCCTATGTCGGCCAAGGCGTCTTTCCGTACCAATGGTGCGGCATCACGCATCGCTAAAACCGCAAGGCCCGGGGCGCAACATCACGGGCCGGCCATAGCAATTTCCTTCAATACACCCGGCACCCTCGCCCGATACCTTTGAGCGCCGCAGATCCTGCGCACTTCCGTATCGAGGCTTCCGATGACCGCACTGCTCTCCATGGCCGCATTCGCGCTGGCCTGTTCTATTTCACCGGGCCCGGTGAATGTCGTCGCGCTCAGCGCCGGCGCGCAACATGGCCTGGCCGCGAGCATGCGGCATGTCACCGGCGCGACCGTCGGCTTCACTGTGCTGCTTCTGCTGATTGGCCTCGGGCTGCATGAACTGCTCGCCCGTTTCCCCGACCTGATCGCCATAGTCAAATGGGCCGGCGTGGGCTTCCTGCTCTACATGGCCTACAAACTCGCTGTCGACGACGGCCAACTCGGCGCGGACAAGCCGGCGCGCGGACCGTCCTTCGCCTACGGCGCGGCCATGCAGTGGCTCAATCCAAAAGCCTGGCTCGCGTCGCTGGCCGGCATGGGTGCGTATGCAGCCGACGGCGACGGCAGGCTCATCGCGCAATTCACCGTGCTGTACTTCGTGATTTGCTATCTGTCGATCGCCAGTTGGGCCTACGCCGGCACGTTCCTGCGCAAATACCTGCAGCAACCGCAGCGGGTGAGGTTCTTCAATCGCATATTGGCGGCGTTGCTCGCGGCGAGCGCGCTGTATCTGCTCGCAGCTTGACGCACGGCCGCCGCCACAGCTTCAACTGCGATACTGCCCCGGCGTCGCCGCGACCAGCCGCTTGAAGATTCTCTGCAAATGCGCCTGATCGGCAAAACCGGCGTCGAGCGCGACCTCCGCAATCACCCGGCCGCGCCTGAGTTGGGCACGGCTGTATTGAATACGCCGGTTGATCAGGTATGCGTGCGGCGTCATGCCGTAGCGCTGCTTGAAAGCGCGGATCAGATGCGACGCGGACAGACCGACCGCGTCGCAAATGTCTTCGAGTTTTAGCGAGCGCGTGCAGTTTTCAGCAATGAACTCCGCCGCACGCGTGAGTTGACGGGTCGCGTCACGATCCGGCAAGACCGCCGGATTCAGCTTGTTTTGTACTTCGGAGAAGAAGGCGATAGCCGCGCTTTCCTTGCGCAACACGTCGGCGTTACTGTCGACGAGAATCGCATGCAGCCGGTTCAAACCGCCGAACAATGCAGCGTCTGTAGACATGGTCTGCGAGAACGCGTGAAACGCGTGGTTCTCGTTGAAACCCAATTCGTGTTGCAGCGACGTGAGCCATGCGACGTCGACATGCATCATGCGATACGACCAACGCTCGCCGGCAACCGGATTGCAGGCATGCACGTCGTCCGGATTCATCATGACGACCGCGCCCGCGCCGATCCATTCACGCGTGTGGCGATTCAGATAGACGCTGCGTCCGCCGGTCACGGCGCCGATGGAGAAGGTTTCGTGCGAATGTTTGGCGTAGCAGACCTCGCGGCCGTCTTCGATGGAACGCACCTCGATGAACGGCAACGCATCATTGCGCCAGAACCGCGGCGCGCAAGCGCTTTTCGCGTGAACAGCCGCCTGCGTGATTCCGCTCATGTGTGCGCTCTCCGATTATTGCGTAGGCCTCGCCGCAGCAAGGCTTACGTATCGTAGCCGCCAAACGCACCATCAACAAGCCGACTCACTAACAACATGAACCACGTGGCGCGACAGCTTATTTCGCCGTCACGTCGATATTGCCGAGATACTTCGCAGCCAGCGTCTTCACGGTACCGTCGGCCTGCAGCTTCGCGATCGCCGCATTCAGGCGCTCACGCAATGCGGTATCGCCCTTGCGAATGCCGTATGCAATGCCGCTGCCGAGAATCTTGTCGTCGCGCACCGGCTCGCCGACAAAGGCGTAACCGTTGCCGTTCGGCTTCGACAGAAAGCCGGTCTGTCCGGCCGGCGCCAGCACGAGCGTCGCGTCGAGACGGCCCGCCACGAGATCCGCATAGACCTGGTTCTGGTCCTGATACGGCACGACGGTCACGCCCGCCGACTCCCAGTGCGTCTTGGCGAAAGTTTCCTGAATCGACGACTGCAACACGCCCACGCGTTTGCCCTTCAGCGAGGCCGTGGTCGGCAGCAGACCGCTGTCACGCTTCGCGATCAACTGCGTGGGCACGCGGTACACGACGGTGGTGAAATCGATCGCCTGACGGCGCTGTTCGGTCGCATTCATCGCTGAGTTGATCGCGTCGAACTTGCGACCCTGCAGCGCGGGAATCAGCCCGTCGAACGAGGTCTCGACCCATTTGCACGTCATATGCGCAGCGGTGCAAACGGCATTGCCGACGTCGATATCCAGACCCTGCAACTCACCGTTCGGCCCCTTCGATTCGAACGGCGGATACTGCGCTTCGAGGCCGAAACGCAGCGTCGAGGTCTCGGCGGCGTTCGCGGCGGACGACGCCGCGAGCGACGCAAAAGCACAGGCCAGTGCCAATAGAGGCTTGAGCAATTTCATAGCAGGTCCCTTTCCCTTCGATTTATTGTCACGCCGCACTGCGGCGCGCTGATGCGTGACGGCGCGACGATCATACTGCGGTCAAAAATCCCGCCGTCGCGTGAAGCCGCCACTTGCATCCGTGACTCACACAATCAGATCTCGCACAGACGGCGCGCGCCTTCGATCAATGTCGCATCATCCTTCGAGAAACTCAGGCGGATCAAGCCGGAGTCCGTACCATCGGTATAAAAAGCCGACAGCGGAATCGTAGCAACACGTGCGTCGCGAATCAGGCGCAGCACGAAATCGCTATCGCTTTCTTCGGAGAAGCCGCGAAAACGCGCGAGCATGAAGAAGCTGCCTTCGCTCGGCAACAATTCGAAGCGCGAATCGCGCAGGGCGTCCGTGAGCAGATCGCGCTTCTTCTGATAGAACGCGGACAGGCCGAGGTAGCTTTCGCGATTGGCCAGTGCGTCGACGAACGCGTACTGCATAGGCGTATCGGCAGAAAACACCATGAATTGATGGACTTTGCGAATCTCGTCCATCAGCGCGGCGGGCGCGAGGCAATAGCCGACACGCCAGCCGGTCACGTGATACGACTTGCCAAACGACGAAACGATCACGCTGCGCTCCGCGAGTTCGGAATGGCAAGCCATGCTTTGATGCTTCGCGCCGTCGAACACCACGTGTTCGTAGACTTCGTCGGCGAGAATCACGATATCGGTATTGCGCGTAATGGCCTTCAGGCGCTCGACGTCGGCTTCGCTGAACACGGTCGCGGTCGGATTGTGCGGCGTGTTGATGATGATCATGCGGGTCTTCGGCGTGATCGCTGCGGCGACCTCGTCCCAGTCCACGCGGAAATCACTCAACGACAGTTTGATCGGCACGGGCGTCGCGCCCTGCAGGCGGACGATCGGGCCGTAGCTGTCGAACGAAGGCTCGAAGTAGATCACCTCATCGCCCGGATGCACCAACGCGCTGATCGTCGAATACAGCCCTTCGCTCGCGCTGGCGATGACGGTCACTTCGCTGGACGGGTCGTAGCGCACGCCGTACAGCGTGGCGACCTTGTCGGCGAGCGCTTCGCGCAAGGCGGCAATGCCGGCCATCGGCGCGTACTGGTTATGCCCGGCGCGCATGGCCTGAGCAACGCCGTCAATCAGTTTGGGGTCCGGCGCGAAGTTCGGCGCGCCTTGCGACAAATTCAGCGCATCGTGTTGCGCGGCCAGTTGACCGATCACGGTAAAAATCGTCGTGCCCACATCAGGCAACTTCGAGCGGGCTTGTGTGGCGCTCTGCATAAGGCTTTCTCCCTTTCTCCATCCGGCAGCGGATTCACGGACGGCCAGCTGCGCGGCGGTCCCTTCTGGTGTGGTGATTAGGCATCAGCCAAAGAACCGTCACAATCGAAACTTTGTCATGCGCCGCATGCGTTTACGTCATGGCTGACGCGAACCCGCGCCGCCACGGGCGAAGCCAGACAGATCGGTGCTTTCGGGGAAGAAATGAGGCTGCGTGAAGAACGCTTGAAACTGCAGAGGTATGACGTAATGTGATGCGCCCGGCCACGAGCGGAGCGCTCGCGGCCGGCGTTGCCTTAGGCGTCGTCCATCAGGCGTCGTCCATCAGGCGGACTTTGACTTTTTTGCCCTTCACCTTGCCGGCGCTGAGCTTGCGCAACGCATCGCGCGCGATACTGCGCTCCACCGCCACGTAGGTGGACATTTCCGTCACGTTGATCTTGCCGATCTGCGAGCCGGCGAAACCCGCCTCGCCGGTCAGCGCGCCGAGCACGTCGCCGGGGCGGATCTTTTCCTTGCGCCCGCCGAGAATCTGCAACGTTTCCATGGGCGGCAACAGTCGCTCGTTGCTCGCCGCTGTCAGTTCGGACAGCTTGTGCCACTCGACCTCGCGCTTTTGCGCCTGTTCGAGACTGCCGACGCGGCCCATCTCGTTCATGCTCGCGAGACTCAGCGCCCAGCCTTCCTGATCGGCGCGGCCCGTGCGGCCGATGCGGTGCACGTGCACTTCCGGATCCGGCGTCACGTCGACGTTGATCACCGCTTCGAGCTGCGCGATGTCGAGACCGCGCGCGGCGACATCCGTCGCTACCAGTACCGAGCAACTGCGATTGGCGAACTGGATCAGCACCTGATCGCGTTCACGCTGGTCGAGTTCGCCATGCAGCGCGAGCGCATGAAATCCCTGCGCGCGCAGCACGTCGAGCAGATCGCGGCATTGCTGCTTGGTATTGCAGAACGCCAGCGTGCTCACCGGGCGATAGTGGTTCAGCAGCAGACCGACCGCGTGCAGACGCCCGTCTTCGGTCACTTCATAGAAGCGCTGACGGATCTTGGTGTTGTCATGCCGCTCGGCGAGTTTGACTTCCTTCGGATTACGCAGGAATTGCTGGCTCAGTTTGACAATGCCTTCGGGATACGTCGCCGAAAACAGCAGCGTTTGCCGTTCTTTCGGGCACTGCTTCACCACGGTCGCGATATCGTCGAAGAAACCCATGTCGAGCATGCGGTCCGCTTCGTCGAGCACCAGCGTGTTGAGCGACTGCAGCGGCAGGCTGCCGCGCTCCAGGTGATCCATGATGCGGCCCGGCGTGCCGACCACGATGTGCGCGCCGTGTTCGAGACTCGCCATTTGCGGACGCATGGGCGTGCCGCCGCACAACGTCAGCACCTTGATGTTTTCTTCGGCGCGCGCAAGGCGCCGGATTTCCTGCGTGACCTGATCGGCGAGTTCGCGCGTCGGGCACAGCACCATGGCTTGCACGGCGAAGTTGCGCGCGTCGAGGCGCGCCAGCAGCGCGAGCGAAAACGCCGCGGTTTTGCCGCTGCCGGTTTTCGCCTGGGCGATCAGATCGTGGCCGGCGAGCGCGATAGGCAGGCTCGCGGCCTGAATCGGCGTCATCTCGACGTAACCGAGCTGGGTCAGGTTGGCGAGCGTCGCGGGCGGCAGCGGTAGCTGGCTAAACGGCGCGCCGGCGGTGGTGGGACTGTTCATAGGTGTGATGGCTCGCAATCGGCTGGAGTCGGCAAGAGGCTGCTGAAGGCAAAAACTATTCGGCCATGGGACCGGGGGCGGGACGGCCTTCGATCTGCTCGTACAACACCGAGCCGTCGTCCCCGTCGAAACGCTCGACGTAATTGCGCGCGCCGCACATCGGGCAACGGAACAGGAGGCCCTGCCCTTCGTTCTTGATGACGACGTCCGATTGCTCCCACTGGGCTTCGCAGGATTGATTTCTACAGGTAAACACGTTGCTTCTCCAACTGGATTCGATTGTTGATCCGGCGGGCCGCACGAGCGGCCCAGCCGTGAATGGGTCGCGGCCGTCGGGGTGACGACGGCCGAAGGCTATCAACCCAGGTGCGTATGCCGCGCACGCGGCGCGCTCACATCCATTTCGTTGAGCCCGTGCACGATGCCGCAATCTTCCACGGCCTGTTCGCCGTGGCATTGCTCGCGCAAGGTGGTCAATTGCACTTTGAGCTGCTTCAGTTCGTCGATGCGGGTATCGACGTGCGCAATGTGCTCGTCGATCAAGGCATTGATGCCGCCGCAGCCGGTGGCCGGCGCGTCGGTCAGACGCAGCAACGCACGGATTTCGTCGTGCGTCATGTCGAGCGCGCGGCAATTACGGATGAAACGCAGCCGTTCGACGTGCTTTGCCGTGTAACTGCGGTAATTGGCCTCCGTGCGCTCCGCTTCCGGCAACAGGCTCTCTTTCTCGTAGAAACGGATGGTTTCGGTCGTGCAATGGGCGATTTTCGCCAATTCGCCGATTTTCATGGACCCTCCGGATGCGGCCTTGACCTTGTAGTGGCTTCAAGGTGTTTACTAGACCACAAATCGAACCAGGAAGCCACCATGCCTCAAGCCAACCATGCCGAAACCGACCGCCTGGAACGGGCGAAAGCCTGTACCGACGGGCACGACGGCCATGCTCATGCGCATGACCCGGCTCATGGTCACGGCGCGAAGTGCAACCATGGCCACGGCGACCACGCTCATGACCATGGCAACGGCCATGGCCATGACCATGACCACGACCACGGCCACCATCGCCACGCTCACAGTCCCGCCGACACACCTTGTTGCGCGACGGCGGGAGCCGCGTCGGCACCGGTCCGGCTGCCGCAACCGGAAGCCGTCGGCAGCGACCTGCGCACCGCCATCCGCATCATGCAGATGGATTGCCCAACCGAGGAAGCGCTGATCCGCAAGAAATTCAGCCGCATGCCGCACGTGCGCAGCATGGATTTCAACCTGATGCAGCGGGTCTTGACGGTGGTCCACGCGCCCGAGGCGCTCGACTCGATCCTCGCCGCGCTCCGTTCGCTCGATTTCACGCCGGAACTGGCGGACGCCGATCCGCACGCACCGCCCACCGCCGCTCCGCACGCGCCGCCCAAACCGTGGTGGCCGCTGGTGCTCGCCGGTGTGGCCGCGGCCGGTTCAGAGGCCGCAGGCTGGCTCGGTGCACCGGTCTGGGTGTCTGCGGCTCTGGCGATCCTCGCCATCCTCTCCTGCGGCCTCACGACGTACAGGAAGGGCTGGCTTGCGATCCGCAACGGCAACCTGAACATCAACGCGCTGATGAGTATCGCGGTGACCGGCGCGCTGATCCTGCGGCAATGGCCGGAAGCCGCCATGGTGATGGTGCTCTTCACCATCGCCGAACTGATCGAGGCGAAGTCGCTCGACCGCGCCCGCAATGCGATCCAGGGCCTGATGCAACTCACGCCCGACCAGGCCAGCGTACAACAGCCCGACGGCAGTTGGCGGTCCATCGACCTCAAGGCGATTGCGCCCGGCGCCGTGGTCCGCGTAAAGCCGGGCGAGCGGATCGCGCTCGACGGCGAGATCGTGGCGGGCCGCTCGAGTGTGAATCAGGCGCCGATCACCGGCGAAAGCCTGCCGGTCGACAAGGAGACGGGCGACGCGGTGTTCGCCGGCACGATCAACCAGCCCGGCTCGTTCGACTATCGCGTCAGCGCCGCCGCCGGCAATACGACGCTCGCGCGCATCATCCATGCAGTCGAAGAAGCGCAGGCCACCAAGGCGCCGACGCAGCGCTTCGTCGATCAGTTCGCCCGCGTGTATACGCCGATCGTGTTCGCCGTCGCGCTCGCCGTGGCCATCGTGCCGCCGCTTCTCTTCGGCGGAGCGTGGCAAGCGTGGATCTACAAGGCGCTGGTGATGCTGGTGATCGCGTGCCCATGCGCGCTCGTGATCTCGACGCCGGTGACGATCGTCAGCGGTCTCGCCGCGGCCGCCCGCAAAGGCATTCTGATCAAGGGCGGCGCATTTCTCGAACGGGGCCGCAAGCTGACCCGGCTCGCGCTCGACAAAACCGGCACGCTCACCCACGGCAAGCCCGTGCAAACCGAGTTCGAGATACTTGCCGAGGTCGACGCGGTCCGTTGCCGCGCGCTCGCGGCGAGCCTCGCGGGACGCTCGGATCATCCGGTATCAATGGCGCTTGCCGCGGCCGCGAAGGCCGACGGCGTCAGCCATCTGACGGTCGACGCCTTCGAGGCGTTCGCGGGACGCGGCGTGCGCGGCGAGATCGACGGCTTGCCCTACTGGCTCGGCAATCATCGGTTGATCGAAGAACTCGGACGCTGCTCGGCGTCGCTCGAATCACGGCTCGACGGGCTTGAACGCCAGGGCAAGACCGTGGTGATGCTGGCGGACGCCGAACGCGTGCTGGCCCTGTTCGCGGTCGCCGATACGGTGAAGGAGACGAGCCGCGCCGCCATCGCCGAATTGCAGCGCCTCGGCGTGAGCACGGCGATGCTGACCGGCGACAACCCGCACACCGCCGCCGCGATCGCGCAGCAAGTCGGTATCGACGAAGCGCGCGGCAATCAGTTGCCGGAAGACAAGCTCAACGCGGTCGCGCAGTGGTCGAAGGATCACGCGACAGTCGGCATGGTCGGCGACGGCATCAACGACGCGCCCGCGCTGGCACGCGCCGACATCGGCTTCGCGATGGGCGCGATGGGCACCGACACGGCAATCGAAACCGCCGACGTCGCGTTGATGGACGACGACCTGCGCAAAATTCCGGCATTCATTCGCCTGTCGAAGGCGACGCATTCGGTGTTGGTGCAGAACATCACGCTTGCATTGGGCATCAAGAGCGTGTTCCTCGTGTTGACCGTGATCGGCCTCGGCACGATGTGGATGGCCGTTTTCGCCGATGTCGGCGCGAGCCTGCTGGTGGTAGCGAACGGGTTGCGGCTGTTGCGCAAGTGACGGCGTAGCGAGTTTTGCGGCTGCGGTGCAGCGCACGGCGCTTGCAGCCGGCCAAGGTCAGTGCGCGACCGCGTTCACCGCGCCGGCCGTCTCAGCGTGAGCGCCGATCGCCGCCTTCAACGTATCCGAAGGCCGCATGCCGAAGAGCTTCCGGTAATCGGTCGCGAACTGGCTCAGGTGCCAGAAGCCCCACGCCGCCGCGACGTCCTGCACCGAGCGCGTTGCGCTCGACAGATCGCGCCGCGCGCCATTCAGGCGAATCGCGCGCAGATACGTGGCGGGCGCCATGCCGAGCACGTCCTGAAAGCAGTATTGCAGCGTGCGCCGGCTGACATGCAACTGCTCGCACAACTCCGGCACGCTCACCGCGCGGTCGCGATTGAACAGCACATAGTCGCGCGCTTCCGACACGATCGACTGCCGACGCGGCCGCGTCGGCATCACAACCTGCTCCGAAGCTGACTCCAAAGCGGGCAACGCACCGACGTCGAACAGCGAAGCCAGCACCGCGGCCTGCAGATTATTGCGGGCAACCGAAGACAGCGGCGTGCCGCGCACGGCGCCATCGTCGAGCAACTGACGCAGCGTGGCGCACAACTGTTCCTTGCGCGCCATGCCGATCGGCACGACCTGCGTATTCGGCACGGGGTCGGCCAGACCGATGCGCTCCACTTGCTCCGCGTAACGGCGCAGCACCTCGCCTTTGACCACCACACCAAAAATTTCGTAACCCGCAGAGGTCAGCAGCTCAAATTCGATTCCGCCCGGACGGAACGCGAGCGCGTCGCCGGCGATCACTTGCGCGTCGATGCGGCCAGAACCGGCAGGGCAAGTCGGAATGCCAAACCAGTAGGCGTCCTTTTGCACTTCGCAGGTTTGCCGCAGCGTATGGCTGGTCGTTTCGACGAACACCTGCATGTGGTCGAGACACAACTCCGTCAGGCCGCCGACAAAACACCCCGCCGTCAACTGGTCGTAGGTCTGGCTCCAGCCATGAAGATTGCGCGCCTGCTCGTCGGCATCATGGGCGACGCGGGTCTGCACGCAGAAGCTCGGCTGCGGCGTGAGCACCGAAGCGGCCAGGCTATCGCGGAAAGTGTCGATCGTCATACCGGATCTGCGCAAACGGAACATGAGGGTGACAGGGAAAGGCAATTCCCATGCCGAACGACTCCGACGCCTCGCCACTCGAATCGTACCGCCAGCCCACAGGCCCACTGTTCAATGGATGAACAGCACTGCGTGCATTGCTCAAAATTGTGACGCCCCCTTGATAGCGACTGAACAATCTCGTGCGCCATGCCGTGCGCTAGTGCCTGCCGCGTGTGCATGGGTCACCAGCACGGTGCATTGGCACGCTTCTGGCTCTACCCTGAGGCGGCCAAGCGAAATATCGCGCCGAATATAGCCCATTCAAACATGTGAGGAGCACACAGATGAACCATGCAGAGATGCAATTCCTGACCACCGAATTCCCGTTCAAAAAGCAGTACGCGAACTTTATCGGCGGCGAGTGGGTGAAACCCGTGGGCGGCGAGTACTTCGACAATGTGTCGCCGATCACCGGCGAGGCGTTCACGTCGATTCCGCGTTCGCGTGAAGCCGACGTCGAACTCGCACTCGATGCCGCGCATCGTGCGAAAACGGCGTGGGGCAAGACCTCCGCCGCGGATCGCGCGAATATCCTGATCCGCATTGCCGACCGGATGGAAGCGAACCTGCAGCGTCTCGCCGTAGCCGAGACGATCGACAACGGCAAGCCGTTGCGCGAAACCATGGCCGCCGACATTCCGCTCGCCATCGATCACTTTCGCTATTTCGCCGGCGCCGTGCGCGCGCAGGAAGGCTCGCTCTCCGAGATCGACCACGACACGGTCGCTTATCACTTCCATGAACCGCTCGGCGTGGTCGGCCAGATCATTCCGTGGAATTTCCCGATCCTGATGGCGGTGTGGAAACTCGCGCCCGCGCTTGCCGCCGGCAACTGCGTAGTGCTCAAGCCTGCCGAGCAAACGCCCGCTTCGATTCTCGTGCTGGTCGAAATAATTCAGGACCTGCTGCCCGCGGGTGTGCTGAACGTGGTGAACGGCTTCGGTCTTGAAGCCGGCAAGCCGCTCGCCTCCAGCAAGCGCATCGCCAAGATCGCGTTTACCGGTGAGACCACGACCGGGCGGCTGATCATGCAGTACGCGAGCCAGAACATCATTCCCGTCACACTCGAACTCGGCGGCAAAAGCCCGAATATTTTCTTCGCGGACGTGATGAGCGAGGACGACAGCTATTTCGACAAAGCGCTCGAAGGCTTCACGATGTTCGCGCTGAATCAGGGCGAAGTGTGTACCTGTCCGTCGCGCGTGTTGATCGATGAAAAGATCTACGACCGCTTCATGGAACGTGCGCTCAAGCGTGTCGCCGCGATTACGCAAGGGCATCCGCTCGATACCAAGACGATGATCGGCGCGCAGGCTTCGCAGGAACAGCTGGAAAAAATCCTCTCGTATGTGGACCTCGGCAAACAGGAAGGCGCCGAATGTCTAATTGGCGGCGAACGCAATACGCTTGGCGGTGAGTTGAGCAAAGGCTATTACGTAAAGCCGACCGTCTTCCGCGGCAACAACAAAATGCGCATCTTCCAGGAAGAGATCTTCGGGCCGGTCGTGTCGGTCACGACGTTCAAGACGGAAGAAGAAGCGCTCGAGATTGCCAACGATACGCTCTACGGTCTCGGCGCCGGCGTGTGGACGCGCGACGGCACGCGCGCCTATCGCTTCGGCCGCCAGATCCAGGCGGGCCGCGTGTGGACGAACTGCTACCACGCTTATCCGGCGCATGCGGCGTTCGGCGGCTACAAGCAGTCGGGTATTGGCCGCGAGAATCACAAGATGATGCTCGACCATTATCAACAGACCAAGAATCTGCTGGTCAGCTATAGCGACAAGCCGCTCGGTTTCTTCTAAGCACCGCGCTCCTGTTCGGGCGAGCCGCACTGTGCGGCTCGCTCTCTTTTTTGCAAGGGCATGTGATGGCTGATAAGAAGGAAGTCGCCCGCGTAATCGCAACGCCGGCTGCCGTCGAGTTGATCGACAAGTTGCGCGCCGAGCACGGGGCCGTGCTGTTCCATCAATCCGGCGGATGCTGCGACGGCAGCGCGCCGATGATGTTTCCGCAAAGCGAGTTTATGGTCGGCTCGTCCGACGTGAAACTCGGCACGATTGCGAACGTGCCGTTCTACATGAGCGAATCGCAATTCGAATACTGGCAGCACACACAGTTGATCATCGACGTGGTGCCGGGCAACGGCGGAATGTTTTCGCTTGAGCGGCCGAGCGGTTTGCGTTTCCTGACACGCTCCCGTCTTTTCGAAGACGACGAAAACGCGTGGCTGGAAACGCATCCGGTGCAGCGAGCCGATGCTTGATACCGTGCCGCGATCTGTTATGCGGCACCCGGGTTTGAATCGTCGCTGATCGAGGGTGCTGCTGGCGTCTCTGCCAGCAGCGCATCGCTATCGTCTTTCAGGCCGACGCCGGTGAGACCCAAACGCCTTGCGTGCGTCAGCAGATAGTGCAGTTTGTGTGCGGCCAACGGATAGTCGAGTCCTTCAGGGCGCACGTTCGAAATACAGTTGCGTTGCGCGTCGCTGCAGCCGACTTTCGGCGCGTACGTGAGATAGATGCCGAGGCTATCGGGCGAACTCAAACCCGGTCGCTCACCGATCAGCATCACCACCAGCTTGGCATTGAGCAATTCGCCGATCTCATCACCGAGCGCAACGCGCGCCTGACGCGCGACCACGACTGGGCCAATCTTCCAATCCGCGAGACGTGGAACGACCGCTTGCAGCAGCGGAAGAGCTTGCTTCGACGCGGCGAACGCCGAAAGACCGTCGCCGATTACGAAGACCACCTCGGGCGAATCGTCGGGGACAGCCGCCAGCGCTACGCGACTCGCTTCCGATAAACGTCGGCCGAGATCGGGACGCCGTAAATAATGCTCGCGATCGGGCGCGGCGCTATGCACGTCGAGCGTGTTGAAGTTTTGCGCGCGCAGTTGCTCGTGCAACACGTCCGTATCGAGCGGATGATGCACGGCATCACGCGCTTGCGCGTGTGACAGGTTGAACGCCAATAGCGGTGCAGTCGGCAGGCTATTGCCCGCGCGGCCCAGCGCGATACGTGCATTGGTAAACCGCCGCAGCGCGTTCCATGGATTCTTTTCGAGGAAGTCGCTCATGCGATGCCCATCCAGTCGGGCGCGCCTTCCAGCAGCGGTTGTTGTGCCGAAGCACTGAGCAAGGCACCGCGCGAGTCGGTGATCTGCATCGACTCCAGCCATTCTTCGAACTCCGGCGCGCGGCGCAAGCCGAGTACCTCACGCACGTAAAGTGCGTCGTGGAAAGACGTGCTTTGATAATTGAGCATGACGTCGTCAGCGCCTGGAATGCCCATGATGAAGTTGATGCCCGCTACGCCGAGCAGCGTGAGCAGATTGTCCATGTCGTCCTGATCGGCTTCGGCATGGTTCGTGTAGCAGATGTCGCAACCCATCGGCACGCCGAGCAGTTTGCCGCAGAAATGATCTTCGAGACCGGCGCGCGTGATCTGTTTACCGTCGTAGAGATACTCCGGTCCGATAAATCCGACCACAGTGTTCACAAGGAATGGATTGAACTTGCGCGCGACTGCGTAGGCGCGCACTTCGCAAGTTTGCTGATCCACACCGAAATGCGCATCCGCCGACAACGCGCTGCCCTGGCCCGTTTCGAAGTACATCAGATTGTTGCCGACCGTGCCGCGCTTCAGCGAAAGGCCCGCTTCATACGCTTCCTGCAGCAGCGCGAGCGAAATGCCGAAGCCCGCGTTCGCTTTCTCCGTGCCGGCAATCGACTGAAACACCAGATCGACCGGCGCGCCTTTTTCGATCGCGGCAATCGTATTGGTGACGTGGGTCAGCACGCACGATTGCGTCGGCACCTGATAGCGCTGGCGGAAGTCGTCGATCATCAGCAGCAGCTTGGTGATCGCGGCGAGATTGTCGCTGGCCGGATTGATGCCGATCATCGCGTCGCCGCAGCCGTACATCAGGCCGTCGAGCATCGAAGCGGCAATGCCTTTGACGTCGTCGGTCGGATGATTCGGTTGCAAGCGCACCGACATGTGGCCCGGCAAGCCGACCGTGTTACGAAAGCGTGTAATCACCGGACGTTTACGCGCTACCGCAATCAGATCCTGATTGCGCATCAGTTTGGACACCGCTGCGACCATCTCCGGCGTGAGACCCGCGGCGATACGCGTGAGCGCGTCGGCATCGGTCGTGCTGCTCAGCAGCCAGTTGCGAAAATCGCCCACCGTGAGATGCGCGATTTCGGCGAATGCCTGCGGCGAGTGATCGTCGATCACGAGGCGCGTGACTTCGTCGCTTTCGTAGGGGATCAATGCTTCGTTGAGGAAGGTGCGCAGCGGCAATTGCGCGAGCGCCATCTTGGCGGCGACGCGTTCTTCCTCGCTCGCCGCCGCCACGCCCGCGAGCTGGTCGCCGGAACGCTGCGGACTGGCTTTCGCCATCAGGGTCTTCAGATCGGCAAAGCGGTAGGTGCGGCTGCCGATCGTCTCGGTGTAGCTCATCTTTACGACTCCATCGCCGCTGCTCGAGCAGCGGCTCGATCCGTCATTCCTCGAGCAAAGCGTCCGCCGGCGCGGCTTCGCGTTGATGCCGCGTCATCAGGAAGTAGACGTAGCCCAGCGCGAGGAAGATTGCGAACACGACCGCCACCAGAAAATTGAAGTAGACCATGGTTGCCAGACAAATCACCGCGGCCACCAGCGCGAACGCCGGAAAAACCGGAAACAGCGGCGCGCGGAACGGGCGCTCCATGTTCGGCTCGGTGCGACGCAGCTTGAACAGCGACAACATGCTGATGATATACATCACGATAGCGCCAAATACCGACATCGTCACGATGTTCGCTGTCAGCGTCTGGCCGCCGAACTGGATCAGCTCGTCGCTGTAGATCGCCGCGATGCCCACCACGCCGCCCGCAAGGATCGCACGATGCGGCGTCTTGAAGCGCGGATGCACCTTCGAGAGCCACTCCGGCAGATAGCCCGCCCGTGCCAGCGCGAAGATCTGCCGCGAATAGCCGAGGATGATGCCGTGAAACGACGCGACCAGCCCGAACAGGCCGAGCCACACCAGCATATGCATCCAGCCGCTATGTTCGCCGACGATAAACTTCATCGCCTGCGGCAGCGGATCGTTGATGTTCGACAGCTTGGTCCAGTCGCCAGCCGCGCCGGCAAACACCATCACGCCGACGGCAAGCACCACCAGCGTCAGAATGCCGGCGACATAGGCGATCGGAATCGAGCGCTTCGGGTTCTTGGCCTCTTCGGCGGCCATGGCCACGCCTTCGATCGCCAGAAAGAACCAGATCGCGAACGGAATCGCCGCGAACATGCCGTGAAACGAGCCCATGCTGAAGGTGTCGGCACCCGACCAGCCGCCCTTCGCGAAGTTCGACCACTGAAAACCGGGTGACACGACGCCCATGAAAACGAGCAGTTCGAAGATCGCGAGCAGCGTCACGCACAGCTCGAACGCCGCGGCAATCTGCACGCCGACGATATTCAGCGCCATGAAGACGAGATAAGCGCCCATCGCCGCATGTTTCGGCTCGAGACCCGGAAACTGCACGTGCAGATAGGCGCCGATCGCAAGCGCGATGGCCGGCGGCGCAAACACGAACTCCACCAGCGTCGCCGCGCCGGCCAGATAACCGCCCGTCGGACCGAAAGCGTGACGGGCGTACGCGAACGGGCCGCCCGCGTGCGGAATCGACGTGGTGAGTTCGGTGAAACTGAAAATGAACGTCGTATACATCGCGGCAATGAAAATCGCCGTGATGACGAAGCCGAGTGTGCCGGCGCTTGCCCAGCCATAACTCCAGCCGAAATACTCGCCGGAAATGACGAGGCCGACCGCGATGCCCCACAGCTGCCACGTGCCGAGCGTCTGCTTCAACTCGTGATGCATGACTTTGCCGACATGCTGATTGTTGGACTCTGATTTCATCGGGTGCTCCCTGACGGTGCCGCCGGCTCGATCCCGCAAGGCTTTGCGGTGCATGGGCGGACAGGTTTCAGCCGATGGTAGTGAGCCATTATTCGAGGTGTTATCGAAATTCGGCAAAGTTTTGCGGCGTGGCGGTGTCAGCGGGCGCTTAACTGCAGCGTATGTTTACCGCTGAGGTCAGGTGAACTTCGCAGGATTTGGTAAACGCGGACGTGATACTTTGGCGCACATCCGTTCGACAGCTCTCACGTTGATCCAGCCATGAATGAATCAGGTAATCGAGCTCGCTATGAATCCCGGCTCGGCCGCGTGCTCGACCATATTTACGATCATCTGGACCAACCGCTCGATATCGATCGTCTGGCGGAAATCGCCTGCCTCTCGCCGTATCACTGGCACCGGATTTATCAGGCGATGTATGGCAAGACGGTCGCCACCACCGTGCGACGTTTACGGCTGCATCGCGCGGCCGGCTATCTGGCGAACGGCTCGATGCCGATTCCGGAGATTGCCGAACGCTCCGGCTACAGCAGTCTGCAATCTTTTTCCCGCACCTTTCGCGCTGTGTTCGGCATGCCGCCGGCACAGTATCGCAAGCAAGGCACACATAGCCGGTTTCGACCGGTGCTATCAGGAGACGATCAAATGACATTGCGTGAAGTGGTGATTCGTCACGTGGAGCCGATGGAGGTTTTGTCGGTCGATCACATTGGCCCTTATATGCAGATCGGCAAAGCGTTCGATGCGCTGTTCGGCTGGCTGGCGAAACATAATCTGCTCGCGGCGCAGATGCGCATGATCGGTGTTTACTACGACGATCCGGGTGTCGTTGCGGAGAGTGAGTTGCGGTCTAAGGCTGGAGTGTTGTTGCCGCATCCGGTTCAGGCGTCCGTGACGGTCAGTCCGCCGGTTTCCGTGGCGCATGTGAAGGGTGGTGAGTACGCGGTGTTGCGACATCAAGGACCGTATAGCGATATGCGTGCGGCTTATGAGTGGCTGTATGGAACGTGGCTCGTGCAATCCGGGCGAGAAGCCGCCGACGCGCCGGTGTTCGAGGAGTATCTGAATAGCCCGAAGGATACGGCGCCTGCTGATCTCGTTACGGAGATCTGTTTACCGCTGGCTTGAGCGTTTACCTGCCGGCAATGCTCGCTTGTGCAGCGTGCCGCGCGGGTGCCTCTCTGGTTTTTATAGTCTTTGTATATGTATACGTAGTAATAGTTAACAAGCCTCGCGTTCTTCTGTGGATAACCTGAAACTTCGTTTACGGATCAAGGCGATGCGGAATCGATAACCCTGCGGAGCGTGCGCGAACAGGAACACGGAGCTAGGGAAAACTTTTGTGCGACCTAGGTCAGTCGCGTTTTTATCAAGGTTTCGCCCACAATGTGTCAGGTGGGTTGTACAAAAGTTGTCCAGAGGAGGGTGTGGATAAGTTGAGGGCACGCGACGTTGCGAAACCTTGGTGCTGGGCTCGCGCTCGGCGTGTTGAGTTTCGACATGGTATCGACGATGCGACCGTCAGATAAACGCCATTCATGTTTCGCGAAAAATCACTTCGTAGTGCCAGTGCGTTGACAAGCTTCGGCCGGCTCGCTTATCGTCGCCACGCGGGACGGCTGGTCAAGCCCGCCTGGATACAGGCCACATCGGTTCCGGGCACTACGGGGCTACCCCGTGGATCGACACTACTCCGCAGTTCGTCGCATGAGCGTCAGTTGCGCGTTGCGCAAGAGCGCTCACGCAGCACAAGACGCGTTGACTGGCCGCCCCGCCTTCCCTCGCTATGTCCTTATCTTCGCTGCAACACGTTACCTACGCGATGGCCGATGCCATGCTGGCGGGCTCGGCTGAGCCTGTGGGAATGGTCGAGCGGATGACACTCGCATTAGGCGAGGCCACCAGCTGGATGAAAGGATTGGCGCGCCATGTGGAGAAGAGATTTGCTGCGAGGTGGGATAACGTCGGGCGCAAGGAATTGTCGACGGTCGTGGCAGGGATGCCCGCCTTCGTATCAGCGTGGCGCAGCGAGCAGCCGCCGACAGTGGTTCGCGTGCTGACGCGGCCGCCTATTCAGCGACCGCCCCTGCCGTGGTTACATGACGTAGCCTTGCCTCAGTTGCCGACGCTCGGCGATCTGGCCGCTTGGCTAGGCATTGAGCAGGACGAATCGCACTGGTTTGCCGATCGTTGGCGCATGCCGGCGCAAAGTGCTGCGACGCCGCTTCATCACTATTCGTATAAGGCGAACGAGAAGCGCGACGGTCGCTGCCGGATCATCGAGATTCCCAAGCCACGGTTGCGGGCTCTACAACGCAAAGTTTTGTCGGGTTTTCTCGACCGGATTCCGCCTCACGAATCGGTGCATGGTTTTCGACGTGACCGGAATATCGTGACCTTTGCCGCGCCGCATGCGGCGAAAGCGGTAGTGACGCGCTTCGATCTGACGGATTTTTTTGCGTCGGTTCATACGGGGCGCGTTTACTCCGTTTTTTGCGCCTCGGGTTACCCGACGGCCGTTGCAAGGACATTGACTGATTGCCGGCCTTTTCTCGCGACTCTGCGACATGAATCGTGTTATTTGGTTGCGCCGTTTTCGAACCGGTGCATCGTAATCCATCTGGCAAAACAGGAGAGCCTGTCAAAGATCATTTAACAGAATTTACCGATATGCCATGCGCATATTCTGATTATAGAAATAAATACCGTTTTACAGTGGTTGATATTGGCTAGCTGGCTGACTAGTCTGAAGTTTTGTAAAATCGCGCTGAGCGCGATGGCTCAATCAGCTAACAAGAAGAGGCGGCGGTATGGGAGCGCAGACCATAATCGGGGCAATAACTGGTGGACTCGTCCAGAGTGACCGCCTCCTGAAACTGGATAGCCAGCTCGGCGATAATATTCTGCTGCCACAGCGGATTGTCGGTTATTCACGGATTGGCCGCCATTTCGAATTTACTGCTGATGTCGTTTCCGCATCTGGAAACATCGCGCTCAAAACCTTAATTGCGCAGCCCGTCACGTTGTGGATCCAGCAGGCTGACAAGTCCTATCTGCCACACCATGGCTACGTGCACACGGCGCGACGTCTCGGATCGGAAAGCGGACTGACAAGTTACCAGATCGGATTCGCATCATGGATGCATTTTCTGCGCTTCCGCAAAGACGCGCGGATCTGGCAGGACAAATCCGCGGACCAGATCCTCACCGATGTCTTCACCATGCATCCCCAGGCGCAAGCGGCATTTCGTTTTGCTCTGAGCAAGCCGCTATCTTCGCGTTCGGTCTGTATGCAATACGAGGACGACTGGAATTTCACCCACCGGATGCTGGAAAGTGAGGGCCTGTTCGGATACTTCGAACAGGCTAGCGACGGCAAGTCGCATACGCTCGTCGTCACCGACAACCTCGACTCATTTCAACCGCTTTCTCCACAAACGATTCAGTTCTATCGGGCGGGCACCAACAGCGAAGCCGATGCTCTCGTGCAGTGGTCTGGCACACGAACGCTGCAAAGCACGACGCTCACGACACGCACTTTCGATTACAAGGTGCCGAGCTCGCCGGACAATCCGAAAGGCACCAGTGTGCCAACCCTCACAACCCAAGGGAATCTGCCGCAGCAAGCAGAGGTCTACGAGTACACCGGCGCCTATACCTACGGCGAACAGGACCGCGGCGATCACCTGTCGAAGGTCAGAATGGAAGAGTGGGAGTCGCGGGCAAAGCGTTTCTTCGCTGCAGGCGGCGTGCGAAGCGCCGATGCCGGTCGTTGGTTCCAACTAGACAATCACCCCGAGCACGGAACGGATAGCGCCCAGAACCGGCAGTTCGCCATCATCGAGAGCGCTTGGTTCGTTGAGAACAATCTGCCGGCATCCACTCAGGCCGCCGATTTCCCGCATAGTTTGAAGAGCGAACTGGCGGCAGCGAAGTCGAACCATGCGCTCCATGACGGATTGGTGGTCGCCCACAGCGACGGCAGCGAGGGTTTCTTCCTCGTCGAAATCGAAGCGCAGCGCAAGGTCGTGCCATATCGCAGCCCGTTTGAACATCACAAACCGTCGATGCACCTACAGTCGGCAATCGTGGTTGGACCGGACGGCGAAGAAGTCTATACAGACTCGTTGAACCGCATCAAGGTGCATTTCCATTGGGACCGGCTCAATGAAGGCGACGAAAGGGCGTCGTGCTGGGTGCGGGTCGCGATGTCCGATACAGGTGGCGGATACGGCGGTGTTCATATCCCGAGAGTCGGCGAAGAGGTTTTGATCGATTGGGCAGGCGGTGATTGCGATAAGCCGCTGGTAACGGGCCGCATCTATAACGGTGCGACGCAACCGCACTGGCATTCCAATGGTCTGCTTTCGGGCTACAAGTCCAAGGAGTATCAAGGCAGCGGCTACAACCAGATGGTGATGGATGATGCGACGGGCCAGAACCGCATGCAACTCTATAGCAGCAGCACGAATGCGCATCTGCATCTGGGATATCTCATCGACCAAAGCGGCAACACGAGAGGCAGCTATCTCGGCAGCGGGTTCGATCTGAAGTCTGACGCATACGGCGCGCTTCGAGCCGATCGAGGGTTGTACGTTTCCACCCATCCCACCACGAGTCAGCCGCTCGACGCACGTGCAGCGAGCGATCAACTGGCCAACTCTGAAAGCGTGATGGATGCGCTCTCTCAGGCTAGCGAGAGCGCCCAAGCAGAAAGTCTGAAGAGCGGCCACGAGGCGCTGAAGACCTTCACCGATGCGACCCAAAATAGCGCCACGGGGGCATCCACGAGCGGCGGGAACACTGCAGGTGGCGGCACAGGCAGCGCGAACACATTCAAGCGGCCCATTGTGCTGATGGCGGCGCCGGCGGGCATCGCATTGTCGACGCAGAAGTCAGCCCATATTACCGTCGACGAGCACATCAATCTGGTCAGTGAGCAAAGCACTCACGTCGCGACGGGCAAGTCGCTCGTCGCGAGCGTGACGGAGAAGCTCAGCCTGTTTGCGCAAAACGCGCGCATGAAGTTCTTTGCGGCGAAAGGGAAAGTCGAAGTTCAGGCACACGCCGACAATATCGAGATGACCGCGCAGAAGACGTTAAAGCTAATCTCTGCGACCGACGCGATTCAGGCCGCTGCAAAACAGGAGATTCTCGTGACATCGAGTGGCGCCTATATCCGCATCAAGGACGGCAACATCGAAATCCACGCGCCGGGGAAAATCGATATCAAGGGTGCGCAACACTCGTTTAGCGGTCCGACGCGGATGGATGTCAACAGCCCAACTTTCAGGGATATGCCCACGCAACGATTGATGGTCAACACCGTCGCATCGCCCTCCGCAACAACTGTCATTCCTGAAGGCATGCCGTACAAGCTCTTTGCGGACGGCGCGCTAGTAAAGCAAGGGGTCATTGACAGCACCGGCCAGCTTCCCATTGATCATCACGTCACCACACAGCAATACAAACTTGAACTGGCGAATGGTGTGATTCATGAAATCCCGGTGCCCGCTGACTATCGGGGCGATGCGATCAATGGAGCGCTGGCGAACCAGGGGTTCCAGTTTCACGAAAGCATGCCGGGGAGCGAATACACCTCGGCAGACCGTGCCGCTCACCGGCAGGTATACAACGATCTGCTCAACCCTTATTCGGACGCATAGGTCATGGCAACACCGAATTCGACCATCACCACACCGATCGCATTGAACAGCACGAAGAGCGCGACGACAACTCTGCCGTGGTTTGTGCAGCGAACCGAATACAATCCGGCGGCCTGTACGTTTAGACCGTTGGTGAATGGGGAAGAAGCATTCGGCGCGGTATATGACGCCATCGCCCTTGCAAAACATTCCGTCGATATCATCTGCTGGGGCTTTCAGCCGTCGATGCTTTTCAAGCGCAACGGTAGTGGTGTACCGATCGGTCAGCTCCTCGTGCAGAAAGGAGAGGAAGGAATCAAGGTGAGACTGCTCTGCTGGCAGGATGACATCCACCTGGCGGAGTGGAGCGAAAACAACATGCCTGGTAACAATGCGGCGACCGCAGTGAAGCCCTATCTCGGAAAATCGATCTATGCTCACATGTCGATGCTGTCACCCGACTACCAAAATAACACCGAACTGGAATTCGATACCGAGTGGTATAGGCGTGCCAACCTGACCAATGTAACTTCGCGTCTACCCATGCCCGGGGCATTAGCCGATGCGGCGGTGCGACGGATTGATCGGAAAGAGGCATTCAAGAATTTCGAATTCGCCACACGAGATTTCAACCCAGCCAATCGAATTGAAATAGCTTGGCGTACTTTTTGGCATGGTGAAGACTCGGCGCGAGATACACGAACCGCTGCGCAAAACAGTGCTTCGATGGGCGCGCTCGAACCCACTCACCACCAGAAAATGGTACTGGTCGATTATGAATATCCCGACCTCGCGCTTGGTTTCGTCATGGGTCATAACATGCTGGATCAGTATTGGGACACTGACGCGCACAGTTTCGCACGGATGCATCCTCGCTTTGGGCGCAGTGGCCCTTCTCCATGGCAGGATATCTCGAGCCGGGTCACCGGCCCTGTGCTGCAATATTTAAATGACAACTTCTGTCAGGCATGGGACGACGCGACGGGCCAAAGTCTGGGCAAATCGCGCAAGCGCGCTGCCACGCAGTTGAGCGCCTATCGAAATACGGCAGGCGACACGCCTTTGATGGCGCAGGTGTTACGTACGCAATCACAGGCGGGAAGTCGTGACATCGAAAAGATGTACCTGCAGGCAGTGAACAATGTCACAAAACACATTTTTATCGAAAACCAGTATTTCAGATGGCCGCCGCTTGCAGAGAAGATCAAGCAGGCGGTCAAACAACAAGCCAGCTGGGGGCGCGATCTCGCCAAGAACCCCATCTATTTTTTCGTCGTCACCAATTCCACCGACGCGGCAGTCGGTACTGGTACAGTCAACACTTACCGTATGCTCCACGCACTCGGCCGTGAGGATACGATCCCGGAAGTGACCCGTCTGGAACGAGCAGATAGTCTGGAGAGCGAGCAAAAAGACGTGGAAGCGCAACTGGAACGGGAACAGCAAGCAGAAAAGAAAGTAGAAATCTCTGGATTTGATTTTTCATCCGCTGCTGGAGCGATGCAATACCTCCAGCAGAACAGAATGAATCAACAGGACCTTTGGCAAAAGCTGACTGACATTAAACAACAGCGCCGTGACGCGGCCGATCGCAGCAAGCAAATTGTCCCCACGGAGATCACGGGACTCAAGGTTCATGTGTGCACCTTAGTTGCACCTGATTCGTTGCCGGGCACTTGGCTCCCGGTTTACGTGCACGCGAAGCTAATGACCGTCGACGATGCTTTCATGACACTCGGCTCCGCGAACATCAACACGCGTAGCATGGAGGCCGATAGCGAGTTGAACATCTGCCACGACAACGGAAAGGTTTCCGCAGATTTGCGTCGGCGATTGTGGAGTCTTCACACTGCTGGCCGCGGCGCGGACGATAACCCCGAAACAGCTTTCGGTGCGTGGCGCGACATCATTACAAACAATACGGAATTGCAAAGTGCAGGCAAAAAGGCACCGTATGCGTCTCTCGTTGGTTTTATGCGAACCTCCAATGTTCGCAGTTACTCGGACTGACCATGTTCAGAAAATGTTTGATTGCTGCACTGTTTTTCAGCCTGTTTGGTTGTACGCATAAGGACGATCCCTTGACCTCTTTGCCCGATATGAGCGCCGTGCGCGCCAATCTTGCGTTTACCTGCACGCACGAGGCTGACCATTTGCCGGTCCTAGATCCTCAGGCAGACGTTCTGTTCCAATACGCCCGCTTTCTGCAGAGCGCTGATGGTCCAAAGAACTTTAACGATATCGTCCGTTACTACCGGATTGCGGCAGCCCATGGTCATTACAAAGCCAACCACAACGCGCAACTCTTGATTTCGCAGGGCCTGGCCGATTCGCCTGATGCCCCAAACGAAACCATATCTCTTGCTACGCAACTGGTTGAACAGGGCATACCGGGCGGCTACTACGATATTGGCCATTACCTCGAAATCGGCTACGGCTTGAAACAAGATTCCGAGGCATCGCTACGCTACTTCCGTAAAGCGGCAGACTTGGGAAACCCCGAAGCGCAAGGGTACGTCGGCGAACTTTTGTCGCCGCACGACAAGGCCCCGGATATAGCTCGACAGATGCGTCAATGTGCAGTCGATCAGGGCTACGGCGCAACTGCGGGTCCGCTGGGTGTCAACCTTAAGAATGATGACCTCCAGTCTGATGCCGTGAAGGTTTTCCAGAAAGGTGTGGAGAGCGGCGATGCGCAGTCAGCATCGTTTTTGGGGAACGGATTCAAAGGACCGCCGCCATCAGACCGCCTGTATTTTCTCGGCTTGCCAAACGATCCAGAGCGCACACGCCGCTACGAGCTGATCGGCAAATTCGTCAACGGCAATGATGGCAAGAACCCCAAGATCCCAGACATCGACAAGATCGTCCCGCTGCCGCCAGCCAAACTGCCGCAGTGGGATGGCACATTCCAGTGGGAGAAAGAGCGGGCGGCGGCCGTATCGCCGCAGAAGCCGTCAGATGAACTCATCGACAAGCTGAGCAAGGAGAAGAGTCTCGATCCGGCTACGGGACTGCCGCTGGCCGGAGCCTCGAGTAGGACATCGCAGAATGGGCGGCCGGTAACTGTCGCGACAAAGGTGCCACTTGGTACTGTCGCGCGCACAGGTGAGCAATGTCCGGAAGGCGGCGTATGGTGCGCGAAACTCGAAGCGGGTCAGACTGGCGACGCACAGAGGCGCTTCCTGAAGGGAGACACGCTACCCTCGGTTGTCGTGCATGAGCCGCGAAAGGTTGTATTGCTAGACCGCTGGATCGGAGCCCGACAGCATACCGCGCAGGTTGAATGGCAATTGATCGCCTACAGCGACCAGGCCTGACCGGCAAAGAACAGACCGAGCACGAAGCGATTTCTGATTCTAACCAGTGACAACGCTACTTCGAACGGGACTGTCATCGCTTGATCAACCGCATTCGAATTGCCGGGGCGTCAAATTGGGCCCGGCGACGATGTCTCATGCTCAGGCTGCCATTCGACCTGGAAAATCCCGTGCGACAGGCCGCGCCTAGCGATGACTGGACTGGACGATTGACGGGTAGCACTGGGCGACGATCTCTGCATCTGTCAGTGCAATCCGCCACCGAGACTGGTCGACTCTCAGGGTTCGACTTCTATCGAAGTCTGACTTTGAAGATTTGCAGATCGTTTTCTACCTTCAGTTTCCATGACGCTCGGCAAAAGCCCTTGGTCCCAAGATATGCATGCGGCATCGCCTTGCGTAGAATGCCCCGTTTTCCTAATCGGCTATCAACACCGGCTTGTGATGTTCCCTCTCCAGTTTTCTAGGTAGGCTGACCATCACGAGATAGACGCGGACAAGCAGGCCGGCAAACCAGAGCGACACTGGCATGCCCAACACCGCCAAAGCGAACAACACACCGTTCGCCCCGAAATTTGACGACAGTAGCCGACCCAGTATCAGATAGAACGGCGCGATACCGAGAACGATATAGGAATAGATTTTTGGAAAAGGCGAGCGCTCTTTATTGAGCCGCTCGAACAGTGCCATTCCCGCTTGCGTTCGATAACGAAAGTCGGATGCGTTTTCTTCGAAGGCCCGTTTTACGAAGGAGGTGTTTGTGATCGTATGCAACACCGTTTGCCTTGACATGCCAGCCCAGTACAGCGTTAGTCCAATTCCACCAAGCAGCCCCGGCCAACGCAGAAGGGGCGCCATCGGTGCAAACACGAAATAGTAGAAATAGGCGAATATGCCAAAGAAGAAGTACATAGCGAATGTCGCAATCGATAGTATCAAGCCGCATACCCACAGCAGATTCGAACGGCGGTACATCGTCGAGGCAGTAAGCGGTACAAAGAGGCAAACCAGCGTAACCAGTAGTCCGATTTTCCATGGCCATCCGGATACTGCAAGATCATCTGCATATGCCGCGTACGACACGCCGGCGCCCAGTATGGGAAATATGAAGTTCGCCGGCGTGGCTTTCTTCGTCATCTCCCAAACTGCGTCTTTTGGTTCGGTCTCGGGTTTCGTCATCGATTGCGATCGTGGCATCTCGGTTCGCTTTCCAGTGGATGCCGTCTCACGGCACATACATCATGGGGTACTGATCATAGTCTTTGGACATCGACTTTTCCAGATATTCGGCCGCGTGCTTCATCGATCCCCGATCGATCGAAACCATGACATTGCGTATTTCGGCTTCGCCGAAACGTCCGTTCGACATCCCCGAAATACGCAATGACGTCACATGCTCGGTGTGTGTCCGGGCGCTAACATGTCCGTTCCAAGTAGCGATGACATGACTTTGGGAAATAGGGCGATAGGTGACGGCATCTCGGGATCGTTGCCGGGATGCGAGGTAAGGTTTTCGGTCAGATCGTCGGACCACTCTCTGTCCTTGGCGAGCAGAAGCACAAGCAGTTTCCGCTGCCCGTCCCGGGTCGCGTTGACCGGCGTATTCGAGTCGGTCACTTCTTTGATGCGCGCGAGTGCTTCGGCGCCGCCGATGGCATCGCCTGCAATACCTCGGGACACACCTTGAAGCGCGATTGTTGAAGGCTGGTAGGCTCCGATGCTATAGCACCACGTCGTACCGGTTGCCGGCAAGGTTCTCGACGGTGCTGTCATCACTTCGCGTCGGTGGCGTTTGATTGTGCGCGGCCCAGGGCTAGGTACTCTGTAGTGCAGCGCACGAGTAGCATGACCTGTCGCGACGAAATACGATCCGCAAACAAGTCCAGGCATTGGCCGCTGTCTTCCTTGACGCACTCATCCTCTTTGAAATGGACATGCGCGATCGCGTGATGATCAGGTATACGCAATCGACAGCAGGACCATCATCGACCGCGGATCGGCGCGAACCGATATTGTCCCCCAACTGAATCCAAACGCATCGACACCGAGTGAAGTGACAGCAGGTGCGGTCTGCCCTTTTGACGCGATTAGTGTGGACAGAGTTTTTTTCTCCCGAATGAGGTCGTCTTCAGTGGCCGACCAGTCTTGCCTCAGGATGCTTCCATCATTCCAAAGGCAGTCAATCGCGACAAACCTGCCCTCGTGAAATCGTGCCGACACCGCAAACGAGTACCCCCAGATCATAATCTTGTTGACGCTTAACGTTTCCCAGTCGCTCTGGGAGTCCAGCGTTGTCCAACCTGCTGCAATCAAGTCCGCTCGAGTCGTGCGGCATGGCGCGAGTTTCGCCCCTGTGTCAACAGTCAATTCTCCTGTCCAAAAATCAAAGGCGCCGGACATCATTGTTGGGCCCTCCCTAGTTTGGACACGCTGGGACTCGAGACGACCGCGAGGACATAAACCTTGCAGAAGGAATGGCGCATTTTCTAAAGGTTGCAGAAAGCCGGGGCGATCGGGAGGCCGCGATTTGATCGGGCCACCGTGTGTAAGTAAATCAACCTGCGAAGTCTGTCACGATATCCGAGTGGACGATGCTTTGAAAAACGTGACCCTAGAACTATGCGATTGCTGCGCAGGCGACGGTCAAAATTTCTTAATAGAATCGGACCGGAGGATAAGCTTCCAGCCCTCACTAGGTGGCTTCTTCGCCGCAACACTTTAAAACACAGCGTCCGCACTGATCTCGACAGATTTGCCGGAGACTTTTTCCAATGATAGCGGTAATTGGATCATTGTGACAAAGACTCGAACCGTGAGGCCAATGAGCCAAAGTGATGCAGGAAACGTGATAGCCGCGATGAAAAATAAGACCCCTTGCGAGCCGAAATAGGTGGACAGCAGCCGATTGAGCACCAGAAAGAAAGGTGCCACTCCCATGACGATCCACGTGTGCCAGGCAGGGAACGGATTCTTTTCCTCGTACAACTTATTGAGAATTTCAAAGAACCGGTCGTCGCACTGAATCGACGCGCCTGAGGCGCTAAACGCTTTTTCGACGAACGTTGACTTCTGAATGAAGGTCCTCAGCGCACGATACGCAAATCCAAGCCAATAGAGCGTAAGGATACCGCCTACCAACAAGCCGATCGTTCTGGCTGGTGTGGAGATGGGCGCGAAAATGAAATAGAAGTAGTAGAACGTAATACCGACCAACGTATAGGCCGATAGTAGATTGCACAATCGCACCCAACCGTAAACGACAAATCGTCTTGTGTTTCGAAAGACCAATAGAGCAACGAGTGGCGAGAAAATGCAAAGCACCGCCAGTGCGACGTTAATCTGTCCTGGCAAACTCGAAACCTCAAAGTCGTAGCGATACGCCGCGAACGCCAGAACGATCGAGAATCCGTGCAGCAGCACGGTGGCGCCGAGGCCGCGAAAGATCGTGGAACGCAGTTGGCTTCTGGTGTCTCTATCCTCTGCAACATGCGTCACGGCATTCCTCCAAACATTGGCGAGTACGGATTATAGTCAGTCGGCATGTTCTTTTCGTACAACGCCGCCGCCTCGCGGAGCTTGGATGCGACCCAATCCGTAAAATGCACCTTCTTGTCGATCAGGTTGACGACGTAGCCAACGCCAACGGCGACACCGATCGCAATGGCTACAGTCGCGACAACTGGGAAGGTGGCGAGACCCGCAGCAATGCTGGCGGTCGCCAGACCACCCACTATCAATGAAGTCAACGCAGCGGTCAGGCCGGCGACGGCGAGATCAATTCCTATCTTTGCGAACAGATCGAACCAGTCCTTCTTGCGATGCCCCGCATTGTCGACCTGCTTGTAATCGTTGTACCACTCAGCAAAATCGAGTCCGATGGTGAGCACAATCGTGATGACACCAGCCTTGGTCGTCACCGCGCCTTTAGCGCTCTTCCATGCCGACTGCGCCATCGACTCGGCCGAGCCCGCCCCGCCTGTTATCGCGAATATCTTTGAGTTCTTGACCGAGTATTTCGCCGCGATGATTTCCTCACGGGATTTAAGACTGCCTTTGAAGACGATGTACCACTTGGGTCCGGCTCGTCTGTGGACAATCCTCAATAGCCTGAAGTTGGACTTCCATAGCTCGGACACCCACGGGAAATTGTCGCCGAAGTATCCAGCCGTGCCAATGAATTGGCCTATGATCCAGTTGCGCGTCGCAACTTTCTGAGTATCAATGGCCGTTTCGTCAGCGCCGCCTGTTTCGAGCAACTTGACCAGGTCTGAAGGAATGGTGGTGACGTCCACTTCAAAGACATGCCCGATCTGTTCAGGTGCCGGATGAGTGGCAGGCGGCAACTTCACCGGCAGAAGCCGTTTGCAGCTGAATGGATCATCGAGGAACGCCGTCGTGCTCGGGTAAGGCGTCAAACCTGTCTGCCAGCTCGGCTCCATAAAATGACTGGCCAACCCAGGCTGAGTGACGAACGGCTTCCCGCCGGGAGCAAACAGCGCGAGCTGTGGAGACGCGCTGATCCCTGTCTGCGCTCCGTAGGTCAAGATAATTGGTTCGGGTTTTGTTTTTGGGTCTTCCCCGTGGTTATCCGTGTTGAGAAGCAACATTGAGTAGCGTTGCAGCTCAATCGTGCCGACCTTCAACAGAAGAAAACCCTTGAAGTCACGACCTATCCAAACGTGGAGACGCTCGCCGTCCTGGAACGTCGCGCTCTTTACGCGCTGTTTTTTTCGCGTGTCGTAGAACCAGTCATCGGTCGCTTCGACGGTGTAGCTTTTCCCTTTGAGAAGGTGCACGTCGAATATCACGTCGCGGTGCTTGCGAAGCAGAACGGTGATATCGCTTTCGGCCCAGCACTCGACCGGTTCACCCGGCAAATCGATGCACACGGTATGTTGGATCAGGGGACGATTGCCCATGGCTATTCTCCGCTTCGCTTGACCTGGTCGGCCACGAACCTGCCGAAATCGATTCCGTTCAACTCGCCTTTTCCTTCTCCATCCAGGACAACGTTGTGCACCACCCCGTCCTCGGACGCGAGCTTGATCGGCTCGCCTTCCGGCACGTTGCCCTCCGCGTCCATGTAACGGATCCGCATGTCTGCTTTCTTTCCCTCGGAGTTGTAGGTTCGATCTAGACTCGTCGGGCCACTGAAAGCATGCTGAGCTCCCTTGATATCGATTTTTCCGGGGGCATGAATCTCGATGTTGCCGCCGGAAATGCGCACGTACGCGCCCCCCGCCGTGAGCAGAATTTCCTGCTTCGCAGCCGCATCGATCCTCTCCGTCGCGGAGAGCAACTTCAGCGTCTTCTGGGCGGTGATTTCAAGGTTATCGCCTTGCGCCTGGATTTCGACTTTTCCTTTCGCCGCGAAAAGCTTTATACCGGCATTCTGTGCGAAAAGGCTGATCTTTTCGGCAACACTCGCGAGCAGCGACTTGCCTGTCGCAATGTGCGTGCTCTGGCCGCTGACGATGTTGACATGCTCAGTCGCAGCGACGTGTGCTGACCGTTGTGTCGACATCCCGATGCCCGATGGCGTTGCGAACAGCATGATCGGCTCCTTGAAGCCGTTGGCGTTGCCAGTGCCTCCGCCTGCGGTATTGCCGCCGCTACCTGTTGCGCCCGCTACGCTGCTCTGTGTCGCATCGGTAAAGGTTTTAAGCGAGTCGTGACCGTCTTTCAGGCTTTCTGCCTGATGGGTTTCGCTCGCCTGCGATAGCGCTTCGATCACGCTTTCGGAATTGACAAGTTGGCTATTTGCTTCGCGTACGTCGAGAGGCTGGCTTGAGGTCCCCGCCGTGGGATGGGTCGACACATACAAACCTTGCCCCGCCCTGAGCGCACCATACGCATCGGATTTCAGGTCAAAGCCGCTGCCGAGGTAAGCACCGCGCGAGTTGCCTGTTTGCGCGATCAGATAGCCGAGATGCAGTTGGGAATTTGCACTCGTGCTGTATAGCTGCACGCGGTTCTGGCCGGTCGCGTCGTCCATCACCATCTGGTTGTAACCGCTGCCCTGGTATTCCTTGGACTTGTAGCCTGAGAGAATTCCGTTCGAATGCCAGTCTGGAGTCTTCGCACCGTTATAGACGCGTCCGGTAACGAGCGGCTTGTCGCAGTCGCCGTCGAGGAAAGACACGATGACTTCTTCGCCGATGCGCGGTACGTGTACGCTGCCGTGCCCGCCCCCCGCGTGCGATTGCGCGACGCGCATCCAGCACGACGCGTTCTCATCGCCGGGGTTCAGCCGGTCCCAGTGCATCTGCACCTTGATACGGTTCAGTGGGTCCGTGAAGACTTCCTCGTTCGCTGGGCCGACCACCGTCGCCGTTTGCATGTGCATCTTCGGCTTGCTGTGCTCGAACGGGCTGCGGAACGGGACTGTTCTGCGCTGCGCTTCGACAGAGACCAACAGGAAACCTTCGCTACCGTCGGCCGACTTGATGAGCAGCGTTGGATCGTTAGCGTGCTGTGCACGGGCCGCAGTGATCGTTTGCTTCAGGCTGTGCGGGAAATCCGTCGTCCCGCTCGACACCGGCAGGTTATTCTCGATGACCCATTCAACGGCGATAACGGCAAACTGCCGCTCCTGCTGACTGTCGGTGCCATGCCCCGGATGGTCCTGCAGTTCGAACCAGCGCCCCGCGTCGATGCGGCGGACCGCGCCTACGCCGTGGAAGCGCTTCGCGCGCGATTCCCACTCCTCCATCCTCACCTTCGAGAGGTGGTCACCGCGATCCTGCTGTCCGTACGTATACGCGCCCGTGTACTCATACACCTCGGCCTGCTGTGGCAGGTTGCCCTGCGTGGTCAGCGTCGGAACCGTCGTGCCTTTCGGATTCGCACCCGTGGGCGGCGCCTTGTAATCGAACGTACGCGTGGTGAGTGTCGTGCTCTGCAGCGTGCGCGTGCCGCTCCATTGCACGAAGGCATCCGTTTCGCTGTTGGTGCCCGACCGGTAGAAATCCACCGTCTGCGGCGACAGCGGTTGCAGGCTACCGATGTCGTCGGTCACGACCAGGGTATGAGATTTACCATCGGCAGCCTGTTCGAAATAGCCGAACAGGCCTTCCGTTTCCATTAGCCGGTGGCAGAAATTCCAGTCGTCCTCATATTGCACGCAGAACGAGCGCTGCGGCAATGAGTTACGCAATGAGAACCGGAATGCACCCTGCGCCTGCGGATGCATATTGAATACATCGGTGAGAATTTCATCGACGGCTTTATCCTGCCAGATTCGTGCATCTTTTCTGAAATGCAGAAAATGCATCCAGGAGACGAAGCCGATCTGATAGCTGGTAATCGCACTATCAGAGCCTAACCGGCGGGCGGTATGGACATAACCGTGATGCGGGGCGTACGCCTGGTCGGTTTGCTGGGTCCAGAGCGTGACCGGCTGGGCGATCAGCGTTTTCAGTTCAATATTGTCATTGGTTGAAACGACGTCCAGCGTAAATCCGTAGTCCCGGCCCAGGCGGGAATGGCCCACCAGCCTTTGCGGCAACAGGACATTGGCACCCAATGGCGTATCAAGCTTTAACAGGCGATCACTTTGCAACAAGCCGCCTTTGATCGCTGCGATTATGTCCTGAGCACCCATACCGCCTCTTGTTTATGCAAATTGCGCCCCCGCGCCATCGCGCGATAATACAAAAGATCAGACGTTTACCGCAATCGCATATTCAGAAATAAATGTTAAATCGGAATTAATTGCCTTTCTCTTTAATGCCATTCGAATAGAGGTAAAAAGGTCACCCTGTGATTGCTGTCATACGCCATGGGGCCGCATATCTCTGGCGAGCAGTACGCGCTGCAGCCAACCAAAACGGGCAGAGCCACACGGTTATGCTTCTGTGGACATCATCTGCTGAGAAGCAACCAATCGAGGCGGCGGATGGCAGCCGCAAATACATAAATCATCGCTTAATGCGGCGTGTCTTCCATCCGGCGCGGTCATGATCTGGCGCGGCCCGTCGCACTGGATTTTCCCCGTGGTATTGCAAGCTGGGCATGCGACTGGATCTCCTTCGTGGGCGACGTCTTTATCGCTCAACTGAATAGAGGTGGGGGCTGCCTGAACGACGCCGTTAGCTGTCGTTTTGTCGCCGTTCAAAATCAGATATCGTTTCATTGTGTTTCCTAGGTCTACCGCAGCCGTTCGAATCTAATCCAGTTTGACGACCTGCGATGCGCCCCGGCCATCATTGGACACGACGCGTCGAACGCGGTGATCGTCGAGTCGCACTAAGGCCTCAGGCCGTCGTTCATCGCGTCGACATGCACTTACCGACTTTCTGTGACTTGCACCATGGCACCGTCCGCTTCTCGCACTTCGATACAAACGTCTCTTCCAGGCACCGCAGCCAGAAATGCGACTGAGCCGTTAGCTTCGATCACGTCATAAAACCTGACACACTCGGCTCCGATTTGTGTGGAAAATCGCGCCCTTAATGACCCGTCTGCATTGGCCATATAAGCCCGATTCGCCGAAGGGTCGTATGGCCCTTCAATGACTGCGATACCGCTCGCGTCACCAAGAAGTCGTCCACTCACGCCCGCCTGACTGTGAATGGTGTGTTGAACGCCGCCCGACTGCCACGTAAGGCCAACAGGCGCCAATTCCGCAACGCTCAATCGCTGAGGATTATTGACCTTGTCGTAACCGGGGCGGCGGTCGACGATCCGAAGGTCCGCGATCTTTTCTAATCTACTCATTGAATAGGTCTCGGCGCTCCGATCAAAGCCAGCATTTCCCCGCTGTATTGCAAGCAGGGCACGCGACTGGATCCCCCTTAGTGGGCAACGTTTTTATCGCTCAATTGAATGGTGGTTGACACGGTCTGAACGACGCCGCTAGCTGTCGTCCTGTCACCATTCAAAATTAGAAATCGTTTCATGATGTCTCTGGGGCTTGAGATTTCTCGGGTGTTCATTCCTATTTGGTGAGCCGCTACGTCACCCGCCTACTCTTCCTTCGAGTCGGTGTACGCGACACTAGTCGTGACAACCATTGAGCGCAGATCGGCCCGTACCGTATGCGTTACCCAGTTGAAGACAAAAGTATCCGAGCCGATCATAGAAGACACGCAAGGCTGTTGCGCTTCCGAAACGACCATTTTCGAGAGCGTCTTCCTTTCCTTCACAAGGTCGTCTTCAGTCGCTGACCAGTCGGTTTTCTTGGCGACGCCGTCTACCCATAAGAAGTCGATCATTGCAAGCTTCTTGTTGCAATAGCAAGCCGCCACATCAAAGGTTTTCCCCCAAACCGTCACGTTCTTGATGCCTTAGTTTTCCCACTCGCCGTACTTCGCCAGTTCCGTTGCCCCGATCAACGGCCGGTCGTCAGGCGAAGGCCCGCCATGAAACAGGTTCGTAGATGCATCAATGGTCAGCGTGCCCGTGGAAAAATCAAACATGGCCGCCTACGAGCGACTGCCGCCGTCGACGTATGCTGCATCGAGGAATCATTCGACGCGTTCCTAGATACCGACGATCACATCGTCTTAGACCGAACTCACTGAATATCTATCTACGGCCGCGTATGTCTGATCGTAATGCTTGAGTCCCCTGAACGCTGATCGTACGAAGCACTCACAATGCCCCAGGCAAAGCGCTGTCCGTTGGCAATTCCTTGCTGTGTGAGAAGATCCACAAGAGATTGCAACCGCTTCTGTTCCTCGGCTTTGCTCCAACTCCCCCAACCTGTCACCGGGCTTGAGTCAGAGACATACAGTGAAATCGAATCAAGGAGACCGGACTGAAAGTACAACGTCGATATGTACTTATGGTTGTCGCATATTGACTCTATCTTGTACGTCACGAGAGGGCCATTCTCGAGCACCTTCGTGTGAGGCTGATACATGGCGGAGGCCAGGAATTCTTGCAATGTCAGCGTCGACGGAATGACACTTTGACAGACCGTCAGGGTACCGTTCGTTGTATCGATGTTCATGGTTTAGTCAATGGGACACTGTAGAGCGGTTTCAGGTTGGACAAGCCCTCGTCGGGAATGAAGTACTGCTGTGCGTTGCCAGGACCATGCTGTGGGTTTGCCAGCGCCTTGGCACCTGCCGCGGGCGTATCCGCAGTGAGTTCGCACACGGTCATTCCCGGTCGGAATCCCTTTTCCGGGTGCGGCGCGACCTGCAGGGCACCGAACATTGTTGATTTCGACCCTTGACTTCCGTCTACTGCATCTAGCGTTGTCACAAAGTTACTCGTACCTGGTGCACCATGCGCAACTAGCGTGCCTTTCGGGAGGACTGTGTCCGTCCATGCATCTACGCCGGGATAGTTGCCTTTGCCTTGCCAGCCGGCGGCCATCATGCTGGGGATATCGGTCGTGCCTTCCAACCCAAGAGGGTCAGTCCAACTGACGGGATTTCTGCCGTAGGCGTAAACGTTGATCCCACCATCGAGACCGATTGGGTCTTTGCTGACGAAACGCCCTATATCTGGATCGTAGTAGCGATGCCGGTTATACGCCAGCCTAGTCTCTTCATCAAACTGTTGTCCCTGAAAACGGAGGGGGTTATGCGGTGCGACGCCCGTCACGCGCGAAGCACGCGCGATCACTTCGCGGGCCTCGCCCATTGCCCTGTACGTAGCGTCCCAGACAACATCTCCCTCGTCGTCAGTCAGAATATGCGGTGTTCCGATCTGATCGCAATGGTAGTAAAACATCTGCGCATTCGAGACCGGCTCGTGGATGCGTTGCAGCGGATCGTCCTCCGGTGTGTAGCGATGGTCCTCGCCGCGCACTGGTGTGGGCATGCCCGATACCGGTTCGCCAACGTATTGGGCTAACGGCACGAACGATCCGGCTTCGTATAAAAAGTGCGTGCTTCGGTCTTCGTCGCTTTCATACGCCAGCGCATTGCCACTCCAGCCGAAAGTGACGCGCTTACCTCCAACCTCCCGGGCTATCCGACGACCAAATGCATCGTAGTAATACCGCGCTTCGGCGTGCTGCGTCACGCTTTCGGTTCGGGCGCTGATCAGCCGGTTGAACGCATCCCATTCGAAGTGCTGAACCGATCCCGGTGATCGTTTTTCAATCAGGTTGCCGCGCTCGTCATAGGCAAAGTGAATGCCCGCATAGCTCTTGAGAAGATTGCCAAGCACCTTTGGCATTTCTGGCGGCAACGTATTTTCCGGGCGCAATGGGCTTGGCGGCATCCGGCTTCGGGCATGCTCAGGACTGCCCGCATCGAGCAGATTGCTCGCAGGATCAAACGAGAAACGTTCCGTGCCACCCGGACCAATCGATTCGACCAGCCGGCCGAGCGGATCATAGCGATAATCCGTCAGGCCCTTACGGCTATCCTCAATGTGTGAGAGCTGGCCGGCCGCATCGTAACGATACATGCGTGCAGCAAGCGGCGCCGGCGCGTTGCCGCGCTGGATGGTTTGCCGCAGCATCCGTCCCGCCGAATCGTAGTCCGTGCGCTGAACAATCTTGTTGGGGAACGTGCGCCGAATTTCGCGGTGAAGATCATCACGCTCAATCTGAAGACGTTCATCACCATCGAGCGCCATGCCGTGAACGTGGCCGGAGCCGTAGGTCAGCCAGTCGATCGCGTGACCATCCGGTCGCACCGTTCGAACCCGCATACCCAGCTCGTCGTAGGCGTGGTGCCACACGTAGCTACGCTGCACACCGAACAGATTGTAGGCATGATGCTCGCGTACCAGGTTGCCCGTCGCATCGAAGAAATGCTGTACGCGACTATAGGCGTTCTGGGCATCGATCAATCGCCCCATTGCGTCGTAGGCGAATCGTTCCTCAGCCTCGCCGCTGGCGCGGCGCGTCAGCCGGCCACCTCGATCGAAGTCCACATGCGTTTTCTGTCCGCCTTCCTCGATCGCGCATAACCGACCGCTTTCCGCGTCATAGTCGTAACGAGTCAGCATCCCGTCGAAACCGATCGATTCGAGCAGGTGGCCGGCGGGATCGTACTTGAACTGATAGGTAGCCTGGTTCTGATCGGTCAGCCGAACCAGACGGTCCTGCCGGTCGTAACCATAGCTCAGAGAATGGCCCATTGGATCGATTCGGCTGGCGATCCGCCCAGCGCCGTCATAGCTGTACTGAGTGGTGCGCGCCAGCGGGTCGGTTCTCGTCAGCAAGCGCCCCTCGGCGTCGAACTGAATGCGTTCGATCCCGGCCGGACTCTGGATTTCCTGAGGAAAACCATTCGAACCATAGCGGTAGGTCGTCGTGCCACCCGCCGCGTCTTTTACGGCTTTTAGGCGCCCATCGACGTCGTACTCCCAAGCCGTCGTTTTGCCTGAGCAGTCCGTGTATGAGGTCAGCTGCCCAGCTTCGTTGTAAGCGATGACCTTGGCTCCGCCTTTGGCATCCGTTACCTCGATAGGCAAGCCCTGTGCGTTGTAGCTGTATTTCGTGGAATGGCCTAGCGGATCCGTTTCCTCCACCACGTTGCCAGCATCGTCATAAGCACGCTTCCAGGCATGCCCCTCGGGGTCGACGATCTGAACCATGTGGTCCTTTTCGTCGTAGACCATTTCAATCGTGCTGCCATCCGCGCGAGCATGTCGCGCCAATCGACCACGAGCGTCGTAGGTCATGCGCTCGCTAGTGCCGTCCGGATAGACATGCTGGACAAGATTGTGATTGGTGTCGCGATACATCCACTCCTCGCGACCATCGGGATAAACGATACGGAACGTATAACCGTGCAGATCGTAGTAGTGCTGCGTAACGTTGCCCGTTGCGTCCGTCACGCTCACCTTCCGGAAATCCGGATGCCAGGCCAGTCGCGTGTCACGACTGCCGTCGTCCGCATATTCGCGGACACATTTGGCCTTTGGATCGGCGCCGCTCCATTCGAGATTCATTCCTCGTCCGGTCCGATCCGTGTAGCGCGTAATCAGGTGATGGCGATAAGCATACTCACGCCGGTTGCCGAATCGATCCATTGCGCCGATCAAGTCGCCGTCGGCGTTGTAGGCGTACGTAGCGAGCGTGCCGACTCGTTTGCCCTCCAGGTCGTGGCGAGTTACCTCGATGATTCGATCGTGGGTGCCGTATCGGAACGCCACCACGGCTTGCGGCGTAATCAGCCGGTGCAGACGGTGCGCCTCGTCATAGTCAAGCGTGACCTGGTTTCCCGACTTGTCGCGATAGAACGCGAGACGAAAAGCGTCGTTTCGCTTTTCGTACACTTCGAGCAGCACATGGTCGCGCGCAAGCGTCAGCCATTGCTCATCGAGACGGAGGAGCGTGAACCCCTCGGACCGGTCGTCGTGCTCATCACCCGGTGCAAGAAGGGGGTAATTGAGGCTCCGTCCCGTGGCGTCGTGATACACCAGTTTGTCGGGACATATATCGAGCCGCGTGGTGTACGCGGTGATCCAGCGCGCACCCAGTTCGCCTCGCTCGTCGTTCGCGTCGAAGAACGAACGGTAAGTTCTTGTCCAATCGATCGCCATCGCGCCGGGGAGAACGAAATCTTGATGATTCAGCCGCTCGTCACCCAGCGCAAAGCCCACTGAGTGACTGGTGCGAGCAGGTGGGGATGGTCTTGGACAATGTACCTTGCCGTCGTTGGGGCCCGGATGTTTCGCATCCTCCGTATGCCGCAATGTCTCCTTCTGTCCCTCCCCCTCCTGACGATGCACTTTCGTCGTGCCACGCTCTTTAATGCCGGTCGAATGCAAGCGCTGACGCGCCAGGATGTCGCGCTTCTTTTCGATTGCGACCTGAATGAGGTTGATCAGCCAGCCGATCTTGCCAGCATCCGTTCCGCCAAGTGCCAGGATTCGCTCCTTGACCATTGGCACCATCGCCCGCAACGCGGCCGCCATCTCACGTAACGGTTTCTGATACGAGACGTCTAGCGCCTTCGCCACGTACGTGCCGGTATTGATCAGCCCCTTCGCCTCGATCTTGACGAAATCGACGATCAGATGGCCAAGACTGCTGGCGGTTTTACGGGCATCATGAGCCGCAAATCCAGCGGCGGCCTGGTCTAGGTGTTGGCCAGCCGCACGGACATTTCCCGCTGCGCTGAGCGGCTCGTCACCGGCCGCCTGAGCGAACAGATGAGCGAAGCCCAGCATGAACTTCTCGATGTACTCCGCACAGGTCTTGAGCAGGCTGTCCAGTTCCTTTTTGATGCCGTCCACGAAGCTTTGTATCCGGCCGGCGAACTGTTCGCTCAGGCTGTCGATCACCGCTTGCAACAGTGCAGTCTGCATCACCTGCAACGACGCCTCTCCGATCGCTTTGCCGCTTTCGACGATCTTTTGTCGAACCAGCTTCATTACCGGCCGCGCGCCCATGCGAAATTCGGCAGTTCCAAGCGGAATCGGGATGATACCGATCAGGTCGAGACCGAGGTTCATCCAGTCGAACACATCGGGATCTTTCCGTTGCTGGCCGTGCTCGACCATGTCCTTGATGTCGAGCACAAGATCCACGGCCGCCATGATGTTTGCTACGACCGGCAAGGCGTTGGCCACCATCTGGATGCGCTCGATGGTGATGAAGTCATCGCTGATGCTGCGCAGCCAGCGATCACAGGCCTTGATGCCAGCGCTCACATCCACAGTTTCTATCTGGAGCAACGGACCGACGAACACCTCTGTCGGTTTGGGAAGTAGCACACTGGAAGACTCGGCCATAGCGGTTATTTCTGGGAAGGTGAGGTTTCGCGTCTGACGCGTGCTTCAGAGAGAGGTCAATGCAGGTACGGACGCGCGCGCGGTTTGCGCCAGTGTGCTGATCTGCTTCGCCGCGGCGCCCAGTTGGCTCGCCTTCGACAAGGCGGCACTGGCTTGCCCCGGAAGGGCTTGCGAAAGTGCGCCTTGAACGAGTCCGACTGCCTGGCCGCCTAGCGCCTGCGTCAGCCCACTGCTGCCTTGCGCCGCCTGTCCCGCCACACTCGCGAACTGCGTTGCGCCGGAAAGCGCTTTACCGGCGTCGGTGGCGGACGGCAACAACCCACCAAGCCGCGAGAGTGCCGATGTGGCGACGCCGCTTGACTGAGGCGGCTGTGCAGGCCATGTCGCGGTCTTGAATACGCTGGACGGGTCGTACTGGTTGCGCGGATCCTCGCCGAACTGGACCTGTGCAGCACCGGCCGGCAAGCCGCTTACGATCGTGTGGCCGCTCCCGTCCAGCGCGCCTTTGCGTAGAATTGCGCCGTTGGCGTCCAGCACCGAGAACGTTCCGCCCTTGAACGCCTCGCCGTTCGCATATTGATGCAGCAATTCAAGTTGCCCTGGTTGATCGGGACGCGCGGCGGGCAGCGGATAGCCCTGACTGGTCGGGCCGTTGAAGCTGTGCTGCGTGCCTTTGACATCGACCTTTCCCGGCGCATGGATGTCGATGTTGCCGCCAGATATGCGGATGTATGCGCCGCCGCTTGTCAAAAGGATTTCCTGATCGGCGGCTGCTTCGATTTTTTCGGTTGCCGAGAGCAACCTGAATGTCTTCTGCGCGGTGAGTTCGACGTTGTCTGACTGCGCTTTAATCTCTACTTTGCCTTTCGCCGCGAAGAGCTTCATGCCTGCGTTCTGAACGAACAGGCTGATTTTCTCGCCAACGCTTGCCAGTAGCGATTTGCCGGTTGCGATGTGCGTGCTCTGACCGCTGACCAGATTGACATGCTCGTTTGCCGCAATGTGAGCCGACTTCTGCGTCGACATTGCAATGCCTGCTGGCGTCGCAAACAGCATGATAGGTTCCTTGAACGCGTTCGCACTGCCCGTGCCACCGCCGGCAGTATTGCCGCCGTCGCTTGCGGCGCCTGTGACACTGTTTTGCGTCGCGTCCGTGAAGGACTTCAATGAGTCGTAGCCGTCTTTCAGGCTTTCTGCCTGATGGGTTTCGCTCGCCTGGCTTAGCGACTCAATCATGCTTTCGGAATTGACCAACTGATTGTTCGCCTCACGGACGGCGAGGGGCTGGCTTGAGGCGCCCGTTGCCGGATGCGTCGATACATACAGGCCTTTTGCAGCCCGGACCGCGCCGTACGCATCCGACTTCAGATCGAAGCCGCTGCCGAGGTAAGCACCGCGCGAGTTACCTGTTTGCGCGATCAGATAGCCGAGATGCAGTTGGGAATTTGCACTGGTGCTGTATAGCTGCACGCGGTTCTGGCCGGTGGCATCGTCCATCACCATCTGGTTGTAACCGCTGCCTTGATACTCCTTGGACTTGTAGCCCGACAGGATCCCATTCGAATGCCAATCCGGCGTCTTTGCACTGTTATAGGTACGTCCGGTAACGAGCGGCTTGTCGCAGTCGCCGTCGAGGAAAGACACGATGACTTCTTCGCCGATGCGCGGTACGTGTACGCTGCCGTGCCCGCCCCCCGCGTGCGATTGCGCGACGCGCATCCAGCACGACGCGTTCTCATCGCCGGGGTTCAGCCGGTCCCAGTGCATCTGCACCTTGATACGGTTCAGTGGGTCCGTGAAGACTTCCTCGTTCGCTGGGCCGACCACCGTCGCCGTTTGCATGTGCATCTTCGGCTTGCTGTGCTCGAACGGGCTGCGGAACGGGACTGTTCTGCGCTGCGCTTCGACAGAGACCAACAGGAAACCTTCGCTACCGTCGGCCGACTTGATGAGCAGCGTTGGATCGTTAGCGTGCTGTGCACGGGCCGCAGTGATCGTTTGCTTCAGGCTGTGCGGGAAATCCGTCGTCCCGCTCGACACCGGCAGGTTATTCTCGATGACCCATTCAACGGCGATAACGGCAAACTGCCGCTCCTGCTGACTGTCGGTGCCATGCCCCGGATGGTCCTGCAGTTCGAACCAGCGCCCCGCGTCGATGCGGCGGACCGCGCCTACGCCGTGGAAGCGCTTCGCGCGCGATTCCCACTCCTCCATCCTCACCTTCGAGAGGTGGTCACCGCGATCCTGCTGTCCGTACGTATACGCGCCCGTGTACTCATACACCTCGGCCTGCTGTGGCAGGTTGCCCTGCGTGGTCAGCGTCGGAACCGTCGTGCCTTTCGGATTCGCACCCGTGGGCGGCGCCTTGTAATCGAACGTACGCGTGGTGAGTGTCGTGCTCTGCAGCGTGCGCGTGCCGCTCCATTGCACGAAGGCATCCGTTTCGCTGTTGGTGCCCGACCGGTAGAAATCCACCGTCTGCGGCGACAGCGGTTGCAGGCTACCGATGTCGTCGGTCACGACCAGGGTATGAGATTTACCATCGGCAGCCTGTTCGAAATAGCCGAACAGGCCTTCCGTTTCCATTAGCCGGTGGCAGAAATTCCAGTCGTCCTCATATTGCACGCAGAACGAGCGCTGCGGCAATGAGTTACGCAATGAGAACCGGAATGCACCCTGCGCCTGCGGATGCATATTGAATACATCGGTGAGAATTTCATCGACGGCTTTATCCTGCCAGATTCGTGCATCTTTTCTGAAATGCAGAAAATGCATCCAGGAGACGAAGCCGATCTGATAGCTGGTAATCGCACTATCAGAGCCTAACCGGCGGGCGGTATGGACATAACCGTGATGCGGGGCGTACGCCTGGTCGGTTTGCTGGGTCCAGAGCGTGACCGGCTGGGCGATCAGCGTTTTCAGTTCAATATTGTCATTGGTTGAAACGACGTCCAGCGTAAATCCGTAGTCCCGGCCCAGGCGGGAATGGCCCACCAGCCTTTGCGGCAACAGGACATTGGCACCCAATGGCGTATCAAGCTTTAACAGGCGATCACTTTGCAACAAGCCGCCTTTGATCGCTGCGATTATGTCCTGAGCACCCATACCGCCTCTTGTTTATGCAAATTGCGCCCCCGCGCCATCGCGCGATAATACAAAAGATCAGACGTTTACCGCAATCGCATATTCAGAAATAAATGTTAAATCGGAATTAATTGCCTTTCTCTTTAATGCCATTCGAATAGAGGTAAAAAGGTCACCCTGTGATTGCTGTCATACGCCATGGGGCCGCATATCTCTGGCGAGCAGTACGCGCTGCAGCCAACCAAAACGGGCAGAGCCACACGGTTATGCTTCTGTGGACATCATCTGCTGAGAAGCAACCAATCGAGGCGGCGGATGGCAGCCGCAAATACATAAATCATCGCTTAATGCGGCGTGTCTTCCATCCGGCGCGGTCATGATCTGGCGCGGCCCGTCGCACTGGATTTTCCCCGTGGTATTGCAAGCTGGGCATGCGACTGGATCTCCTTCGTGGGCGACGTCTTTATCGCTCAACTGAATAGAGGTGGGGGCTGCCTGAACGACGCCGTTAGCTGTCGTTTTGTCGCCGTTCAAAATCAGATATCGTTTCATTGTGTTTCCTAGGTCTACCGCAGCCGTTCGAATCTAATCCAGTTTGACGACCTGCGATGCGCCCCGGCCATCATTGGACACGACGCGTCGAACGCGGTGATCGTCGAGTCGCACTAAGGCCTCAGGCCGTCGTTCATCGCGTCGACATGCACTTACCGACTTTCTGTGACTTGCACCATGGCACCGTCCGCTTCTCGCACTTCGATACAAACGTCTCTTCCAGGCACCGCAGCCAGAAATGCGACTGAGCCGTTAGCTTCGATCACGTCATAAAACCTGACACACTCGGCTCCGATTTGTGTGGAAAATCGCGCCCTTAATGACCCGTCTGCATTGGCCATATAAGCCCGATTCGCCGAAGGGTCGTATGGCCCTTCAATGACTGCGATACCGCTCGCGTCACCAAGAAGTCGTCCACTCACGCCCGCCTGACTGTGAATGGTGTGTTGAACGCCGCCCGACTGCCACGTAAGGCCAACAGGCGCCAATTCCGCAACGCTCAATCGCTGAGGATTATTGACCTTGTCGTAACCGGGGCGGCGGTCGACGATCCGAAGGTCCGCGATCTTTTCTAATCTACTCATTGAATAGGTCTCGGCGCTCCGATCAAAGCCAGCATTTCCCCGCTGTATTGCAAGCAGGGCACGCGACTGGATCCCCCTTAGTGGGCAACGTTTTTATCGCTCAATTGAATGGTGGTTGACACGGTCTGAACGACGCCGCTAGCTGTCGTCCTGTCACCATTCAAAATTAGAAATCGTTTCATGATGTCTCTGGGGCTTGAGATTTCTCGGGTGTTCATTCCTATTTGGTGAGCCGCTACGTCACCCGCCTACTCTTCCTTCGAGTCGGTGTACGCGACACTAGTCGTGACAACCATTGAGCGCAGATCGGCCCGTACCGTATGCGTTACCCAGTTGAAGACAAAAGTATCCGAGCCGATCATAGAAGACACGCAAGGCTGTTGCGCTTCCGAAACGACCATTTTCGAGAGCGTCTTCCTTTCCTTCACAAGGTCGTCTTCAGTCGCTGACCAGTCGGTTTTCTTGGCGACGCCGTCTACCCATAAGAAGTCGATCATTGCAAGCTTCTTGTTGCAATAGCAAGCCGCCACATCAAAGGTTTTCCCCCAAACCGTCACGTTCTTGATGCCTTAGTTTTCCCACTCGCCGTACTTCGCCAGTTCCGTTGCCCCGATCAACGGCCGGTCGTCAGGCGAAGGCCCGCCATGAAACAGGTTCGTAGATGCATCAATGGTCAGCGTGCCCGTGGAAAAATCAAACATGGCCGCCTACGAGCGACTGCCGCCGTCGACGTATGCTGCATCGAGGAATCATTCGACGCGTTCCTAGATACCGACGATCACATCGTCTTAGACCGAACTCACTGAATATCTATCTACGGCCGCGTATGTCTGATCGTAATGCTTGAGTCCCCTGAACGCTGATCGTACGAAGCACTCACAATGCCCCAGGCAAAGCGCTGTCCGTTGGCAATTCCTTGCTGTGTGAGAAGATCCACAAGAGATTGCAACCGCTTCTGTTCCTCGGCTTTGCTCCAACTCCCCCAACCTGTCACCGGGCTTGAGTCAGAGACATACAGTGAAATCGAATCAAGGAGACCGGACTGAAAGTACAACGTCGATATGTACTTATGGTTGTCGCATATTGACTCTATCTTGTACGTCACGAGAGGGCCATTCTCGAGCACCTTCGTGTGAGGCTGATACATGGCGGAGGCCAGGAATTCTTGCAATGTCAGCGTCGACGGAATGACACTTTGACAGACCGTCAGGGTACCGTTCGTTGTATCGATGTTCATGGTTTAGTCAATGGGACACTGTAGAGCGGTTTCAGGTTGGACAAGCCCTCGTCGGGAATGAAGTACTGCTGTGCGTTGCCAGGACCATGCTGTGGGTTTGCCAGCGCCTTGGCACCTGCCGCGGGCGTATCCGCAGTGAGTTCGCACACGGTCATTCCCGGTCGGAATCCCTTTTCCGGGTGCGGCGCGACCTGCAGGGCACCGAACATTGTTGATTTCGACCCTTGACTTCCGTCTACTGCATCTAGCGTTGTCACAAAGTTACTCGTACCTGGTGCACCATGCGCAACTAGCGTGCCTTTCGGGAGGACTGTGTCCGTCCATGCATCTACGCCGGGATAGTTGCCTTTGCCTTGCCAGCCGGCGGCCATCATGCTGGGGATATCGGTCGTGCCTTCCAACCCAAGAGGGTCAGTCCAACTGACGGGATTTCTGCCGTAGGCGTAAACGTTGATCCCACCATCGAGACCGATTGGGTCTTTGCTGACGAAACGCCCTATATCTGGATCGTAGTAGCGATGCCGGTTATACGCCAGCCTAGTCTCTTCATCAAACTGTTGTCCCTGAAAACGGAGGGGGTTATGCGGTGCGACGCCCGTCACGCGCGAAGCACGCGCGATCACTTCGCGGGCCTCGCCCATTGCCCTGTACGTAGCGTCCCAGACAACATCTCCCTCGTCGTCAGTCAGAATATGCGGTGTTCCGATCTGATCGCAATGGTAGTAAAACATCTGCGCATTCGAGACCGGCTCGTGGATGCGTTGCAGCGGATCGTCCTCCGGTGTGTAGCGATGGTCCTCGCCGCGCACTGGTGTGGGCATGCCCGATACCGGTTCGCCAACGTATTGGGCTAACGGCACGAACGATCCGGCTTCGTATAAAAAGTGCGTGCTTCGGTCTTCGTCGCTTTCATACGCCAGCGCATTGCCACTCCAGCCGAAAGTGACGCGCTTACCTCCAACCTCCCGGGCTATCCGACGACCAAATGCATCGTAGTAATACCGCGCTTCGGCGTGCTGCGTCACGCTTTCGGTTCGGGCGCTGATCAGCCGGTTGAACGCATCCCATTCGAAGTGCTGAACCGATCCCGGTGATCGTTTTTCAATCAGGTTGCCGCGCTCGTCATAGGCAAAGTGAATGCCCGCATAGCTCTTGAGAAGATTGCCAAGCACCTTTGGCATTTCTGGCGGCAACGTATTTTCCGGGCGCAATGGGCTTGGCGGCATCCGGCTTCGGGCATGCTCAGGACTGCCCGCATCGAGCAGATTGCTCGCAGGATCAAACGAGAAACGTTCCGTGCCACCCGGACCAATCGATTCGACCAGCCGGCCGAGCGGATCATAGCGATAATCCGTCAGGCCCTTACGGCTATCCTCAATGTGTGAGAGCTGGCCGGCCGCATCGTAACGATACATGCGTGCAGCAAGCGGCGCCGGCGCGTTGCCGCGCTGGATGGTTTGCCGCAGCATCCGTCCCGCCGAATCGTAGTCCGTGCGCTGAACAATCTTGTTGGGGAACGTGCGCCGAATTTCGCGGTGAAGATCATCACGCTCAATCTGAAGACGTTCATCACCATCGAGCGCCATGCCGTGAACGTGGCCGGAGCCGTAGGTCAGCCAGTCGATCGCGTGACCATCCGGTCGCACCGTTCGAACCCGCATACCCAGCTCGTCGTAGGCGTGGTGCCACACGTAGCTACGCTGCACACCGAACAGATTGTAGGCATGATGCTCGCGTACCAGGTTGCCCGTCGCATCGAAGAAATGCTGTACGCGACTATAGGCGTTCTGGGCATCGATCAATCGCCCCATTGCGTCGTAGGCGAATCGTTCCTCAGCCTCGCCGCTGGCGCGGCGCGTCAGCCGGCCACCTCGATCGAAGTCCACATGCGTTTTCTGTCCGCCTTCCTCGATCGCGCATAACCGACCGCTTTCCGCGTCATAGTCGTAACGAGTCAGCATCCCGTCGAAACCGATCGATTCGAGCAGGTGGCCGGCGGGATCGTACTTGAACTGATAGGTAGCCTGGTTCTGATCGGTCAGCCGAACCAGACGGTCCTGCCGGTCGTAACCATAGCTCAGAGAATGGCCCATTGGATCGATTCGGCTGGCGATCCGCCCAGCGCCGTCATAGCTGTACTGAGTGGTGCGCGCCAGCGGGTCGGTTCTCGTCAGCAAGCGCCCCTCGGCGTCGAACTGAATGCGTTCGATCCCGGCCGGACTCTGGATTTCCTGAGGAAAACCATTCGAACCATAGCGGTAGGTCGTCGTGCCACCCGCCGCGTCTTTTACGGCTTTTAGGCGCCCATCGACGTCGTACTCCCAAGCCGTCGTTTTGCCTGAGCAGTCCGTGTATGAGGTCAGCTGCCCAGCTTCGTTGTAAGCGATGACCTTGGCTCCGCCTTTGGCATCCGTTACCTCGATAGGCAAGCCCTGTGCGTTGTAGCTGTATTTCGTGGAATGGCCTAGCGGATCCGTTTCCTCCACCACGTTGCCAGCATCGTCATAAGCACGCTTCCAGGCATGCCCCTCGGGGTCGACGATCTGAACCATGTGGTCCTTTTCGTCGTAGACCATTTCAATCGTGCTGCCATCCGCGCGAGCATGTCGCGCCAATCGACCACGAGCGTCGTAGGTCATGCGCTCGCTAGTGCCGTCCGGATAGACATGCTGGACAAGATTGTGATTGGTGTCGCGATACATCCACTCCTCGCGACCATCGGGATAAACGATACGGAACGTATAACCGTGCAGATCGTAGTAGTGCTGCGTAACGTTGCCCGTTGCGTCCGTCACGCTCACCTTCCGGAAATCCGGATGCCAGGCCAGTCGCGTGTCACGACTGCCGTCGTCCGCATATTCGCGGACACATTTGGCCTTTGGATCGGCGCCGCTCCATTCGAGATTCATTCCTCGTCCGGTCCGATCCGTGTAGCGCGTAATCAGGTGATGGCGATAAGCATACTCACGCCGGTTGCCGAATCGATCCATTGCGCCGATCAAGTCGCCGTCGGCGTTGTAGGCGTACGTAGCGAGCGTGCCGACTCGTTTGCCCTCCAGGTCGTGGCGAGTTACCTCGATGATTCGATCGTGGGTGCCGTATCGGAACGCCACCACGGCTTGCGGCGTAATCAGCCGGTGCAGACGGTGCGCCTCGTCATAGTCAAGCGTGACCTGGTTTCCCGACTTGTCGCGATAGAACGCGAGACGAAAAGCGTCGTTTCGCTTTTCGTACACTTCGAGCAGCACATGGTCGCGCGCAAGCGTCAGCCATTGCTCATCGAGACGGAGGAGCGTGAACCCCTCGGACCGGTCGTCGTGCTCATCACCCGGTGCAAGAAGGGGGTAATTGAGGCTCCGTCCCGTGGCGTCGTGATACACCAGTTTGTCGGGACATATATCGAGCCGCGTGGTGTACGCGGTGATCCAGCGCGCACCCAGTTCGCCTCGCTCGTCGTTCGCGTCGAAGAACGAACGGTAAGTTCTTGTCCAATCGATCGCCATCGCGCCGGGGAGAACGAAATCTTGATGATTCAGCCGCTCGTCACCCAGCGCAAAGCCCACTGAGTGACTGGTGCGAGCAGGTGGGGATGGTCTTGGACAATGTACCTTGCCGTCGTTGGGGCCCGGATGTTTCGCATCCTCCGTATGCCGCAATGTCTCCTTCTGTCCCTCCCCCTCCTGACGATGCACTTTCGTCGTGCCACGCTCTTTAATGCCGGTCGAATGCAAGCGCTGACGCGCCAGGATGTCGCGCTTCTTTTCGATTGCGACCTGAATGAGGTTGATCAGCCAGCCGATCTTGCCAGCATCCGTTCCGCCAAGTGCCAGGATTCGCTCCTTGACCATTGGCACCATCGCCCGCAACGCGGCCGCCATCTCACGTAACGGTTTCTGATACGAGACGTCTAGCGCCTTCGCCACGTACGTGCCGGTATTGATCAGCCCCTTCGCCTCGATCTTGACGAAATCGACGATCAGATGGCCAAGACTGCTGGCGGTTTTACGGGCATCATGAGCCGCAAATCCAGCGGCGGCCTGGTCTAGGTGTTGGCCAGCCGCACGGACATTTCCCGCTGCGCTGAGCGGCTCGTCACCGGCCGCCTGAGCGAACAGATGAGCGAAGCCCAGCATGAACTTCTCGATGTACTCCGCACAGGTCTTGAGCAGGCTGTCCAGTTCCTTTTTGATGCCGTCCACGAAGCTTTGTATCCGGCCGGCGAACTGTTCGCTCAGGCTGTCGATCACCGCTTGCAACAGTGCAGTCTGCATCACCTGCAACGACGCCTCTCCGATCGCTTTGCCGCTTTCGACGATCTTTTGTCGAACCAGCTTCATTACCGGCCGCGCGCCCATGCGAAATTCGGCAGTTCCAAGCGGAATCGGGATGATACCGATCAGGTCGAGACCGAGGTTCATCCAGTCGAACACATCGGGATCTTTCCGTTGCTGGCCGTGCTCGACCATGTCCTTGATGTCGAGCACAAGATCCACGGCCGCCATGATGTTTGCTACGACCGGCAAGGCGTTGGCCACCATCTGGATGCGCTCGATGGTGATGAAGTCATCGCTGATGCTGCGCAGCCAGCGATCACAGGCCTTGATGCCAGCGCTCACATCCACAGTTTCTATCTGGAGCAACGGACCGACGAACACCTCTGTCGGTTTGGGAAGTAGCACACTGGAAGACTCGGCCATAGCGGTTATTTCTGGGAAGGTGAGGTTTCGCGTCTGACGCGTGCTTCAGAGAGAGGTCAATGCAGGTACGGACGCGCGCGCGGTTTGCGCCAGTGTGCTGATCTGCTTCGCCGCGGCGCCCAGTTGGCTCGCCTTCGACAAGGCGGCACTGGCTTGCCCCGGAAGGGCTTGCGAAAGTGCGCCTTGAACGAGTCCGACTGCCTGGCCGCCTAGCGCCTGCGTCAGCCCACTGCTGCCTTGCGCCGCCTGTCCCGCCACACTCGCGAACTGCGTTGCGCCGGAAAGCGCTTTACCGGCGTCGGTGGCGGACGGCAACAACCCACCAAGCCGCGAGAGTGCCGATGTGGCGACGCCGCTTGACTGAGGCGGCTGTGCAGGCCATGTCGCGGTCTTGAATACGCTGGACGGGTCGTACTGGTTGCGCGGATCCTCGCCGAACTGGACCTGTGCAGCACCGGCCGGCAAGCCGCTTACGATCGTGTGGCCGCTCCCGTCCAGCGCGCCTTTGCGTAGAATTGCGCCGTTGGCGTCCAGCACCGAGAACGTTCCGCCCTTGAACGCCTCGCCGTTCGCATATTGATGCAGCAATTCAAGTTGCCCTGGTTGATCGGGACGCGCGGCGGGCAGCGGATAGCCCTGACTGGTCGGGCCGTTGAAGCTGTGCTGCGTGCCTTTGACATCGACCTTTCCCGGCGCATGGATGTCGATGTTGCCGCCAGATATGCGGATGTATGCGCCGCCGCTTGTCAAAAGGATTTCCTGATCGGCGGCTGCTTCGATTTTTTCGGTTGCCGAGAGCAACCTGAATGTCTTCTGCGCGGTGAGTTCGACGTTGTCTGACTGCGCTTTAATCTCTACTTTGCCTTTCGCCGCGAAGAGCTTCATGCCTGCGTTCTGAACGAACAGGCTGATTTTCTCGCCAACGCTTGCCAGTAGCGATTTGCCGGTTGCGATGTGCGTGCTCTGACCGCTGACCAGATTGACATGCTCGTTTGCCGCAATGTGAGCCGACTTCTGCGTCGACATTGCAATGCCTGCTGGCGTCGCAAACAGCATGATAGGTTCCTTGAACGCGTTCGCACTGCCCGTGCCACCGCCGGCAGTATTGCCGCCGTCGCTTGCGGCGCCTGTGACACTGTTTTGCGTCGCGTCCGTGAAGGACTTCAATGAGTCGTAGCCGTCTTTCAGGCTTTCTGCCTGATGGGTTTCGCTCGCCTGGCTTAGCGACTCAATCATGCTTTCGGAATTGACCAACTGATTGTTCGCCTCACGGACGGCGAGGGGCTGGCTTGAGGCGCCCGTTGCCGGATGCGTCGATACATACAGGCCTTTTGCAGCCCGGACCGCGCCGTACGCATCCGACTTCAGATCGAAGCCGCTGCCGAGGTAAGCACCGCGCGAGTTACCTGTTTGCGCGATCAGATAGCCGAGATGCAGTTGGGAATTTGCACTGGTGCTGTATAGCTGCACGCGGTTCTGGCCGGTGGCATCGTCCATCACCATCTGGTTGTAACCGCTGCCTTGATACTCCTTGGACTTGTAGCCCGACAGGATCCCATTCGAATGCCAATCCGGCGTCTTTGCACTGTTATAGGTACGTCCGGTAACGAGCGGCTTGTCGCAGTCGCCGTCGAGGAAAGACACGATGACTTCTTCGCCGATGCGCGGTACGTGTACGCTGCCGTGCCCGCCCCCCGCGTGCGATTGCGCGACGCGCATCCAGCACGACGCGTTCTCATCGCCGGGGTTCAGCCGGTCCCAGTGCATCTGCACCTTGATACGGTTCAGTGGGTCCGTGAAGACTTCCTCGTTCGCTGGGCCGACCACCGTCGCCGTTTGCATGTGCATCTTCGGCTTGCTGTGCTCGAACGGGCTGCGGAACGGGACTGTTCTGCGCTGCGCTTCGACAGAGACCAACAGGAAACCTTCGCTACCGTCGGCCGACTTGATGAGCAGCGTTGGATCGTTAGCGTGCTGTGCACGGGCCGCAGTGATCGTTTGCTTCAGGCTGTGCGGGAAATCCGTCGTCCCGCTCGACACCGGCAGGTTATTCTCGATGACCCATTCAACGGCGATAACGGCAAACTGCCGCTCCTGCTGACTGTCGGTGCCATGCCCCGGATGGTCCTGCAGTTCGAACCAGCGCCCCGCGTCGATGCGGCGGACCGCGCCTACGCCGTGGAAGCGCTTCGCGCGCGATTCCCACTCCTCCATCCTCACCTTCGAGAGGTGGTCACCGCGATCCTGCTGTCCGTACGTATACGCGCCCGTGTACTCATACACCTCGGCCTGCTGTGGCAGGTTGCCCTGCGTGGTCAGCGTCGGAACCGTCGTGCCTTTCGGATTCGCACCCGTGGGCGGCGCCTTGTAATCGAACGTACGCGTGGTGAGTGTCGTGCTCTGCAGCGTGCGCGTGCCGCTCCATTGCACGAAGGCATCCGTTTCGCTGTTGGTGCCCGACCGGTAGAAATCCACCGTCTGCGGCGACAGCGGTTGCAGGCTACCGATGTCGTCGGTCACGACCAGGGTATGAGATTTACCATCGGCAGCCTGTTCGAAATAGCCGAACAGGCCTTCCGTTTCCATTAGCCGGTGGCAGAAATTCCAGTCGTCCTCATATTGCACGCAGAACGAGCGCTGCGGCAATGAGTTACGCAATGAGAACCGGAATGCACCCTGCGCCTGCGGATGCATATTGAATACATCGGTGAGAATTTCATCGACGGCTTTATCCTGCCAGATTCGTGCATCTTTTCTGAAATGCAGAAAATGCATCCAGGAGACGAAGCCGATCTGATAGCTGGTAATCGCACTATCAGAGCCTAACCGGCGGGCGGTATGGACATAACCGTGATGCGGGGCGTACGCCTGGTCGGTTTGCTGGGTCCAGAGCGTGACCGGCTGGGCGATCAGCGTTTTCAGTTCAATATTGTCATTGGTTGAAACGACGTCCAGCGTAAATCCGTAGTCCCGGCCCAGGCGGGAATGGCCCACCAGCCTTTGCGGCAACAGGACATTGGCACCCAATGGCGTATCAAGCTTTAACAGGCGATCACTTTGCAACAAGCCGCCTTTGATCGCTGCGATTATGTCCTGAGCACCCATACCGCCTCTTGTTTATGCAAATTGCGCCCCCGCGCCATCGCGCGATAATACAAAAGATCAGACGTTTACCGCAATCGCATATTCAGAAATAAATGTTAAATCGGAATTAATTGCCTTTCTCTTTAATGCCATTCGAATAGAGGTAAAAAGGTCACCCTGTGATTGCTGTCATACGCCATGGGGCCGCATATCTCTGGCGAGCAGTACGCGCTGCAGCCAACCAAAACGGGCAGAGCCACACGGTTATGCTTCTGTGGACATCATCTGCTGAGAAGCAACCAATCGAGGCGGCGGATGGCAGCCGCAAATACATAAATCATCGCTTAATGCGGCGTGTCTTCCATCCGGCGCGGTCATGATCTGGCGCGGCCCGTCGCACTGGATTTTCCCCGTGGTATTGCAAGCTGGGCATGCGACTGGATCTCCTTCGTGGGCGACGTCTTTATCGCTCAACTGAATAGAGGTGGGGGCTGCCTGAACGACGCCGTTAGCTGTCGTTTTGTCGCCGTTCAAAATCAGATATCGTTTCATCGTGCCTTTAAAGCTTTAAGGTTTCTCGCGCCTTCATCTTTTCTCGCGACCCGGTGCGTCATCCACCTATGCTTTTTCTGTCCGCCTAGGCAACTCGGGTACGACCACACCGTCCGACTCTCTCACCTCAATACGAACGTCTCTTCCCGGTGCTGCAGCGAGAAATGCGGCTGAGCCGCTAACTTTGCTCACGTCGTAAAACATGACGCGTTCGGCGCCGATTCGCGCGGGGATTTGCGCCCTCAATAAGCCGTCCGCATTGGCGATATATGCCCGATTGGCCGAAGGTTCGTACGGCGCCTCCACAACTGCAATGCCGCTTGCATCACTGAGAAGTATGCCGATCACTCCCGACTGGACTCGAATAGCGTGTTCTGCGCTGGCTGAGTGTCACGTAAGCCCGACAGGGGTGAATTCGGAAACGGTTAGCCGCTGCGGATTGCCGACCTTATCGTAGGTAGGGTGGCGCTCGATAATCTGCAGATTCGCAATCTTTTCCATCAGGCTGATCATCCAGTCTCGGCGCTCCGTTCAGCCCCTGGGTCGCCTTTGAAGACAAGTCGACGGGCCACGCTACCCTCTGTTTTCAGCGACCTTCTCTGTCTTGGTGAATAAGAGTCCACTCCACGTAGTGCACCTTGCCAGCGTCTGACCAGTCCTTTAACAACAGATCCGGCATGACTGCACCCTTGACAACATGTACCTGATGTTCCGGATGACCCGTCGCCTGCCAATGCCCAGTGGCCGGGCATACCTCGCCCGTTCTCACCGCCGGGATGACTGGATCCGGTTCGATGTAGGAGGTGGCCTCCGGCGCCGTCATGAAGTATTCGGACTCATCGGGAATCAAGCCGTCCATGTAGCGATCATCCTTCCAAAGCAGGCACCAACTCACATTGATGTCTTCGGCGTAGCCGCGACTCTCGTTGAAAGGCCCCGTCATACGAGGCGCACGCGTGCCTTGAACAAGGTAGTTAAAGCAGCCCGCATTCTCGCTGCTGGTGGCGCCTACCGGGATAAAGCCAAGCACTTTGCCGCGGGTGACTGTGACCGGTTCCCATATGCCATCAACGGGTACAGCGTCGCCCGTGCGGATCACGACACCGGTAGGTTGCGGCACGGGCGGCAACGACGCGGGAAAAACGGGAAAGCCGAGTTGATAGAAGCGAAAGATATACGCATCAGGATCGAGCAGCGCGCCGGCCGCCGTGAATTGAGCGGTCGCATCGTCACCCGCAGGCACCTCGCAGGCAGCGTTCTCGCCCACATACTCGCTTGCGCGGATGAGCAGATTCAGCGCTTCCACCTTCGGGGGATATGGCGCCTCCTGGATGCCGCGCTCCCAATAGTCCCCATCCGGGTAAAGGTATTTGGCAACAACGTAATAGTCCGTCAGCGCCTGGTCGAACGCTTCCCCGCGGCGCCAGACAAAACGATAACCCCGGCGTAGCTCGTCCAGGCCCTTGTTGTAGTTGCTGAGGATACCGTAGATGCGCGGTAAGTTGTCCGCGGGCATCTGTTCACGCTGACTGGAAGGCCAGGTCTTGACCGCGCTCTCATACGCGCGCGTGAAGATTTCCCAGTCGTCGCGCTTCTTGGCCCAGAGGTTGTAGCTTGTCAATTTCTTCAGGAGCCAGAAAACCTGACGGCGCGTCATTTCATCGCGCATGCTGAACAACTTCATGGTGGTCCTGTCGTCCCTTACCGGTTATCTGAATTGGCGGCACGCGCCACCGCGGTTGCACTGCTGTTGGTCACCTTGGTCTGGATCTCCTCAGTCCCAAGGCGACGCGTCTGCGCAGCCCCGAGCACGTTTTCGTCGAACTTGCTATAGCCGTACACGTCCTCGACGTTCGTCCAGTTTGTCGCCCGAAGTTCTACAGTCACTCCGTTTTTCGAGATGGTGGGTGGCAACTTGCCTTGCTTGAGCAACTCACCCGCCGCCGTAATTTCGTCAGCAAGTTCCCCGAGATCGACCACGAGTTGCTGTCCGCCACCTTCAAGATATTGTGTTGGAACCTTCTCACCATACTGTTCGGCAATCTGTCCAGACCAGGCTTTCAGGTCCATGTGCGCGGGCAGGTCCGCAGGCAGATGCACAATCGCGAGAAAGCCGTTACCGTTCCACTCGTCGAGCACGGCTGAGCGCGTCCGCCATTCCTCCGCACTTTTGGGCACCTCACCCACACCCCAGAACGCGGGCTGCCGTCCTCCCGCCTTGCTACCACCAGGGTATGGCGCATGCTTGGAGGGGTTGCCGAAGGCCCGATACAGCTTTTTGCCGGCCAGTTCCTGGGAACCTATCGCAGAAATCTCTCCGGAAAATGTTGCGACTTTCGTGAAAACCGGTTTCTTCCCATAGCTGGCAATCTCGCCGCGGTCTTTCAGGATATCAGGCCAGCCCGCCTTGATCCTGGGGCCGTACTTGCTGGTCAGCATCGCTTCGACTTCACTCTTGTCAGCACGGCACTCGGAAGAAGGGAATTTGCCACGCCGGATTTCCCGCGCAAGCCGTCGTTCTTCAAGATACGCCTCTGCTTCTCGACGTACCTTCGGCATGCCACCAGTAGCAATCTCATGAATTTCGCCACGGTAGACCATGTTCTGTAGCGTTTTGAGTTTCGCTTCGAATTCTCGCAACGCCTTGGGGACCATGCGGTCGGCCATGTCCTGCAACGCGGCGAAGCCCGCGCTCACCTAGTCGATTTTGCTGCGCCAGATTTCGGGCAACAGTTTTCCGACGCGTGCGTCGAGAGACCTCCGGATGGCAAGCTGAACCGTCGCACAAAAGTCCTTCAGCTTGTTTAGGACCTGAGACTCGTACTGCGCTATGTTCAGTGCTTTCAGCCATTTCGGCGCGTCACCGTGACCCATGCGGTTCAGGAACTGGATGACTTCCGCAAGGAGCGCATGGTCTTTCGCGGCGATGCCCTCAACCCGCAAAGCTAATCGGCCTACGCCCTTGTCGTAGCTAACCACGCGCCCATCGGCGCGACGGATATTTACCGTCAGTTCGATTTCGCTCGAAGCCAAGTGCGTACCCGAACGCTGAAACGCCGGTGAGTGATGAAGACCTGGAGTGGGCGGTACGACTGGCCCTAGAGGTGCGGCGCCGGGTGAAGGAGCAGCAGAAGCGCATTGGCGCGGCCGAGTTCCGCAACACGCATTTCAGCTACACCATGGGCGCGGAAGGTGTCGAAAAGTTTGTGAGCACGCCCGAACTTCAAGTCAGGGCGGTATTGGCGATGAGCCGCTAGAGTGCGGACAGATTTGGACACTGAGCCCCGGCGGCCAGGACGAGCACCCGGGGCTGTTCCGACTTGAAGTCACCGAAGGACCAGGCAGCGGCGTGAGGGTGCTTAACAACCCGGGGCCCGCTGCTTTCAAGGAGTCAATTCGCTGTGCCGAGCAGAATCTCTATGCAAGGGCGCAGCAACTAGTGGGAGACCGAGACCCTCGGTCGCACGAGTTTTCTGTTCAGTTCCGAGGATTCGATGCCGCCAAGTCAGCTGCCAAGACTAGCGTGGCCGCACTCATCGCGCTGGCTAGTGCACTGTTGAAAAAGTCGGTTCGCGGTGGTCTGGTAGTGGTGGGCGAAGTGACCTTGGGCGGCACCATCGAACTCATCCACAACGCAATTACCTTGGCTGAGATAGCCGTGGAAAAGGGTGCTAAGTCGCTACTCCTGCCAGTGTCGTGCCGGCGCCAATTGTTTGACTTGTCGGACGAGATGGCAACCAAGTTAGACGTCGAGTTTTATCAGGATGGGCGGGACGCGTTGTTGAAGGCGCTTGCCGAATGACGGCCTCACCTTCGCAAACAGTGTCAGCTGAAAGAGAAAAGGGCCTGTAAGTATCTCGACATACAGGCCAGGCGGACTTCGTTCATACCCGTTTATGCCACCAATTATTGGTGGCTATTGAAAGGCAGAACCCATAAATTTCTCAGTTTATGGGTCCGTTTTTCTCAGGTTATGCGTCTATCTACAGGTACTTTCAAACATCAATATTCCCCGCCCGCAACGCATTCGACTCAATGAAAGCTCTCCGCGGCTCCACATCATCCCCCATGAGCGTAGTAAAGATCCCATCAGCCGCAATAGCATCCTCAATCTGCACACGAAGAAGACGACGCACAGTCGGATCCATCGTAGTCTCCCAAAGCTGCCCAGGGTTCATCTCACCGAGACCCTTATACCGCTGCTTCGAGATATTGCGCTCAGCATCAGCCAACAACCACTTCATAGCGGACTTAAAGTCAGTAACCGCCATACTCCGCTCACCACGCTTAATGACAGCGCCAGTACCAATCAACCCCTTAAACGTATTAGCGGTATTGATCAGCTGTTGATAGTCAGCAGTCAGTTGAAAATCCTGATCCAACACAGAAATCTTCTGATTCCCATGATGCGTCCGCGCGACCCGCAGCGAGCGCAATTCACGCACAGGGTCATACATCGTCGTAACCTTAACTTCAGGCTTCAACGGATCATCCCTTAGCTTCGCCTCAAGAGCCTTAGCCGACGCATCAGCCGCTTCCTCGCTGGACAGATCGATCGCAATCCCATCCATCACAGCCTCAAGAGCCCCAGCGTCATACAACCGGCTCAACCGATTAACAACAGCCTGCGCCAACAAATAAGCCCGAGCCAACTCCCCCAACGCATCGCCCGTAATCGGCGTAGCCCCTTCCGAAGCCAACAACTCCGACCCCTGCAGCGCCAGCTTCAGAATGTGAGCATTAACCTCAGCCTCATCCTTCAAATACCGCTCATCCTTACCCGCCTTGATCTTGAACAACGGCGGCTGCGCGATATAGATATACCCACGCTCGATCATCTCCGGCATCTGCCGATAGAAGAACGTCAGCAGCAGCGTGCGGATGTGCGCGCCGTCCACGTCAGCATCGGTCATGATGATGATGCGGTGATAACGCAGCTTATCGAGGTTGTAGTCTTCCTTACCAATCCCGCAGCCCAGCGCCGTAATCAGCGTAACAATCTGCTCCGAAGAAAGCAGCTTGTCATACCGCGCCTTCTCCACATTAAGCACCTTGCCGCGCAGCGGCAAAATCGCCTGAAACTTCCGATCCCGCCCCTGTTTCGCCGACCCGCCTGCCGAGTCACCCTCGACGATATAAATCTCGGACTTCGCCGGATCCTTCTCCTGGCAATCCGCCAGCTTCCCAGGCAGACCAACACCATCGAGCACACCCTTCCGCCGCGTCATCTCACGCGCCTTCCGAGCCGCATCCCGCGCGCGCGCGGCATCCACAATCTTGCTGCAAATAATCTTCGCGTCATTCGGCGTCTCGAGCAGAAACTCTTCGAGCGCCTTCGCGACCACATCCTCCACCGGCGCGCGCACTTCCGACGACACCAGCTTGTCCTTCGTCTGCGCGCTGAACTTGGGCTCCGGCACCTTCACCGACAGCACGCACGACAGCCCTTCACGCATATCGTCGCCCGAAGTCTCAACCTTCGCCTTCTTCGCGACTTCGTGATCGTTGATGTACTTGTTCAACACGCGCGTCATCGCCGCACGCAACCCGGTCAAGTGCGTCCCGCCATCACGCTGCGGAATGTTGTTCGTGAAGCACAGCACGTTTTCGTTGTAGCTGTCGTTCCACTGCATCGCCACTTCCACGCCCACGCCGTCTTTCTCGCCGCTGATGTGGAAAATGTTCGGGTGCAGCACGGACTTGTTCTTGTTGATGTACTCGACAAAGCCCTTCACGCCGCCCACGAACGCGAAATCTTCTTCCTTGCCGGTGCGCTGGTCGGTCAGCTTGATTCGCACGCCGTTATTCAGGAACGACAGTTCGCGAATCCGCTTGGCCAGAATGTCGTAGTGATATTCGATGTTGCCGAAAATCGTCTCGTCGGCGAGGAAGTGCACTTCGGTGCCGCGGTTCTCGGTCTCGCCGGTCACTTGAATCGGCGAAACAGCCACGCCGTCGATCTCTTCGATAATGCGGTTCTGCGGCACGCCACGATGGAATTCCATGAAGTGCTTCTTGCCGTCGCGGCGAATGGTCAAACGCAGCCACGCGGACAATGCGTTCACGCACGACACGCCCACGCCGTGCAGGCCGCCGGACACCTTGTAGCTGTTCTGGTCGAACTTGCCGCCGGCGTGCAACTCGGTCATCACGATTTCAGCGGCGCTGCGCTTCGGATCGTGCTTGTCGTCCATCTTCAGACCGGTCGGCACGCCGCGGCCGTTGTCGGTGATGGAAATGGAGTTGTCCGCGTGAATGATCACCTGGATGTCGTTGCAATGCCCGGCCAACGCTTCGTCGATGGAGTTGTCCAGCACTTCGAATACGAGGTGATGCAGACCGGTCCCGTCCGATGTATCCCCGATGTACATCCCGGGCCGCTTGCGCACCGCCTCCAGACCTTCGAGGATCTGAATCGAGGATGCGCCGTAGCTGTTGTCGGGTTGCGAATTGTTCGTTTCAGTCATGGATTTTTTCCGGTTCTGCGTTGCTGCAAGGTTGCTGCTCGGGACTTTTCAAATCACCATAAAAACGCCAAAGGGGCGCTGCGCCCCTTGGTGTGTTCTTTGGTGTTGGACGCGTTAGATGCGCATCGGCATGACGACGTATTTGAATTCGTCGTTCTCGGGAATCGTGATCAACGCGCTGGAGCTGGCGTCGCCCAGGCTCACTTGCAACGTGTCGACCTTCAGGTTCGCGAGCACGTCGAGCAGATACGTGACGTTGAACCCGATATCGACGCTGTCGCCGTCGTATGCGATTTCCAGTTCTTCCTGCGCCTCTTCCTGATCGGCGTTGGTCGACATGATCTTCAACTGGCCCGGCTCGATGATGCAGCGCACGCCCTTGAATTTGTCCGAGGTCAGAATCGCGGCGCGTTGCAGCGAGCGCTGCAGTTCTTCACGGCCAATCACGAACTGATTCTTGTGCGACTTCGGAATCACGCGCTGGAAGTCGGGGAATTTGCCTTCCACCAGCTTCGACACCAGTTCGACCTGGCCGAACGTGAACTTGACCTGCGTCTGCGCGATGTCGATCTTCAGCGTGTCGTCGATGTCTTCCAGCAGACGCTGGAGTTCCAGGATCGTCTTGCGCGGAATGATCACTTCCTGACGCTGGAACGAGCCTTCGATCTTCATGGACGAGAACGCCAGACGGTGACCGTCGGTTGCGACCGCCATCAGCTGGTCGCCGTCCACCACCAGCAGCATGCCGTTCAGGTAGTAGCGGATATCCTGCTGGGCCATCGAAAAATGGACCATGCCGAGCAACTGGCGGAACGTCTTCTGCGGAACCACGAGGTTCGCGCCGTAGTCTTTAGCTTGCGCGACCGTCGGGAATTCGTCCGCGGCAAGCGTTTGCAGCGCAAAGCGGCTCTTGCCGGATTGCACGGTCAAACGCTTGTCATTCAGCGTGAGCGTGACCTGCCCGTCGGGCATGGCACGCAGAATGTCGAGGAGCTTTCTCGCTGCCACCGTGGTCGCCACCGAATCGCCGCCCACGCCGAAATCGGCACGCGTGGTGATCTGCAACTCGAGGTCGGTCGACAGGAACGACACGTCCGGGCCGTTCTTGGTAATCAGCAAATTGGCGAGGATCGGCAACGTATGGCGGCGTTCGACGATGCCGCTCACAGTTTGCAGCGGCCTGAGGAGGTTATCGCGTTCGGTCTTGACCAGTTGCATAGAGTTCCTTCGTTGATATAACGGCCTGCGCGCCTTGCCAGGACAGCGTTCCCGCGCGCAGCCGTGGCTCCCCGCCGGCGCCACGCAGCGCCTGTCACGGCGTGAAATCCGCCCGCGGCCGCCGGGCGGTTAAACCTGTATTGTGCCTGAAAACGGAACCGCCTCACTAAAATGGGGGCGACTTCAGAAATAAACAGGTCGTTTTTTCCAGACAGCCCGCTCAGCCCTTCAGCGTCTGCTCCAGCACGTGCAGTTCGTGGTTCAGTTGCGCGTCCTTGCTGCGCTCATCGGCAATTTTGCGCACCGCGTGCAGCACCGTGGTGTGGTCGCGTCCGCCGAACAGCTCGCCGATTTCCGGCAAGCTCTTCTGGGTCAGCTCTTTCGCCAGATACATGGCGATCTGCCGCGGCCGCGCGATGTTCGCGGGACGCTTCTTCGAATACATGTCCGCGACCTTGATGCTGTAGAAGTCAGCCGTGGTCTTCTGGATGTTTTCCACCGAAATCTGCCGGTTCTGTACCGTCAGCAGGTCTTTCAGCGCTTCCTTCGTCACTTCGATTGTGATTTCGCGTCCGTGGAATTTCGAATACGCGAGAATCTTGCGCAGCGCGCCTTCGAGTTCACGCACGTTCGAGCGCAAGTGTTTCGCGACGAAGAACGCGACGTCTTCATTCAGGCTCACGAACTCGGATTGCGCCTTGCGCATCAGAATCGCGACGCGCATTTCCAGCTCGGGCGGCTCGATCGCCACGGTCAGGCCGGAGTCGAAGCGCGAGATCAGGCGGTCGTCGATACCCGAAATTTCCTTCGGATACGTGTCGCTGGTGATGATCACCTGCGCCTTGTTGGCGACCAGCGCCTCGAACGCGTAGAAGAATTCCTCTTGCGTGCGCGACTTGCCGGAGAAGAACTGAATATCGTCGATCAGCAGCAGGTCGAGCGAGTGGTAGTAGCGCTTGAAATCGTCGAACGCCTTGCGCTGGTACGCCTTCACCACGTCGGACACATACTGTTCCGCGTGGATGTAGCGGATCCGCGCGCCGGCTTTGTCCATTAGAAGCTGGTTGCCGATTGCGTGGATCAAGTGAGTCTTGCCCAGACCCACGCCGCCATACAGGAACAGCGGGTTGTAGGAGATGCCGGGATTGTCCGCGACCTGAATCGCCGCGGCGCGCGCCAGCTGGTTGGCCTTACCGGTCACGAAGTTGTCGAAGGTCAGCACCGGATTCAGCTTGGAGCGCTCGTACATCGAGTCTGTCTCGCCGTTCCCATTCGAGCCGGCGCTTTGGCCCGGACGCCACGTGCGACGGGCGGCCGCGGCTTCGTTCGCGTCGAGGCTGGGCAGATCGAGGTCGGCGGAATCTTCTGCCGCTGCGGCGCGCGCGTTCGCGTTTTGTTCAGCTGCCGCGCGGGCGTTCGCGTTGAGATTGGCCATCGCGTTGTTCGCGCCGTTCGCCCCACCGGTGCGCGCGGCCTGCGCCGCTTGCACGGCGCCGACGGCGGCGTCCACCGCAGCGCCGTTGCCGGCGCTACCGCCCATCGAACTAGGCGCGGAAGCCGGACGCACCGGCACCGGTGCCGGCGCGGCTGCCACAGGGGCGCGCATGCCGGCTTTCGGGTCGAGTACGAATTGGACGTCGACGGGAGCCTGCCAGAAATCGCGGGCCATATCGGCGATGCGGCCGGAGAACTGGCTCTTGACCCAGTCGAGCTTGAAACGGTTCGGCGCGGCGATGCTAAGCGTGTTCGCAGCGGCGTCGAAGGCGACCGGGGCCAACGGTTTGATCCACGTCACGTACTGCTGGGGCGTCAGCTCACGCTCCAGCAATGCGGAACAGTGTTGCCAGAAATCGTTCATCGAGTTGCTGTCGTTATGGTGTGCACGGCGGTTGCCGCTGCCCCCGTCGCGCGCACGCAACAAGGCCCTGAGCAGCCAGACTAACCAGGCGCAATGGCTCCAGGCGCTTGTGCCACAAGGGTTTGCGGGGCAAGCGAGCCGGAGCGGCGTGCAGGATTTTTGGGAAGTAAGGCGAGATTCTAACGCCAAATCGGACCCACAAGGGAGTTATCCACAGGGACGGATCACCTGGCGAACTGCTCGCGGGGAACGGCCGAACCAGGCTAAACTATTGACGGTCAACGAAAAACCGGTTTAAATAGCGGGTTCCGCGAAAACCAATTCAGTAAACCTCCGGCCATTGCGCTTTCAGCGATGATCGCGCGGTTATTTTTCGATCAAGTGAGAGCAACATGAAACGTACTTACCAACCTTCCGTTACCCGTCGCAAGCGCACCCACGGCTTCCGCGTTCGCATGAAGACCGCAGGTGGCCGCAAGGTCATCAACGCACGTCGCGCGAAGGGCCGCAAGCGCCTCGCCATCTAAGGCAGGCGTTGCACGCGACGCTTATGCCGGGTAGTGAAGCCCGCGGTGACGCGGGAACGGCTGAAGCGCAGCAACTGGGCTCGGTTCCGTTGCGAGCGCAAGCCGCCTTCCCCAAAGCCGCAAGGCTGCTGAAAACGGATGAATTTTCATCCGTTTTTCGTTTGCGCCCGTGGCGCCGCACTGCGCACTTCGTGGTGTACGGCCGGCCCACCGGCAACGAAGCTCGCTTAGGCCTCGTGATCGGCAAGAAGTATGCGCCGCGCGCGGCCACGCGTAATCTGGTACGTCGAATCGCGCGTGAAGCCTTCCGGCTGCGTCGCGCGGAATTCGGCGGTTGGGATGTGCTGCTGCGTTTGCACACGCGCTTCGACAAGAAGGCTTTGCCGAGCGCTTCGTCGCCGCCGTTGAGGGCGCTGTGCCGCAGCGAAATCGAGGCGCTGCTCGACAAGGCAGCGCGCGAAGTGACCCGTCGCGAGGCGCCGCCCGCGGAAGCGCCCAAGACGGAATGACGCTCAAGTGACTGCCCGCTTTGCAGTTCAGGCCGCTCCGGCGGCCGTGCTGCGCGGGCGTCGCCCGGTACTCCACGTTGCGCGGCGCCGTCCGGCCGCACCAGCCATGCAAACGGTACTTTTCGCTTTACTGCGTTTCTACAAGGTTGCCGTGAGCCCAATGCTCGGCAACCGGTGCCGTTTTTACCCTTCCTGCTCTGATTACGCGCGCGAAGCAATCCAGTATCATGGCGCCGCGCGCGGGACTTATCTCGCCGCCAGGCGTATTTGCCGCTGCCACCCGTTTTCCGCGGGCGGCATCGATCTCGTCCCGCCTCCCACTTCTGAAAAGCGCTGACGCGCCGTTCCATCGACACTGAGACAACGCATGGATATCAAACGCACCGTCCTATGGGTCATCTTTTTCATGTCAGCGGTCATGCTGTTCGACAACTGGCAACGCGACCACGGACGCCCGTCGATGTTCTTCCCGAGCGCCACGCCGACCAAGACCGTCGGTAGCGCCGCACCGGGAACCACGACGCCGGGAACCCAGCCCGCCGATCTGCCGGCCACGAACGCAGCCGCTCCGGGCAACGCGCCGGCGGCCACGCAATCGCAACTGATCAAGTTCAACACCGACGTCTATAGCGGCGAAATCGACACTCGCGGCGGCACGCTGTCGAAGCTGTCGCTGGTCAAGCAAGGCGACGGCAAGCAACCGGATCTCGTCATCACGCTGTTCGACCGCACCGCGAACCATACATATCTGGCGCGCACGGGCCTGCTCGGCGGCGATTTCCCGAATCACAACGACATTTACACGCCGTTGCCGAACCAGCCGCACGACCTGACGGGCGACGCCAAGTCGTTCCAGCTCAGCTTCGAGTCGCCGGTGAAGGGCGGCGTGAAGGTCATCAAGACCTACACGTTCACGCGTGGCAGCTATGTGATCGGCGTCGACACGAAGATCCAGAACGTCGGCACCACGCCGGTGAGCCCGTCGGTCTATATGGAACTGGTGCGTGACGACCAGCCGGTGGAAACGCCGCGCTTCTCGCACACGTTCATCGGGCCGGCTGTCTACACCGACCAGCATCACTTCCAGAAGATGACGTTCGGCGACATCGACAAGAACAAGCAGGATTACGCGACTTCGGCTGACAACGGCTGGATCGCGATGGTTCAGCATTACTTCGCGTCGGCCTGGATTCCGCAGCAAGGTGCGAAACGCGACATCTACGTTGAGAAGATCGATCCGGCGCTGTACCGCGTCGGCGTGAAGGAACCGGTCGCGACCATCGCCCCGGGCCAAACCGTCGACGTCTCCGCGCGCCTGTTCGCCGGTCCGGAAGAAGAGCGCATGCTCGAGGGCATCGCGCCGGGTCTGGAACTGGTGAAGGACTACGGCTGGGTGACGATCATCGCGAAGCCGCTGTTCTGGCTGCTCGAGAAGATCCACAGCTATGTCGGCAACTGGGGCTGGTCGATCGTGCTGCTCACGCTGCTGATCAAGGCTGTGTTCTTCCCGCTGTCGGCCGCGAGCTACAAGTCGATGGCGCGCATGAAGGCGATCACGCCGCGCATGCAAGCACTGCGTGAACGCTTCAAAGGCGATCCGCAGAAGATGAACGCAGCGCTGATGGAGCTGTACAAGACCGAGAAGGTCAATCCGTTCGGCGGCTGTCTGCCGGTCGTCATTCAGATTCCGGTGTTCATCTCGCTGTACTGGGTGCTGCTATCGTCGGTGGAAATGCGCGGCGCGCCGTGGATTCTCTGGATTCACGATCTGTCGCAACAGGATCCGTTCTTCATTCTGCCGGTGCTGATGGCCGTCTCGATGTTCCTGCAAACCAAGCTGAACCCGACGCCGCCGGACCCGGTTCAAGCCAAGATGATGATGTTCATGCCGATCGCGTTCTCGGTCATGTTCTTCTTCTTCCCGGCCGGCCTGGTGCTGTACTACGTCGTGAACAACGTGCTGTCGATCGCGCAGCAGTACTACATCACGCGAATGATGGGCCAGGCGAAAACCAAAGCCGCCTGATTTCGCGGCTGAGGCGGGCGGCAACGCCCGCTAGCGCAGGCTGAT
>NZ_JARESR010000029.1:0-109621 GCF_046028015.1 Paraburkholderia sp. RL17-383-BIF-A | reverse complement strand
CGCCTACTTTGAAATCTCGTCGAGCATGCGGCCGCCCGTTTCCATCGCGAAGGCGCCGACCACAATCGACCCGAGCACCGAGACGATGGCGAAATAGCCAAACACCGCTTCAACGCTCAGATACGTCAGCAGTCCGCCGATCATGACCGGACCGACCACCGACGAAAGCCGTGTGATGGCGGACGCAGCGCCGGCGCCGCTGGCGCGGATTCGGGTCGGATACACTTCGGGCGCATAGACATAAACTCCGCACTGGACGATCGCAATCATGGCAACGCTGATCGACGCCAGGACCAATACCTGTTCGGCGGGTACGCGCGCACCGCTGAAGGCGAGATAGAGCATCGGGACCGCCGCGCCGAGAAAGGCGATGGCGAAAGTCTTTCTGCGGCCGAGATAGTCGATCACGAATACGCCGATCACCGTGCCGATGAACGTCGCGATCATGCTCACCATTCCATAGCGCAATGCGACATTGAGCGGCAAGTGATAAACCGTCCGGTACAGCGACGGCAGCCAGACCAGAATGCCGTACGTCGTCAGACTCGCGCAGCAGGCCATCACCCACACCACCAACGTGCGCGCCGCAAAACCAGCCTTGAATAGCGCGCGAAACGACTCCTTCTTTCCGTCGGGTTGGGTTTCGACAATTTGCAAAGCGGGCAGGCGTGCATAGTCGGAAGCGGGCATGGATTGTTCGATGCGTTCGACGATCTGATTTGCTTCGGCAGCGCGTCCGTTGATCGCAAGCCAGCGCGGCGATTCAGGCGCGGTGCGCGGCAGGATCGCCGCGAGCACGATGGGCAGCGCGCCGACCACGAACATCGCCTGCCATCCATAGGTGGGAATCAGCCACATCGCGGCAATCGCGGCAATCAGATTGCCGATCGCAAACGTCGATTGAAGAATGAAAATCAACCGGCCGCGTGTTTTCGCGGGGCACAGTTCGTTCATGTAAGTGGCCGAGACGGGCGACTCGCCACCGAGCCCAATGCCCTGGAAGAACCGCAACGCGATAAATACCGCATAGCTGGGCGCATACGCCGATGCGAGACTGCCCAGCGCCAGAATCACGAGAATCCAGCGCAGCACGCGCAAGCGCCCAAAGCGTTCGGCGGCGGCGCTGAAAAACAGCGCGCCGATGGTCTGGCCGACATAGCCGCCCGAGACCAGCCAACCCGCGTCCGCGGGCGTCAAATGCCACAGGCCGATCAGCACCGGCATGACGAAAGCGATCGTCAACGCGTCGAACGCATCGGTCATGTGGACGAAGCCGATGACTCCCAGCACCCGTGTATGCCAGCGTGTGAGCGGCAAACGTTCGATTCTCGCCGAGATGGTCGCCGCGTCATGCAGACCGCTTGCGCGCGTGACGACGTCAGCGTCGTTCTGTTTCATTGTGCTTGAGATTTCCATCATGTCCTCGAAAGGGATACTGCGGGGAAGAACGCGGCTTTAGATGAAATTCAGGCCAGGTCGAGAGTCAGCGATTCGCTCTTCGCGCGGGAGACGCAGATCATCATTACCTTGCCGGCGGCTCGCTCGGATTGCGTCAGTACGGAATCGTGGTGGTCCGGGCAACCACTCAGCACGCGGGTTTCGCATGCGCCGCACAGTCCTTCGCGGCAGCTGTATTCGACATCGACGCCGGCTTCTAGCAACACGTCCAGCAGCGCTTTGCCCGCCGGTACGACGAGCTCTCTGCCGCTGCGCGCGAGCGTCACCGAGTAGCCCGGCTGCTGCGTATCGGCGACAGGAAGGCTCGCGGCAAAGCGCTCGATATGCACGTTGCGAATGCCGGCAACGGCGCAGCCAGCTTCGAACGCGCTCAGCATCGCGCCCGGTCCGCAACAGTAGGCGTGAACGCCAGCCGGTTGTTGCGCGAGGAATGCGGCGAGATCGAATGGGCGTCCGTCGTGTTCGTCGTCGAAATGCAGAATCACGTCGCCGCGCAGCGCCGCCAGTTCGTCGAGAAACGCCGCTTGCGCACGAGTGCGCGCGCAATACACGAGACACGCGTTCTTGCGCGTCTGACGCAAACGGCGGTACATGCACAGCATCGGCGTGATGCCGATGCCGCCCGCAACCAGCACGGTCCCACTTGCCTGCTCATCGAGCGCGAAGTTGTTGCGCGGCTTGCCGATCTGGATCGTCGTGCCGCAACGCAATTGCTCATGCACGTAGCGCGAACCGCCGCGACTCTTTGCATCGTCCAGCACGCCGATTACATAGCGAGCGCTTTCGTCCGGCGAGTTGACGAGCGAATAGCTGCGCGTGATGCCGTTCGGCAAATGCAGATCGATATGCGCACCCGGTGTGAAAGGCGGAAACACGGTGCCTTCCACCGGTACGAGTTCGATACTCAGAACCCGCGCGGCTTCATGGCGGATCGTGCGAACCCGTGCACTGAGGCTCGCGCCAGGGCGCGCCGCGCCGCCGGCAACTGATTGTTCGTCCATGTGTTCATACTCTCGATAGATGACTGCGCCGCGCAATCAGGACGTCTCGGTTTCGCGCTCGTCTTTCTGACGCGCACCGTGCACCGAGAAAAAGCGCGCGCGATTGACCTTCTGTCCGATCGCCGCCTCATACGCTTCCCGAACTTCTTCGGGTTGTCCGTACTGTCCGATGAAATCGCGCAGATAGGCGCCGAGCAGCGGATGCGCGGCGAGCGCTTCGCGCGTCATGCCGTTCAGCATTTCGTCGCGGCACGCCGACGGCAAATAGACGTTGTGATTCGCGGCGCTGTCGGTAATCAAACCCTTCGGCGTCTTGCCCTCGGCCACCGCTTCGAGTTCCTCGAAGAAGCGCCGGCGCAACATCACAATGCCGCGATCGCTCGCGCCCAGCGTCTCTTTGGTGCGGTCGGTGATCGCGCCCTGGCCGACCCATGCGGCGAAGTCCTGGTTTGCCACGTGGCTCGTGATCCACTCGCCGTTTTCGTCGCGCACTGGCCCATACCACGAAGGAATGTGTTGCTGAACATAGGGCTCCTGTTCCTTCGGCACCTTGTTGAATACCCACAGCAGGCTCAACGTGTTTTCATCGTCGATAGGCACGCGCCATTCGAAATGGTGTCCAAGGTAAAAGCCGTTCGGCCACAGAGTCACGCGGCCCGTGGTCCACATCGGGTTCTCCTCGTTTTCGTGCGCGCGCAGACGTTTGTAGATGAAGCCGTAATCGAACTCTTCGTACAGCGTGCGCAAGTGCGTCGGCACGTGTTCGGACTGGCTGTCCTGTTGCCGCTCGGTCCAGTTGTTGTGCGTCCATTCGAAGTGGATCGGATCGATCGAATTCTCCTGGCACTGAAACCAGTTGCACGGAACTTCCGCCATCACGACCTGCGCGAAGCCATTCGTGTAGTTGAACGGCTCCCAGTCCGGCAATTCCGGCGCGGGCGCGGGGCCCATGTAGGCCCAGATCATGCCGGCCTTCGCGCGCACTTCGTACGCGGTGATCTTTGTCTTCTGACGCAGCCGCGCGTCGACGTCCACGATCTCTTCATACGGCTGGTGCGTGCATTGGCCGCTCGCATCGAATTCCCAGCCGTGATACGCGCAGCGCAAGCCGCATTGCTCGACGAAACCGAACGCGAGATCGGCGTTGCGATGCGGGCAACGGCGCTGCACGAGGCCGAACGTGCCGCTCAGGTCCTTGAAGAGCACGAGGTCCTCGCCGAACAACCGGATCGGTCGCACCGATTTCTGATCGAACTCGCTGACGCCCGCGACCGGGTGCCAGTAGCGGCGCAAGTAGTCGCCCATCGGCGTGCCCGGACCCACCTGGGTGAGTAGATTGTTTTTTTCCTGACTCAACATGTCCTGTGTCCTCGAACGTTGGAAACGCGGCTTGGCGCATGAGCCATGCACTGCCGGCGATGTGTGAATTCTTCGCGACGGGCCCGGCGTTGCACAACCTCTCCAAAATCCAAAAAGGTTGCCGTTCGTCTCGCGTGCCTATCCGCTTGCCTGACGCCGAGGGGCGGGTTTTTCCTGGTCTTTCCCGCTTGCTGTCAAAAACAATTCGCCTCAGAATGACTGTTCATTTACGTTCTATATGTTCAATATTGAACATATAGAACGTCATAACGTGAGGATGGACATGCTGAAGATCGGGATCATCGGTGGCGGAATTGGCGGGCTGGCCGCAGCAATCGCATTGCGCAAGGCGGGGCATCAGGTCACCGTGTTTGAACAGGCGGAGCGCTTCGGGCGCGTCGGCGCGGACATCAACCTGACGCCCAACGCGGTGCGCGCGCTCGACGGACTCGGCGTCGGCGCGCAGTTGCGCGAGACGGCGGCGCGTCCGAGCGCGCGGATCAGCCGGATGTGGGACACCGGCGAGGAAACCTCGCGGCTGGCCATGTCGGACGAGGCAGAACGCAAATACGGCGCGCCGCAACTGACCATGCATCGCGCGGACGTGATGGCGGCGCTCGAGCAGGCGCTATTGCCCGGCGAACTTCACCTCGGCAAGCGCACGGAGACGTTCGGCGAAACCGGGAACAGTGCGACGGTCAGGCTCGCGGACGGCTCGACCCACGCATTCGACCTGCTGATCGGTGCGGACGGCATCCATTCGGGTGTGCGCAAGTTCCTGTTCGGCGACGAACGCCCGCAGTTCACCGGCATCGTGTCGTACCGCGCGGTCGTGCCGGCCGACCGGCTCTCGGGTGGCGATCTTGGCGCGTTCGTCAAATGGTGGGGGCCGACCGACGATCTGCAGATTGTCACATTCCCGCTGAACCGTGGCCGCGACGTGTTCATCTTCGCGACCACGTCGCAGGCCGACTGGACCCACGAATCGTGGACCACGCCCGGCGACCCGGACGCGTTGCGCGAGGCGTATGCGGCGTTTCATCCGGAAGCCCGCGCGTTGCTCGCCGCGTGTGACACCGTGCTCGCGTCGGCGTTGTATATTCGCGATCCGCTGCCGAAATGGACCGGTCAACGTATGGCGCTGCTCGGCGACGCCTGCCATCCGATGATGCCGTTCATGGCGCAAGGCGCGGGCATGGCTATCGAAGATGCCGTAGTGCTCTCGCGCGCATTGAAGGACATCGGCCCGGATGGCCTCGGCGCGGCGCTGGCGCGCTATGCCGAGGCGCGTCAGTCGCGCACGGCGCAAATCCAGATCGGGTCGCGCGGCAATAATTGGCTCAAGGCCGGCGGCAACGCCGACTGGGTGTACGGCTACGATGCGTGGACCGTACCGCTGACGGAACAGGCTCGCGAACTGGCGTAGCCGCTCACCACTGAACATGCCTCGATGACAGAGACACCCGACACCCCAAAGCCCGCCGACAATTCCGCTTCGCCGGTGGAACGCGCGTTCCGTTTGCTGCGGTTCATCGCCGAAGGTGGTTCGACCGCCAATCTGAGCGACGTGGCGCGACAGATCAACGTGAACCGCGTGACGGTGATGCGCCTGCTCGAGTCGCTCAAGGCCGCAGAGCTGATCGAGGCGAACCCGCAGGGTGGATCACATCGTCTCGGCATGCCGTTTCTGACGCTCGCGGCGAGCGCGCTCGGCGGCTCTGACCTGACGGCGCGAGCGCGCCAGATACTGCCCGGACTGGTGGAGAAAACCGGCCTGTCAGCGTATCTCGCGGTGCTCGAAGGACCCCGGATCGTCTATCTGCTGTGCGAGACGCCGGACATGCCACTCGTGAGCCGGATTCGCGTGGGTAGCCGGATTCCCGCACATCGCGCGACGCCTGGGCTCGCGATGCTCGCCGGCCTCGCGCCGGCGGCGCTCGAAGCGCTCTACGCGAGCTATCCCGAAGACGAGGACCGGCCCGACTGGGACACACTGGCCGCAGCGCTCGACACCGTGCGCGCGAACGGCTGCGCCTGGAGTTTCTCCGGCCTCGAAGCGGGCATCGATTCGTGCGCGGCGGCGGTCAGGGACAGCCGGGGCATCGTGGTCGCGGCATTGAGCGTCGCGGGCCCGAACAGCGCTTTTTCCGCGGATGAGACGCTGCGCGCCACCGCCGAAGCCAGCGTGAAAGCCGCCGCAGACGCGCTCTCCCGTTCGAGTCTGTAGCCCTTGTTCCGTATGCGGATCAGGCTCCGCCATGGAGCCGTTGCTTAATTTCAAAACGAGACGATCGGATACTTTTTCGGGAGCCACGGTCCTTGGCGTGCTTTTTTGCGTCGCCAAGAATCCCCCCATCTGCTCGCCGGTTCGTGTCGAACCGCCGGCGGCCGATGCGCGATGTGCGGCCATAAGAACACACAGCTGTTCGAGTCGCGCATTTTCGGGGAGGCCGGTTGTCGTGACCGACTCCAAACCCACAATGATAAGCATTGCTGCATAAAAGGCTTGGTGAAAAATGAAGGTGACACGATCGGTTCTCTCCGCGACATGGCTCGCAGCAGTGACAGCATTCGCCAGCGGCGGCGTACAGGCGCAAAGCAGCGTGACGCTGTACGGCATTGTCGACACAGGCGTCCAGTACTACAACAAAGCAGCGAGCGGCGGTTCTGTCATCGGCATGCCTTCGCTGACGGGTGAAGTGCCGTCGCGCTTCGGACTGCGCGGCACCGAGGATCTCGGCGGGGGCTACAAGACGTTCTTCGTGCTCGAAAATGGCTTTGCGCTAAATGGCGGCGCGCTCAACTACGGCGGACGCCTGTTCGGGCGTCAGGCGAACGTCGGCGTCAGTTCTCCGTACGGCGCGTTGACGCTCGGCCGGCAGATGAACATGTCGATGTACGTGCTGTTGAACGCGGACGTGATCGGCCCGTCGATCCATTCCATGGCGAGCTTCGACAGCTATTTGCCGAACGCGCGCAGCGACAATGCAGCGGGTTACCTGGGCAAGTTCAACGGCTTTACCGTGGGTGGAACTTATAGCACCGGGCGTGACGCGGCGGGCCCCGCCGGTCCGTCCGCGACCAACTGCGCCGGCAATGTGGCGGGCGACCCGGTCGCATGTCGGCAATACACCATGATGCTCGCGTACGACGCGCCGCAATTCGGCGCTGCCGCTTCATATGATGTGATGCGCGGCGGCACGGGCGCGTCCGCGCCACTATCGAGCGCGGCGTACACCGATACGCGCACGATTGTGGATGCGTACGCGAAGTTCGGTTCCGCAAAAGTGGGCGGCGGCTGGATTCGCCGCAATACGTCGGCGGCTGCGCACAGCCAGTCCGATATTTATTTTCTCGGCGCTTCGTACTATGCGACACCGGCGTTATCATTTGATGCCCAGGCGCTGCGTTATTTGCTGCGCGAGACATCGGACTCCACGTTATTCGTTGGGCGCGTGAATTACCTGCTGTCGAAGCGCACCACGGTGTACACGTCGGTCGGCTACGTGACGAATAGCTCGCGCGGCGCGGCTGCCGTCGCCGCGGGCGGGTCGGTCGGCGCGGGGCAAAACCAGCTCGGCGTGATGGCCGGCATCCAGCAGCGTTTCTGAGCGCGCGGCGCTTCGCGAGGACCTAACCGCTGGATCTACCGCGCAGTCGGCATCACGGTGCGATCCACGGAGTATCACTATGGCAACAGATCTGCTGAGCGACATTCTTGCTGACCTGCGTGCGGACGCGGTCGTCACCGGGCGGTTCACGTTGAGTGCGCCGTGGGCGATCCGCAAACCCGCCGTGTCTGGCGCCGCATTTCGCATGTGCACCGGCAGTCCGTTTTATCTGATGGTCGAAGGCGAGCCACCGGTATACGTGAAACCGGGGGATTTCGTGTTGCTGCCGCATGGCAACGAACACATCATGGCATCGGCGCCCGACGAACCGCCGGTCCCGTTCGATTCGCTGATGGCCGACAAGGGCATTTATCCACGCTTCGATACGCCGCTCGAATTCACCGCGGGCGGCGGCGGCGCGACCAGCGAGCTCTATACGGGCATCGTGGTCTATCGCGACATCATTCGCAGTCCGCTTTTCTCAGTGTTGCAGACGTTGATCCACGTGCGCGCAGACGATCCGGCCGTGGCGCCCTGGCTCGCCAGCACACTGCAAAGCTTCATTCAGGAATCGATGGCCTGCCAACCCGGCTGGGCGATCGCGGCCTCGAGGCTTTCGGACGTGCTGTTCGTTCAGTTGCTGCGCGCGCATCTGCAGTCGACCGCGAATCATTCCGGCTGGCTGCGCGGTCTAGCCGATCCTCAGATCGGACGCGCGGTGGCGCTGATTCATCGGGAGCCGTGTCGGGAATGGAGTGTCGCGGGGCTCGCGGCGGCGGCGGGCATGTCGCGCTCGCGCTTCAGCGCGCGTTTTATGGACGTGGTCGGCGACACGCCAATCGGCCATCTGACCGCCTATCGGATGTATCTCGCGAGCGGTGAATTGAAGCGAGGCAAACGCACGCTGATCGAGATTGCGGAAACGGTTGGCTATACCTCCGAGAAAGCGTTTGCGCGAGCATTTCATCGGTGGTCAGGGATGGCTCCGAGGCGTTACGCCCGCAGTGCGCACGCACTGAACGACATGGCCAGGCAAAGTTGAGTCTCTTGCGCGTGACATGCGCTGGGAAGCGACCAACTTGAAGCAATCGAGTCATCGATTACGAGCGTTTCGTTCGGATCGATTGGCGAACAGACATGGACTCATGCAATCAAATTGACTGAAAAAATCCCTGCCCATCGAGCTGATGTATCGCCCCTCAGCTTTCCCCACAACGAAAAAAACGAAAAACGCCAAGTTACTCAGTAACGAGCGGGCCAGCGTGATACTGCTCATCAGTCACCGGCTCCATCCACTCGACGTTTTTGCCATCGAGCATTTCGGTGACCGCAAGATGCGACATTGCCGTTGTCGCGGCAGCGCCATGCCAGTGCCGCTTGCCGCACGAACACGAGACGACGTCTCCAGCGCGAATTTCGGTTCGCGAGCCGCCTTCGCATTGCGTCCAACCTACACCTGAAAGCACGACCAGAGTCTGCCCGAGCGGGTGCGTATGCCAGAAGGTGCGTGCGCCGGGCTCGAATGTGACGATGGCGCCGCCAAGGCGCGCCGGGGCCTCCGCCTGGAAGAGGCTGTCGATACGAACGGCGCCGGTAAACCAGCTTTCAGGGCCTTTGATGGACGGCTTGGCGCCGTTACGGACGATGGTCTGAGCTTCTTGGGTCATGGTTCTGATCCTTTGACGTATTGGGGGCGTGACTGCGATGCACGTGCGGCCATGGAGCGCGATGACAGATAATTTAGTTCTTCAGCCGGCTCCCGACCAGGTGGCAAAATGGGCATACACTCATGCACAGGTGCATAAATGCCTACTCCGGACCTGAATGATCTGGTCGCGCTTCTAACCGTGGCACGCGAGCGGAGTTTTACGCACGCTGCCGCGCAACTAGGTGTATCGCAGTCATCTCTGAGCAGAACGGTGACTTCGCTTGAAACGAAGCTTGGAATGCTCCTGCTCAATCGCACGACTCGCAGTGTTTCCACGACAGAAGCCGGTCAACGCCTTCTCGACTCCGTTGCTCCGAAACTTGAAGAGATCGAAGCGGAGTTGCAGGCGGTCGCTGAACTTCGAGAACGACCGGTAGGGACGGTGCGGATCTCCGCGACAGACTACGCCGCGAACCAGTACATCTGGCCCAAGCTGCAAGGGTTGTTGCGCGAACATCGAGAGCTGCACATTGAACTGATCAACGACTACGGCCTGTCGGACATTGTCGCGGAGCGTTTTGACATAGGGGTGCGTTTGGGGGATCAGGTTGAGAAGGACATGATCGCTGTACGGATTGCGCCGGATGAAACGCTGGCGATCGTCGCGGCACCGGAATACCTTCGCAAAACGCCACCGCCGAGCGCACCGCATGAACTCACCACCCACAATTGCATCAATTTGAGGTTACCCACGAGGGGCACGCTCATGCCGTGGGAGCTTAGAAAAGGCAGACGCCGGCTGGAGGTGAAAGTGAGCGGCCAGCTCGTTTTCAATAACTCGTACCAGATGCTGGACGCGGCTTTGAAGGGATTCGGAGTCGCTTACCTTCCAAAGGCGCTCGCGGAACCGAGTGTCCAGGCGGGACGACTTTGCTGGATTCTTGAAGACTGGTTTCCTACGTTGACTGGGCATCACGCGTACTATGCGACGCGGCGCCAGTCATCGCTTGCGGTTCGCCTGGTTATCGCGGCTTTGCGCGGCGGTTAGTGGATCGAAGCCTAACTGAATGAGGTGTCGTCATGTCCTGCCCTTGATGGTTTCCTCGTGAGACCGGGAACAGGTCGGCCACCGACCAGCGACACGCGTACTGTCCGGATAGCTCTTTCCCGATCCTGTTCCACGCCGGTCGGCGTGCAATTCCGAGTAACGGTCGTCGCGTGCCTGCCAGTGTGAATGGAGCTCGTCAATCAGGCGTGCTGTAGGCACTGCATCGCCTAGCCACGGTTTAGATCAGCGCTCTGCGTGGAAAAATCGATAACGAATTGGTCGCTCCGGTTGGAGCCGGCTGCCAAAGATGTGTGTGTTGCGATATGCGCGGAACCGCACAGAGCCATTTGGATCAGCGCCATATTCTGTTCGATGCAGCAGACAAACCTCCACCTGAGCTCCACGAGCAGTATTTCTGCAGGTCCTTCACAAGCCCCCGCTCTACGAAAAGTTGGGGAATGGACGCTCACAACGCCGGGTCGACATTGGGGGCCGTGCTGCCCCACGGAAAGCCGCTATACGCAAATCAGGTGCCGCCGATGTGTCTTCGAGCCATCAAATATGCCTTGATTCTTGCCTGCGGGTGCGTGGCGGTCGCCGATGCGCTGGCCGCCGATGCTGCCGGCGTCGTCAAGACGGTGAAGGGCACGGTGAAGATCGAGCGGGCTGAAGGAAGTTCGGGTGCGGCCATCGGCAGCGAGGTTTACGGCAACGATCGCATCGTGACAGGCCCGGAATCCTCGGTCGGTATCACGCTGCGGGACACCACCCAACTCTCGGCCGGCGCCAATACCATCCTCGAACTCAACAAATTCGCGTTCAATACCACGACTCACGAAGGCACGCTCGACGCCTCCGTCAAACGCGGCTCCCTGGCCGTGATTTCCGGGAAGTTGGCGAAGGCGAATCCGGATGCGGTCCGCTTCAGCACGCCAACTACCACGCTGGGCGTGCGCGGGACCGAATTCATCATCGAAGTCGGCGATAAATAAACGGGAGGGGCACGTTGAAGGCTGCAATTCGACCTCACGGGCTGGTCTTTGCCGCGGCATGCGTCATGCCGCTTTTCCTCGCTGCGTGCAGCACGCCGGACAAAATTATTCTATTGCCGGATCCTGATGGCAAAGTCGGAGCGGTCATCGTTCACAGCGCCTCGGCAGAGCAGAAAATAGACAAGGCCTACGCCGGCGTCGACGTCACCAAGGGCGGAGCCATAGAAAAAACGACGGATAGCCAATCCACCGTGGAGACACGATATGGCGAGCTGCTTGCGGCCCGGCCGCCTCGCCCCATGACATTTACGATCTTCTTTCTGTTTGATTCCGCGACTGAATTGGCCCCTGAGTCGGCGGCCACGGTCAAACAGCTAAAAGCCGTTCTGGCGACCTGGCCCGCGCCGCAGCTGGTGGTGGTCGGTCATACCGACCTGGCGGGCTCTCAGGAATTCAATGACCAACTCTCCATGCAGCGGGCGAAGACGGTTGCAGCATTCCTGATCAAGCAAGGCGTTCCCACCCAAAAAATCGAGACCGCTGCCCGCGGCAAGCGAGAGCCGCTGGTGCCCACCGCAGATGGCGTTCCCAATCGCATGAACCGGCGCGCAGTCATTACACTCCAATGATCCGCGCCATTCATCGGCGCTGAATGGCGTTCCCGTCGATGAAACGCTTTTTCGACCTATGGCATGCCCGTATCAGACATCTGCTGAAGGCGGCTCAGGGTCGTCCGGTGGCACTGGCGGTGCTGTTTGGCCTGAGCCTGCTCAACCTGTGCAGCGAATGGCCGAGCGACATAGCGCGTCCCGCTTTCGTGGATACGCTCGACGAGGCGCTTCCCGACTCTTTTAAAACGGCCCGGCAAATTCTATTCGATCAGTATCAACGCCACTTCCCACGCATTCCGACTGCTCAGCCTGTGACCATTGTCGAGATCGACGAGGAGACGCTCGCAACCGTCGGTCAATGGCCCTGGCCGCGAAATCGACTTGCGAGTCTTATCGATGCCATTGCGGCACTGAAACCGCTGGCTATCGGTCTCGACATTTACATGCCGGAGCCGGATCAAACCTCACCCGACAAGGTCGCCGGCAATCTGCCGAAAACGGCTGAAACGCTCGCCGCCGGCTTACGGGCTCTACCCAGTCACGAAGCCATTCTCGCCAGATCGTTGCGCGCGGCGCCGACCATCCTGGGTGCCGCTGCGCTCGATCATGCCGCCTTCGCCACCAGCACTGATATGCGAAGCGCTCCGATCCTCGTGCACGGCACCGACCCACTGGACTACGTGAGACGGTTCGACTATGTGCTCGCCAGCCTGCCGGAGCTGCAGGCGGCGGCGCACGGGCAGGCGATGCTGAGCGTGGCGGTCGAACAAGGCGTCGTCCGGCACATTCCTCTCATCATGGGATTGAGGGAGAAGCTGGTCCCCGGTCTGCCGATTGAAATGCTCCGCCTCGCCACGGGTTCAGCTGCGATCGACGTTTTTGCCGACACATCGGGCGTGCAAGCGGTGGGCGTTGCTGATGCGCTGGTGCCCACACAGCCCGGCGGGGACATCTGGTTGCATTTCGCGTCCATTCGATCGACGCTGAGCCGCTACGTATCGGCACGCGACCTCCTGCAGGGAACAGTCGATCCGGAACGGATCCGGGACAAATTGGTGCTGGTCGGACTGACCGGTGCCGGCGTGACTGACATGCGCACGACCGCGTTGGGCAAGTTGGTGCCGGGTATCGAGATTCAGGCGCAGGTCATCGAGACGATTTTCGAGGGACGTTTTCTGCGCCGCCCCACGTGGTTGAAATGGGCTGAATGCGCGTTGATCATGACGTTCGGTATGCTGATCATCTGGTATGTGCCTCGCCCCCATTCTCGGTTCGCGTTATTCATAAGAACCCTCCCTAAGGGTGTCACCGCTCTGGGTATATGCCTGCATCTGCTGAATCTTCTGTGCTGCTTCTTTATTTTCATGCGCTTCGGACTGTTGGTCGATGCGGCCGCGATTTTTATTATTCTGTCCGCGGTCATGGGCTGCTTCCTTTCACCGGCGTTACTCGGCCTCGACGAACCAGTCAGAACGGAAGTCGTGGACGCGCCGGCGCGGGGGCAAGACAACGGCCGCGCCGGCAAAACGCCATAAACCTGAGGTGGCGGTTGTGCGTATCGAATCGACAACGGTCGATGCACATCACACCAGGTCGTCTGCCGCCATGGTCAGGATGATCTTTCCAACATTGGCGGCTGATTCCATGCGCCGATGTGCATCAGCGGCCCGAGCGAGCGCAAATGTGCTGTCCACGACCGGCTCCAGGCGGGCACCGCCGTCGAAGCGCTCGAGCCAATGCTCGCGAAAACGCCGCACCATCGCGTGTTTTTCCTCTTGCGGGCGGGACTTCATCACCGTTCCCTTGATCTGCAGGTGACGGTAAAGGATCTGTTCCAGTTCGACGGCCACCTGAGCGCCACCGCCAAGAATGCCGACCTGGATCAGCCGACCGCCATTCGCGAGCGCAGCCACGTTGCGCGCGAAATACGGGGCGCCCACGAAGTCGATCACGACGTCAACTCCTCGGCCGTTCGTCGTCTTCTTGATGACTTCAGTGAAATCTTCAGTGCGATAGTCGATGACCACGTCGGCCCCAAGTTGCACGACGCGCTCAAGCTTGCTGCCTTCGGCTGTAGCGAAGACCCGTGCACCGGTCGCATACGCCAGTTGGACCGCGGCCGAGCCCACACCCCCTGCCGCCGCGTGAATCAGAACGGAGTCGCCGCGCTGTAAGCCCCCAAGATGCAGCATCGCTTCGTGAGCGGTGACGAACACTTCGGGAATCGCCGCGGCGTGCACGTAGTCGAGCACGGCGGGAATCGGCATTGCCATGCGCCAGTCGATGCGTGCAACCTCTGCGTACGCGCCCCCGCCTACTACGCCCATCACGCGATCGCCCACTTTGTAACCCTGCACCTCGTTGCCGACCTCGATCACTTCACCCGCTATTTCAAGGCCCATGATGGTCGAGTCGCCGAAGTTGGGACGGCCATAGCCGCCCCGGCGATGTGTCAGATCTGCTCGGTTCACGCCGGCGGCATGCACGCGCACCAGCAGATCGTCGGGACGTACCTCCGGTACCGGCACGTCGGCAAGTTTCAGCACGTCGGCATCGCCGAATTCTTCGAATGTGATGGCTTTCATGATTGCGCTTCCTTGGTTGTTTGGCTCGGGTTCAAAGCACGCTCGTGTGGCGTGGCAAGCGTGGCCTGCGCAACGGCAGAGGCCGAGATCGCGGCCGGAAAACCTGCGTAAAACGCGAGGTGGGTGATCGCGGCGGACAGTTCTTCGGATGTCACGCCGTTATTCACGGCGCGGCGCAAATGCGCGGGGAGTTCGTCGAGATGGCCGCCCGCGATCAGCGCGGCGACCGTCACGAGACTACGGTCGCGCAGCGAAAGCGCGGGGTCGTTCCAGATTTTCGGATAGAGCGTGGCGTCGACGAACTCTGCGAGTTTCGGCGTGAAGGCGCGCGCTGCTTCGCGTGGGCTGCTGAAATCTGCGTGTGACATGACGATTCTCCTTTCAAGCCTGGCTGATGAACTTGTGCGTGAGGTAGTACTCGATACCCTCGACACCGCCTTCCGAACCGTGACCGCTTTCCTTCATGCCGCCAAACGGCAGTTCGGTCGCGACAATGCGGTATTGGTTAATGCCGATCATGCCGGCCTCAAGGCCATCGCCTACGTCGATCGCGGTGCGTGCGTTCTGCGTGAATGCATAGGCGGAAAGGCCGTACGGCAGACGGTTCGCTTCGGCAAGACCGTCGGCGAGTGATTCGAAGCGCATCAGCACGGCGATCGGGCCGAACGGCTCTTCGTGCATGACGCGTGCGTCCATCGGCACGTCGGCGAGCACGGTCGGCTCGAAAAAGTAGCCGTCGCCTTCAATCCGTTTGCCGCCCGCGAGCACTTTTGCGCCGCGCGCCACCGCGTCCGCCACCAGTTCTTCCATCTTGGCAAGCTGGCGCGGATTGGCAAGCGGCCCGACCTGGGTGTCGGGTTCCATGCCGTCGCCCACCCTGAGTGCCTTTGTTGCCCGCACAAAATGTTCGACGAACTCCTCGTAGACGCCGCGCTGGATCAGGAATCTCGTCGACGAGATGCAGACCTGGCCGGTGCCGCGAAAGCGGTTAGCCGCACCGTCGACGGCCGCCTTCTCCACGTCGGCGTCGTCGAACACCAGTACCGGGCCGTGGCCGCCGAGCTCGAGTGTGATGGGCTTGACGCCTTCCGCCGCGCGCGCCGAGAGCAGACGGCCGATGGGCACCGAACCCGTGAAGGTGACTTTGCGGATCCCCGGTGATGCGATCAACTGCTTCGAGACCTCATCGGGCACGCCGAACACCACCTGCAAAACACCTTTGGGCAGACCTGCGTCGTCGAGCGCGCGGGCCAGCGCGAGGGCGGTGGCGGGGCTTTCCTCGCCGGGCTTGATGATCACGCTGCAGCCTGCTGCCAGCGCCGCCGAGAGCTTGCGAGCGGGCGTGATGGCCGGGAAATTCCAAGGTGTGAAAGCGGCCACCGGACCGATTGCCTGCTTTTTCACAAGTTGCTGCACGCCAGGGCAGTTCGACGGCACCACGCGGCCGTCGATGCGGCGCGCCTCTTCCGCGAACCATTCGAAGTACTCCGCGGCACGCAGTACTTCATCGCGGCTCTCGGCAAGCGGCTTACCTTCTTCGAGCGTCATCAGTTCTGCGATTCGCGGCGCGCGTTCGCGCATAAGCTCGGCGGCGCTCCTGAGAATGCGCGCGCGTTCGGCGGGTACCGTCTTGCGCCAGACCTCGAATGCGCGGCGTGTGACAGCGAGCGCGTGGTCGAGATCGGCGCTAGTGGCGAGCGGCACGCGGCCCAGTTCGCGTTTCGTGGCAGGGTTGACGACCGGTGCGGTTTCGCGTTCTTGTGCAGTAATCCATTTGCCGTCGATAAACAGGTATAGCGGTTCGTAGCTTGCGTTCATGATGTTACCTCCATCAATAATTAAAAATTAGGCATCCGTATCAAGAGAGCGGTATGTTCGCGCAATCGAAGCACGTCTGATCAGGTTGCTCGGATAGGCACCGCGAGCGTGGCGGCGAGCATGAGCATGGAAAGCGTGCGTTTCATCTTTCGGTTCCTGGAAGGAAAGCGGTGCTCCATTCGGTGTGAAGTGCAGCGAGTGCCTGACTACGGAACGAAGTCTAGGCCTGAAGACGATCGGCTTTTAGGGGAGCAGGAAAGAATCAGTCTTGTTGCTGGAGGGAAAATCGCGCCGTTTTTTTTGGAACGCCCGTGCTGTTTTTGAACGTGCTACCTGGGGGAATAGAGCTGCCTGACCCCGTCTCTGCTCTCGGCGAACCCCACGCGTATCATGCTGGGTGTGCTTGTGGCGTAGCTTTGAACCTGTCGCACGCGATTGAGGAAAGAAGAATGAAAGCTCAACGGGAAGAATCGGAATGGACAAGGTCTACAACATGTCGGTATTCGTGAAGGTCGTGGAGATGAGCAGTTTCACTGCCGTCGCCAACCATCTCGATACCACGGTCGGTAATGTTTCGCGAGCCGTTTCAGTGCTCGAGGAAGGGCTCAACACGCGACTGTTGCAAAGGTCAACGCGACGCCTCGTCGTCACCGACGCGGGCCGCCGCTTTTACGAGCGCTGCGTGTCGATCCTGGCCGACATCGAGCATGCCGAAGCCGAGGCGAGCAGCGCGTTGCTCGAGCCGCGTGGGACGTTGCGCGTTCACGCCGTGCCGGGGCTGGGGCGTGAGCTTGTAACGCGTGCGGTGCTTTCTTACCGCGAAGCGTATCCGGAGGTTTCGGTCGACTTGCTGCTCTCGCAACGCATGCCCAACCTCCTCGAGGAACAACTCGATCTGGCTGTCGTGATCGCCCGCGCGTTGCCCGATTCTGCCTATGTCAGCCAGAAGATTGGAAGCAGCCATTGTGTGCTGGCTGCTTCCCCTGCGTACCTGGCGCGGCATCCCGCGCCCGAGAAGCCGGAAGATCTGGCCGATCATGCGCACGTCCTGCTGAGCACCGTGGATTACACACCCGACGAATGGCATCTTCAGAGTTCCTCCGACACCGCCGTTTTCCGGCCCTCCGGCCCGCACTTCAGTGTGAACGACATGGAGGCCATGGCCGTGGCGTTGCGCGACGGCGCTGGAATAGGGTTGCTTGCGGCATTCTCCGCGATCGACGACCTGCGTAAGGGAACGCTCGTTCGTGTGCTGCCGCAATTTCACACCTACGAGCGGAATGTGTACGCGGTCTATCCGTCACGGCAGTTCGTAGACGCGAAAATCAAGCGCTTTGTTGATGCGCTAAAAGCTCAGGTCGGCGAGCAGTTGCAAACTTACGCAAATGAGCTTGCGATCGAATGTGCGCCATCTTAGACGGAACAGTGTGTTCCGATGTCAGCTTGTCGCGGCGGAAAGAGGAGGACCGTTGTGCCTCTGGTCGAACTGGACGCAGCCGTCATCGCCGTGTAGCCATCTGACGATCAGGTCAGGAATCTGCACACGCGGATCAACGATTCCGTGCGGTAGATTCGCAAGCAGGTCAATGCGTCATCCCGCGTCAAGCCGCTTCTCCAGCCAGCGCGTGAATTGCGAAATCCGACGAAGCCGGTTCGAGCGCCGGTTGAATGGTCCGGTAATCGCGCCATTCCGGGTCGCGCTGTTGTAACGGATAAAGCAGCGGTGCAGCGTCATGTACAGCCGCGACACAACTCCCGCCGCGCAATGCGGGCAGCGATTGCGACGCGCCGGGAAACGCGCGTGGAAGCGCGCCGTACCTCTCCACGACCGGCCGGATATAGCTGCTGCCCTGCGAGATGCACACCGGCTTGCCGCGCAAATCTTCCCATTTCGTGATGCCGCTCGATTTCGGGATGATCGCCGTACCGCCCACACGATAGTACGGTGTCGGCACGTGATCGCGAATCTCCCCACGCTGCCGGTTGTATTCCATATTGGCGATCAGGATGTCGACCTTGCATTGCTGCAGGAACTGTACACGAGTAGAGGGCTGTACCGAAGCCAATTGGATCTTCGCACCGGGCCGCTTGGCGATGTCGTTCGCAAGGTCCACGTTGATGCCGCGCGGCTGCGAGTTTTTCTCTCACATAGCAGATCGATAGATAAGGTTTCGCGCATTCATTGGTTAGCGAATGTCTTTTGCGTTCCTAAAATAATTTGCGGCTGGTTCGGCGGCCGGTTGATCGGACGTCCACTCGAATACCGGCACGACCGCCTCGCACTCACGACAGGACACCCAACGAATGACGAAACTGGCTCTCTCCGAGCGCGCGGCGCGCATCGGTATCGCGCCCAACGCAGCGGCCATGGCGCGCGCGCAGGCGCCGGCCGCGCTCGCCGATAGCGATACCCTGCAAGTCGCGCGACAGCGCGGTAACGGGGCATTGCTTTCACTGCGCAACGTGCCGCAAACCAGCGAGATTCACGTCGACGGCATCGACGTGCGCGCGAAGAAAACCAACGCCCATGTGCTGCTCGCCAAAGTGCGTCTCGCGGACAAAGCCCGAGGTATCCGGGCGCATTGTCGGGCGGTCAGCAGCAACGCGTAGCAATAGCACGCTCGCTGGCAATGCAGCCCGACCGGATCCTTTTCGACGAAGTGATGTCGGCGCTCGATCCGGTCCTCGCCGCGAGCGCAATTCGTCCCATTCCTCACGATCATGACCACGACCACCACCACCACGACTGACGAAACCCGCAACGACCTCTCCGCTCAACGACACGAAGCCGTGCAGGCACTACTCGCCGACGCCCGCCGCATCATCGGCGAAAAGGGCGTGACGCGCGGAGCGATCAAAGCGCTGAGTGAACGGCTGCTCGAACTCGCGACCCATCGCACGCTGTTCGATGCCGCTGACTTTCCGCCGCCGCAACCCGGCAGCGGCGACACGTCGACTCGCTACCGGCTCAACCCGGGTGAAGACGGTTTCGCGCTTTATCTGAACTCGCTATTGCCGGGCAAGACGACGATCCCGCATAACCACGACACATGGGCCGTGATCGCTGCAATCGACGGCGCGGAACTCAACCGCCTCTACCGGCGTATCGACGATGGCCGCGACCCGGATCGCGCGCAACTCGAACTGGCCCAGGAAGTGGTGGTGCGCCCAGGCGTGCCGATCGCATTTCTGCCGGACGATATCCACAGCATTCATGTGGGCGGCGCGGAACCTACGCTGCACTTTCACCTGTACGGCCGGCCGCTCGAAACGTTGACAGGGAGACTTGGCTTCGAAACTGATACAGGTCTCGTGGTGCGTTACAACGCGACGCACATGCAACGCGCGACCCAGGCGGTCGGCTGATGTCGGCGCGCGGCGATGGATTGCTGACGCGCGTTCTGCACGCATCGATCGCGCCGACGACAGGATCGCCCAGGACCGGCACTGCACGGGCTTCCTGACCGACGAAGGGAACAAGTGACACATGCCGCCTTCGCAACGGTTGCGCGAACTGAATCGGCAATATGCCGCCAACAAGGAAAACAGATCGATGACACACACGACTCACCCCGACGACGAAGCGCGCCGCACCCTCGAACTGCTCGGTCCGGCGCCCGAGAACTGGGTCCCGGACCAGCCGGGTATCGATCACAACGTGTTCATCGTCGGTGGTGGGCAGACCGGCTGTGCGTTCGCGTTTGCGCTGCGGCGGGCCGGCATCGGCCGAGTGAGCGTGATCGATGCAGCCAATGACGCGTCGAAGGCCGGCGTGTGGCTGACCCGCGCGCGCATGAACAAGCTGCGTACGCCGAAGTCGCTGGTCGGGCCTGAAGTCGGTTTGCCGGGGCTCAGCTTTCAGGCGTGGCACGAAGCGCGTTTCGGCGCGGCGTCGTATCGCGAGATCGATCGCATTCCGCGTGAGCAGTGGGCGCAGTATCTGGCGTGGTACCGCGAATTTCTCGGCATCCCGATTCGTTACGGCACACGGCTCGTGAGAATCGAACCGCTGGGCACACATTTCCGCCTGCATCTCGAAGAGAGTGGCAACGCGCGCGTCGAGACGGCGCGCAAGGTGCTGCTGTGCAACGGTGTAGCGGGCAATGGCGGCGCGTTCGTGCCGCGCGTATTGGCACAATTGCCGGCGTTGTTAGTGGCGCATACGTCGCACGACATCGACTTTGCCGCGTTGCGCGGCAAGTCAGTCGCGGTGCTCGGCGGCGCGGCCTCCGCATTCGATGCGGCGGCGACCGCACTCGAAGCGGGCGCGGCCAACGTGCATCTGTTCGTGCGACGTGCGGCGCTGGCGGCCGTGCCGGTCTCACGTGCGCGCGCCTACCCCGGCGCCTACGACAACTATTTCGATTTGCCCGACGCGCTGCGTTGGGCGCAGGCGCTTCGCTTCAAGCGCTCGGGATCGACCGCACCGCTGGACTCGCTTCAGCGCGTCACACGTTTTCCGAACTTTCACCTGCATACCGGCGCGCAATGGGAATCCGCGCGTGAAGTGGAAGGGCGCATCGCGGCGCAGGTGTCGGGCGAGACGTTCGAGTTCGACTTTGCGATTGCGGGCACGGGCTATTTCATCGATCCATCGGCGCGGGCAGAGCTGGTGGATTTCGCGTCGCACATCCGGCTGTGGAGCGATCAGTACGCACCACCCGCCAGCGATGCCGACGAAGGGCTCGGCGCGCATCCGTATCTCGGCGCGGCGCTGGAGTATCTGGAGAAATCGCCGGGACAGGCGCCGTATCTGAAAGACATCCACGTCTACAACCCGGCGGGTTTCGTCAGCGCCGGTGTGCCGGTAGGTGACGTGCCGAGTATGAAGCGCGATATTCCCGCGGTGGTCCGCCGTATCAGCCGCGACCTCTTTCTTGCAGATCTCGATTCGCATGCCGCGCGACTTGCGGCGGATGTCCCGGCGGATTTCGACGAAACGGCGTATGCGTCGAGCGTCTGGCAGCGTGAGGCGTCCAACGCTTGAGGAGAGGAGATGCAGGTGCGCCTGGCGTCTGCATCTCCGTTGTCACGACTGTCGTTTGTGCGCCGGAGCAGAGTCCACGTAGTTGATGCCGAGGTCGATTCGGTCAGCAAAGCAGGTGAGCCGGGTATTACCCGCAAGGTCTCATTTAGCTGTGGTCGCTACGCCGGAGATCGCGACAGGCCGCGGCACGAGCAGCGTGGCGCAAAGCAGGCTGCCGATCCCCATCGCCGCGATCACGGCGCCCATCGGCCAGGGCGTGCCATCGGCGAATAAGCCCACGAGTGCCGAGCCGAGAACGCCGGTACCGTACTGGCTTGCGCCGATGAGCGCCGACATGGTGCCGGCGCGCGCGGGAAATGTGCCGAGCGCACCCGCAATCGCATTGGCGACGATAAAGCCGGTCGCTGAAACGAAAAGGAACAGGGGAATCACGAGGCCGGCCAGCCCGCCCCAGTCCGTCCATGCGTCGATGGCTAGCAGCATGCCCGCGATTGCCGCGCCCCACGTGCCGGCACGCATCAGGCGATCACTCCCGTAGCGTCTCACCAGCCTCGCGTTGATCTGGTTCGTGATCATGATGCCAGCGATGCCCGCTGCAAACAGCACGCCATAGCGCTGCGGCGAAACGTGGTGATAGGTGATGTATGCGAACGGCGTGCCGGCAACATACGCGTACACGCCGCCGTAAAGGAATCCGCCTGCGCCCGCGTAGCCGAGCACCCGGCGATGCTGCAATAGCGTGGCATAGGCGGCGAGCGCGCGGCCGAGCGGTTCGTGATTGCGGCGCGCCTCGGGTAGCGTTTCGGGCAATGCGCCCAATGCGGCGAGCGTCGCCAGCCCGACACCGACCAGCACCCAGAAAATCGCGCGCCATGACGCCACGTGAAGAATGAGGCCACCCACGCTCGGTCCGATCAGCGGCGCGATCGCCATGATCGTCATCAGTGTCGACATCATCTGGGCCGCGCGATGGCCGGTGTAGAGATCGCGCACCATCGCGCGGGCGAGCACGACACTCGCGCACGCGCCCCCGGCCTGCACGACTCGCCAGCCGACCAGCGCACCGCTGCTGGCCGACAGCGCACAGCCGGCCGATCCAATGATGAACAGCACGAGTCCGATGGCGATCGGCATACGGCGGCCGTAACGGTCGCCGATAGGACCCCACAGCAGTTGGCCCACACTGAACCCGATCAGATAGCTGGAGATCGTCAGCTCGATCGCACCGGTGTCGGCGTGCAGCGAGAGCGCCATCGCGGGCAGGGCAGGCAGATACAGGTCCGTCGAGATCGACGCGAACGCCATCAGGAGGCTCAATATGGCGAGGATCCGCAGACCTTGCTGGTCGGCCGCGGGCGTCACGCGTTCCGTTGCAGTGCCGGGCAATGATGCCGCTGGAGCGGGTGAGCGATTATTCAACGACATGATCTGGCATTTCTTTTAAGCCAATAGCGCTCCTGCGTTGCCGCAACCTTGCGACGACGCAGGCGCAAACGGGTGGGGCGAAACGTTGGTCTAGCGGTCGACGCGCTGCTGCAAATGGGCCGGATAACGATCACCCACGACCTTGATCTGCTTCAACGCCGCTTCGATAGCAGCGAGATCGGCCGCCGACAATTCGACCGCGGCCGCGCCAATGTTTTCTTCCAGCCGATGGATCTTGGTCGTGCCCGGAATCGGCACGATCCACGGCTGTTGCGCCAGCAGCCACGCAAGCGCGATCTGCGCGCGCGTCGCACCCTTGCCATCGGCAATTTTGCCGAGTACCTCGACGAGGCCGGCGTTGGCCTTACGGTTCTCTTCGGAGAAACGCGGCACGACATTGCGAAAATCGGTCTTGTCGAACGACGTGGTCGCATCGATCGCGCCGGTCAGGAAGCCCTTGCCGAGCGGGCTGAACGGCACGAAACCGATGCCCAGTTCTTTCAGCGTGGGTAGCACCGTCTCTTCCGGCTCGCGCCACCACAACGAATACTCGCTCTGCAATGCTGTCACCGGCTGTACGGCGTGGGCGCGGCGGATCGACTGCGCGCCGGCTTCGGACATGCCGAAGTGCTTGACCTTGCCTTGTGCGATCAGATCCTTGACGGCGCCGGCCACGTCTTCGAGAGGCACATTCGGATCGACGCGATGTTGGTAGAAGAGGTCGATACGATCGGTTTTCAGCCGCTTGAGCGATGCCTCGGCGACCGCACGGATGCGTTCGGGCCGGCTGTCGACGCCTTTGGTCACGTCGCCTTCCGTGAAGCCGAACTTGGTTGCAATCACCACCTGATCGCGAAACGGCGCAACGGCTTCTCCGACCAGTTCTTCGTTGAAGAACGGACCGTAGGCTTCGGCGGTATCGAAAAACGTGACGCCTTTTTCGAAAGCCGACTGAATCAGCTTGATGCCTGCCGTCTTCTCGGTGGCCGGTCCATAGCCGTAGCTCAAACCCATGCAGCCGAGGCCTAGTGCCGAGACTTCGAGACCGCTGTTTCCAAGTTTGCGCTTTTGCATCTGCATTCTCCTTTCGAAAAGTGACGAGCGTGGAAGGCGGCCTGTTCGCACGGGCGCCACGCGACGTTCAACAGCCTCAAGCTTAGGCTGTTGTGCGTAGCTCAACAATATGGCTAGAATTGCAAAAGGTTATGAGGAAAATTCACTTATGTTGCGAGCCGGCTTATCTGAACTGACCGCATTCGTCGCGATCGCTCATCAGCGCAGCTTCAGTGCGGCGGCGCGGACCTTGGGGGTGTCGCCGTCCGCGTTGAGTCACGCCATGCGGGGACTTGAAGCCAGACTCGACGTGCGCCTCTTCAACCGGACCACCCGCTCGGTCGCGCTGACCGAGGCGGGCGAACAACTGCTGCGGCGAGTCGGGCCCGCCATTGCCGACCTCGAAGACGCCGTGAACGAGGTGGCTTTCGCACGCGACCGCCCGTCGGGTTCGATCCGTATCAGCGCCTCCGAATCAGCGGCGAAGTCGATCGTCCGGCACGTGCTGCCCGATTTTCTGGCGACTTACCCGGATATCCACGTGGAATTCGTCGTGGACACGCGGCTCGTCGACATCGTGGCCGACGGTTTCGATGCCGGCATCCGCGTTCTTGAGGATGTGCCGCGCGACATGATCGCCGTGAGGTTCGGCCCCGACCTGCGCTTTGCCGCGGTGGCGTCGCCTGATTACTTTGCGCGCCACGAGGCGCCGAAGGCACCGCACGATCTGGCGAAACACCGCTGCATCCGGTTCCGCTTCGAGAGCGGCACGCTCTATCGGTGGGATCTCGAATATCACGGCAAAAGCGCGAGTATTGATGTCGACGGCCCCATGACGCTGGGCAACACGAACCTGATGGTCGAGGCGGCGCTGGTGGGCATCGGCATTGCCTGGGTGCCTGACTATCTGGTTGCCGAACACCTCGCGGCGGGGCGGCTCATTCAGGTGCTGGCCGAATGGAGCCCGTCGTTTCCGGGCTTGAGCCTCTATTACCCCGCGAACCGCCATCCTCCCACTGCGCTCCGGCTGTTCGCACAGGCGGTGCGGGATTGGGCCAACACCGCCGGTGTGCGTTGATTGCCGGCTTCAGGCGGCCACGCCGCGCGCATGCTCGGGTGTTTCGTAGAGCTTGTCGATTTCAATTTGGAGAGTCTTTCCCGCGCGTTGGGTTGAAACTCCCTGCTAGTGTTGCGTGCTTAAAGACGATTTGTGAATTGCGCGCACGTCGCAGGGCGCGATTGTCGTGCTGGGCGCGCGGCGGCTCGACCGGACCAATGCGCTGGCCGAGACAATCGTCGCGGATGGCGGAGTGGCGCTGGCCGTCGCGACCGATGTCACCGATGCGGCACAGGTCAAACATCTCGTCGACACGGCGGTCGAGCAATACGGGCGGGTCGATGTCATGCTCAACAACGCGCGCCTGATGCCGCACTCGTCTCTCAGTGGCGATCCGGCACGAAGGCGATCACATCACCACGATCGAAGGGCTGGAGAGAAACGGTGAGCTCCATCCTGTTCAGCAAGCGTACTGGGAGTACGACGCATATCAATGCGGCTACTGTACGACCGGACAGATGATGAGCGCCGTCGCGATTCTGCGCGACCCCAACATGGCTGCCGACGACGCCAGCGTGCGCGAAGTCATGAGCGTGACGCAATGTCGACCTCGCGCAAAAATAGAATCTTCGTTTGAGACTCGTCGTTCCGACGCCCCGCGTGCTCCATGAATGCAAGCGGACGACATTGACACAATTCTTCTAATCTGGAATAGTATTCAACAAATAACGTCATTTATATCTTCAGACGTTGACCGGGGGCTCGGTCGTCGATAAGCCCGGCCATGACAGATTCAGCGCCCCACCAGGGCTCATCTCGTAGTAACTGTGGAAATGAACACTTCAACCCAGATGGACTGCGACCTGCTCGTGATCGGCTCCGGCGCCTCGGGGCTGGCCGCGGCGGTCACTGCGGCATGGCATGGTCTCAAGGTCGTCGTAGTGGAAAAAGACGCCGTATTCGGTGGTGCAACGGCATGGTCGGGCGGCTGGATGTGGGTTCCAGGCAATCCGCTGGCGAGGCGCGCGGGCATCAATGAAGACCCGCAACAGCCCCGCACCTACCTCAGGAACGAACTCGGCCGCCGCTACGACCCGGAGCGTATCGATGCATTTCTCGACAACTGCGCGCACATGGTGTCCTTCTTCGAACAGCATACGTCGCTGCAGTTTGTAGACGGCAACGGCATTCCTGATGTACATGGCAACGTCGAAGGTGCAGCAACACAGGGTCATCAGGTCATTGCCGCACCGTACGATGGGCGGCAGGTCGGCCCGCTGATCAAACGTCTGCGCAAGACAATGCGCGAAACCTCGTTCATGGGCATGCCGATCATGGCGGGCGCGGACCTGATGGCTTTTCTGAGCGTGACGCGCTCTCTCAAGTCCTTCACGCACGTCACAAGGCGTTTCACGCGGCATCTGCTCGATCTGGCGCTGTACGGCCGCGCCATGCAACTGGTGAACGGTGTCGCACTGGTCGCGCGCCTTGCCAGGTCGGCGCAGGACCTGGGTGTGACCTTGATGGAGTCCGCACCTGCAACGAGGTTGGTGTTCGAGGGTAAGGCGGTTCGAGGGGCAGTCGTCTCGACGGCCCGGGGCGAAATAACGATTCGCGCGGCGAAGGGCGTCGTGTTGGCCGCCGGCGGGTTCCCAAATGATGTGACACGGCGCAAGGCGCTTTTTCCACGCACACCCACCGGCCGCGAACACCTCGCCTTGCCGCCCGAGAGTTGCTCTGGCGACGGCGTGAGTCTGGGCGAATCGGCGGGTGGCTGCCTTGTCACGGATGTCGCCTCGGCTGCCGCCTGGGCGCCCGTGTCGAAAGTTAAGCACGCTGACGGCAGCATTGGCCACTTCCCGCACATTATCGACCGCGCCAAGCCCGGTGTCGTCGGCGTGCTCTCCAACGGCAAGCGCTTCGTGAACGAGGCGGACGGTTACTACGACTACACCTCCGCCATGGTCGCGGCGGCGCCGGAGGGGCAGGAAGTCGCGTCGTGGCTTGTCTGCGATCACCGGTTTCTGCGCCGGTATGGTCTGGGTTACGCACGGCCTTTCCCTGTGCCGGTCGGATCTTTGATCCGCAGCGGTTATCTGCAACGAGGTTCAACGATCGAAGAGCTGGCGAAGCGTTGCGGTATCGATCCTGATGCGCTGGCGGCCACGGTCAGCTTCTACAACGAGCATGCGCGCCGTGGTGAGGACCCTCAGTTTGGGCGCGGCTCCACGCCGTATAACCGAAAGGGGGGCGACCCTTTGCACAAAGGCCCGAATCCTTGCGTCGCGCCGATCGAGCACGGACCTTTTTACGCGGTCAAGGTATTCCCGGGCAGCTTCGGCACGTTCGCAGGCCTGAAGACCAACGGCTCCGCTCAGGTGCTCGACGAGAATGGCCAACCTGTTGCCGGCCTGTATGCGGTGGGAACGGACATGGCCAGTGTGATGGGCGGTTTCTATCCGTCGGGCGGCATCAACCTCGGTCCTGCAATGACGTTCGGTTACGTCGCCGGCCGCCATGCGGCGAATGCCATGGACTACGAACCTCATGACAATGAGGAGCTCGCCACCACCGGCGCATCAGAGGTGTCGAACCGGATGCCGCTTCCCACCCACTGACGGCAGGACTTCTTCTAGCGCGCTGTGCACACGCTGTTTCGCGTGTGCACAGCGCGTTTTACTTATTGCAGCACGTCCAGCAAAAACTCCACCATGCGGTCGCAGACGCGGCCGAACATCTGCGTGCCTGTCACCGTCTGGCATCCCCGTGCGCGCGCTGCTTCGATCAAGGGTGTCAGGGGCGGTTTGGTCACGACATCGCCCACGAAGGTCCCGGCTCGAAGGCGTGACACATCGATCGGCAATGGGTCGTCCGCACGCATGCCGAGCGGCGACGCGTTGACCACGATGTCGAACGTGTGCGCTTGCACATCGGCGGCGACGCTACGCACCCTGCCGCGTTGCAGCGCATTGAGCCGGTCGACCAGAGACGTCGTACGGCCCGCGTCGTTATCACGTATATCGAGCGATATCAGGCCCGCACTCACTAGCGCGTGACCGATCGCCGATCCCGCCCCGCCTGCGCCCACGAGCAACGCGCGCTTGCCGGTCAGATCACAACCCGCATTCGTTAGCGCTGCCACGAATCCTGTGCCGTCGAACATGGCGCCGTGCCAGTCGCCGTTGGGCGTGCGACGCAGCGTATTGACCGCGCCGAGGAAACTCGCTTCGTCGGAAAGCGTCGCGCAGTACCCGGCCGCGTTGAACTTGTGGGGCACGGTAATGATCACGCCGTCGACGTTGCGCATCGGCGTGACGCCCGCGAAGAACGCGGGCAGATCGGCCGGCGCCACGTGGGCGGGCACCACCAGCGCGTCGCGCCCCGCTGCCCGCAGCGCGCCCGTGACGCCGGCAGGCGAGCGGACCTGGGCGATCGGGTCGCCGACAATGAAATAGATACGCGTCGCGCCGCTAAGGCCTTCATCGAGCGACGGGGAAAACGAAGATGGGTTCTGCTGGCTCATGCTGTGTTCGACCTCCTGTGGTGTCTATGTGTCCCATGCGCAACGAGTACCGCGGTCCGTTCCCATCAAGGCGCCGCGATCGTCGTCGCTGCTCAGTTTCGATGAACTTTAATCTTTAGTGGAATAGTATTCAACAATTAAAGTTGACTCGATGTGTGGCCGATGCCTGTCGGGCCGGATGCGCCGCAGCGTACAGATCAACGTGGAGCAGGCGAGCAGGAGCCGGACGTGTCGCGACAGGGTAGGGATAAGTCCTGTTTGAATAAAATAGTAAAGTGGAATAGTATTCAACATAAATGAGGTATCCCTTCTGAGACGAAACGGGTTGGTAATGAAGCGTGAACCGATGCTCGAATGTGATGTGCTGGTGTTGGGCTCAGGCGCGGGTGGTCTGGCCGTTGCGGTCACCGCCGCTGTGCGCGGACTGCGTGTGATCGTTGCGGAAAAGGAGGCGGTTTTCGGAGGCACGACGGCGTGGTCCGGTGGATGGATGTGGATACCACGCAACCCGCTCGCCGTGCGCGCAGGGATCACCGAGGCGGCGCAAGCGCCGCGCACCTATCTGCGCAACGAACTCGGCTCTCATTTCGATGCGGCCAGAATTGGCGCGCTGCTGGAGCACGGTCCGCGAATGGTCGAGTTCTTCGAACAGCATACGTCGATGCGTTTTGTCGACGGCAACCGCATTCCAGACTTCCACACCACGCCGGGCTTTGGGACCGGAGGCCGCTCGGTCTGCGCGATGCCGTTCGACGGCCGCGAGCTGGGACCGTTGATCCACAAGCTACGACCGCCGCTCGGCGTCACGACGCTCAAGGGGATGGCGATCGCCTCGGGTAGTGACCTCGCTCATTTCTTCAACGCGACACGCTCTCTGCGTTCCGCACTGCATGTCACCCGGCGATTAGCGACATTTGCCGTGCATAAGCTTCGCTATGGTCGCTCGATGCATCTGGTCAACGGGCACGCGCTGGTTGCGCGGCTGCTGAAGTCGGCCGCGGACCATGGCGTCGATCTGCGCGTGAACGCGAAAGCCGTAGGGTTGCTTCGCGAGGCGGGTCGCGTGGTGGGCGCACGCGTCGAGATCGACGGTGTCGCCAACGAGGTGCGAGCTTTGCGCGGCGTCGTCCTGGCCTGCGGCGGCTATCCGCATGACGCTGCGCGGCGCGCGCAAACCTTCGCTTACACGCCGTCGGGACGTGAGCATTGGTCGGCCGCGCCACGCTCGAATACGGGCGACGGCATTCGCATGGGCGAGGCGATTGGCGGCCATTTCGATGCCGCGCTTGAAGCGCCGGCGGCGTGGGCGCCTGTGTCGCTCGTGCCGCAGCGAAATGGCCGGCCTGCCGTTGCATTCCCGCATCTGATCGAACGAGCCAAACCGGGTGTGATCGCGGTGACGCGCGCAGGCAAGCGGTTCGCCAATGAAGCGTCGTCCTATTACGACCTGATGAGCGCGCTCTTCGATACGACGCCGGCAGGCGAAGAAGTGTGCGCGTGGCTGGTGTGTGACCATCGTTTCCAGCGCCGTTACGGTCTGGGCGTGTCGAAGCCGTTTCCGTTTCCGAGTCGCCCGTATCGTCGTACGGGGTATCTCAAGCGGGCGAGCAGTCTCGCCGAGCTGGCAATACAGTGTGGCATCGATCCACAGGGTCTCGCGAGCACCGTGGCGGCCTACAACACGCATGCAAAGGACGGCGCCGATCCGCAGTTTCATCGCGGCTCCACACCCTACAACCGCGTACAGGGCGATGCCCGGCACAAGCCGAATCCGTGCGTCGCGCCGCTCGAAAACGGCCCGTTCTACGCGATCAAACTGCTTCCCGGCAGCCTCGGCACATTCGCCGGCCTCGCGACCGATGCTGCCGCTCGCGTTCTGGACAAGGAGAACCGGCCGGTGGCCGGACTCTACGCCGTCGGCAATGACAGCGCGAGTGTGATGGGCGGCTGTTACCCGGCTGGCGGCATTACGCTCGGCCCCGCGATGACCTTCGGTTATCTCGCGGGCCTTTCTCTCTCCGGTCTGAATCAGACGGAGTCGGTTGAAGAATCCTCACATCATGCGCAAGGACAAATGCAATGACTCTCTACGACGTAGTGACGCTCACCGTGAAAATAGGCTCGAATCCGCAGGTTTTCGAAAGCATCAGGTCAAGCGGCAAGCAGCCCGGCTCGACACTGTTCGGCTGCTGGTATTCGGACATCGGCGCGCTGGGGCAAGTGATGGTGTTGCGCGGCTTCGAATCGGAGGCCGCATTGATCACCGAGCGCAAGCGCATGCTGCTCGAAGGCAACCCGTTCGGTTGCGGCGAGTTTGTCACCGACGTGAAGATCGACAGCTACGCGCTGTTCCCCTTCCTGCCGCCGATCGAACCTGCCGTGCACGGCGGCATCTACGAGATGCGCGTCTACGGCACGAAGCTCGCGAGCCTGCAGCACACCATCGACGCGTGGGAAAAGGCGTTGCCTGAACGCACGCAGCGCTCGCCGCTAATCGGTGCGATGTATTCGCTCGATGGCACGGTGCCGCGCTTCCTGAACATCTGGGCATATGCGGGCGTCGACGAACGTTCGCGGATTCGCGCCGAAGCGGTGAAAGACGGCGTCTGGCCGCCCAAGGGCGGTCCTGCGCATCTGACTACGATGGAATCGACGATCTATGTGCCGGCACCGTTTTCACCGCTGCGCTGAACACGCTCTGCAATGAAATGACTAACCGAACCGAAGGAAACGACATGACACAGCACAACGCTCGCGCGCTTTCTCTCTCGGCGCTGACCGTGCTTGAGCTGACGCCGCCGCAAATGGTGGAATGCGCGGCGCAGGCGGGCTATGACTACGTCGGGTTGCGTCTGTTGCCCGCCACCGATCAGGAAGTGCGGCACGAGATCGTCGGCGATACGCCGTTGAAACGTGAAACGCTGGCGCGCTTGCGAGACACGGGCATCAAGGTGCTCGACGTGGAGATTCTCCGCCTGAAGCCGGACACCGATGTGACGGACTACGCGCCCATGCTCGAGACCGCGGCGGAACTGGGCGCACGCTACGTGCTTGTGGCGGGTAACGACCCTGACGAAGCACGCACGGCGAAGCGTCTCGCGCAACTCTGCGATCTCGCGAAACCGCTCGGACTGTCCCCCTCGCTCGAACCGATGCCGTGGACGAATGCGAAGGACATCACGCAGGGCGCTCGCATCGTCAAGGCAGCGGGCCGCAGCAATACTGGTCTCATCATCGACCCGCTTCACTTCGATCGTGCCGGTTCGTCGACTGCAGAACTCGCTGCACTGCCGCGCGAGTACTTTGGTTACGTGCAGTTTTGCGATGGGCCCGCAGAGCGTCCGACCGACCTCGAGACACTGCTGTTCCAGGCCCGCTGCGAGCGGATGATTCCGGGCGAAGGCGGGATCGATCTCGTAGGCATCCTGCGCGCGCTTCCCGATCATTTGCCGCTCAGCATCGAAGTGCCAACGGAGCAATGGGCGAAAACCGCGCCTGCGCTCGAACGTGCACGCAAGCTGCGCGAGGCGACGCTCGACGTGCTCGCCCGGGCTTACGCAGTGGACTGATGCGCGTGACAGGGTACGACGCAGTCCGTTGAAGCGCGCCCAAGATGCTGCTCGGACTGGCATCCATTATCGACAACAAGAAATAACCTTCCGGAGACAACCTATGAATGCTTCACTCAAGGCCAACCGGCCGAACACACGGGCGTCAGCTGTCATCGACGTACAAAAGCTTCTCGACGAACAGCCAGTCGGACGGTTCCAGATTCTCGTCCTGATGATGTGCATGGTCATCGTCACGCTCGATGGCCTCGATACCGTGATGATCGGTTTCATCGCGCCGGCGCTATCGGGCGCGTGGGCCATTCCACGCGATGCGCTGGGTCCCGTCATGAGCGGCGGACTGCTCGGGCTCGCTTTCGGCGCGCTGTGCGCGGGACCTCTTGCCGACCGCTTCGGCCGCAAGACGGTCATGACGATCGCCGTGCTGTTCTTCGGCGTGTGGAGCCTCGGTTCGGCGTTCGCGAGCAACGTGACCGAGTTGACCGTGCTGCGCTTTCTGACCGGCCTCGGGCTCGGTGCCTCCATGCCTAATGCGGCGACATTGATGGCCGAGTACGCGCCGCAGCGCTGCCGCGCACTGATGGTGACGACCGTGTTTTGCGGCTTCACGCTCGGTGCCGCGGGTGGCGGCTTCGTGAGCGCCTGGCTGATTGCGGCCTACGGCTGGCACTCAGTGTTGATACTCGGAGGCGTACTGCCGATTCTCTATGTTCCGCTGATGATCAAGTGGTTGCCCGAATCGGCGCGCTATCTGTCGCTCAAGGAGACGCGCCGTGCGCGGCTCGTGCGCGTGCTGAACCGCATCCAGCCGGACATGGCGGACGAAGCAACGCGTTTCGTCGCACAGGACACCCAGCAGCGCGAGCGCAGCCCGGTGCGCCTGATCCTGTCGCGCGACTACGTATTCGGCACGGTGATGTTGTGGATCTGCTATTTCGCGGGCTTGCTGACTGTTTATCTGTTGGGCAGCTGGCTGCCGACATTGATTCGGGGCGCGGGGTTCACGCTCGGGCAGGCGGCGATCGTCGGCGCGCTGTTTCAGGCGGGCGGCACGATCGGCTCGCTCGCAATCGGCTGGCTGATGGACCGCCTCAATCCCCACCGCGTGTTGGGCGCAACAGTGTTCGTGGGGGGTGTCTTTGCGTGGTACATGGGTTTGCCGGGGCATGGAATCACGGGTATCGGCATGCTTGCGTTCGGCATGGGCTACTGCATGAACGGCTCCAACACCGGCTTTTGCGCCTTGGCCGCCGGTTCTTATCCGACCCGCATGCGCGCCACCGGCACTAGCTGGATGCTCGGCATTGGGCGCTTTGGCGGCATTGCAGGGGCGATGCTCGGCGCCAGCATGCTGCACGCGAATTGGGGCTTCGGTGAAGTGCTCACGGCGCTTGCGGTTCCCGCAACGGTAGGTGCCGCGGCGGTGCTTCTCAAAGGCGCCCGCCATCGCGGCTCAGTACTGCGGGTTGAAGGCAGCGCAAGCCACTAGGCAATCGACGCGAACCGCAGTGCGATTTGCATCCGCTTGAGTTCCGGTGTGGAATCGTGTTCTCATTCGGTATCTAAGTCGAATTGAGAGTGCAATCCATGGCTGGGAATCTTGAGCGGGCATTGGCCATCATCGAACTGCTCGCGAAACAGGGCGGCAGTTTGCAACTGGCCGCGATCGCCGACACGCTGAATATCCCGCGCAGCGGCACGCATCGCTTGCTGGCCGAGCTCACCGAGGAAGGGTATGTGCGGCAGGACGAGCACGGCGAGTATGTGCTGGCGCTCAAGCTGGTCTCGCTTGCATTGATGTGGCTGTCCACCGGGGGTGTGCTCGATATTTCGCAGCCCGTGCTCGACCGGCTGGCGTCGGCCTCGGGCGAACTCGCGCGGCTCGGCGTGGTCGAGGACGATCACATTACGTTTGTCGGCAAAGCGCAGGGCGCTCGCTCCGGTCTTCGCTATGACCCGGACATGGGCAGTCAGCCGCCCCTTCACTGCACTGCGAGCGGGCAGGCGTGGCTGTCGAGCATGAGCGACGAAGAGGCGCTCGAGCTGGTTTCGCGCCAGGGAGGAATTGGCAAGGCGGGGCAGACCGGGCCGAGAGCGCCGAAGTCGATCCAGCAGTTTCTTCAGGATCTGGCCGGCGCGCGCAAACGCGGCTATGGCGTCGCAAGCGATACGTATGAAGTCGGCATGACCTCGATGGCAGCGGTGATCCGCCATCCAGTGACGGGCCTCGTCGTCGGCGTGGTGAGTCTGGCGGGACCGACGAGCCGGTTGCCGGATGCGCGGCTCAAGGAGCTTGCGCCTGCGTTGCTCGAAGCGGCATCGGATATGGGAGCGGCCACGCTCAGTTCGCCGTATTTCAAGCGCAGCCTGAAAGTGGTGCCCGTTGCTGCGGCGAGCGATGTGCGGCCCGTCGTGGCCAAGCGCAAAGGACGGCCTCGGGCGGCGTGACCGTGCGCGGAGCCGGGCGGGGCGCCCGGCTCGCGGTATGTTCATGTCGGTGAGCCACGAGGGCGCTCACCAAAAGTCTTCCTGTTTACAGATTCACCAACGGTTTCACACAGTCGCGCGCGGCGGCGGCGCGATTGCGTCGGACTGCTTCAGCGCAACCGAACCCGACGCGGCGCGTGCCGCATGCTTTGCGACTCGCCAGCCAAATACGATCGCGGGTCCGAGCGTGGTCCCAGGGCCGGGGTAGGTGCCGCGAAATATCGAGGCGAGGTCGTTGCCGCATGCGTAGAGGCCAGGAATGACATGGCCGTCGTTGTCGAGTACCTGGCCGTTGGCGTTGCCGGCCAGACCCGCGCTGCAGGCCAGATCGGCAGGCCAGACCGTCACCGCGTAGTACGGCCCCGGGCCGATCGGGCGAATGCACGGATTCGGCTGTTGGGCGGCATCGCCATTGAAACGGTTCATCGGGCTCGAGCCGCGGTGAAACGCGGGATCCAGACCCTGCGCCGCGTCGCGGTTGTAGATGCTGACGGTGCGCTCGAGTCCCGCCGCGTCGACCCCTAGCTTTCCAGCGAGTTCGGCCAGCGTGCCGCCCTTGATCAGATAGCCCGCCTTTTCAAAACTGGCGATACGATTGTGGCTTCGCTCGCGCATGAGCAGGCCGAGACCATAGTCGCGAACGAAGGCGGCATCCACGACCAGGTGGGCAGGCACGCTTTGAGCGTTGCCCGCGCTGCGCAGCATGCCCATGACGAAGTCGTGATACGAGTCCGACTCGTTGACGAATCGTTCGCCGAGCTTGTTCACCGCGATCAGTCCTGGTTTCGCCCGATCGAGAATGATGTGCGGCCAGATCCTGTCCTGTCCGTCGCGCGAACGCAAAATCGAGCAGGGCATCCAGAGGCCGGGACTATCGTGCCCATCATCGAGCTGCGCGTTGATCTTGAGCGCACTGCCTACGCCGTCGCCAGTATGCGTGTCGGGCGAAAGCGATAAGGGTTGGGCGCCGGCGGGGAACAGTTGCTTGCGCAGAACCGGATGGCGGGTAATGCCGCCGGTAGCAAGCACCACGCCGCGACGCGCGCGAATACGCTTGCGACCAGCGCCTTTCTGTTCGACCACAGCGCCGGTGACTTCGCCTTGCTCGATCACCAGCTCGATCAACGGTGTTTCGAAGCGGACCTCCACTTTCTGTTTGCGCAAGCTGTAGAAGAGCCGTGCGGCCAGCGCATTGCCCATGACAAGCTGAGTGCCGCGTGGATAGCGCAGCCTGTCCATCACGTAGCGGCCCACCACCGCCAGCGTGCGCGAGAAGTTCTTCCTGGAGGCGAACGGCGCGAGCAGCGCGTCGAGATCGGTGCGCGCCACCATCATGCCGCCGAGACCCATGAACTCTTTGCGTGGCGGTCTCACACGGACGAATTCGTCGCCGAGCAGGCGTCCGTCGAACGCGACCGGCGCGAGCGCGCGCCCACCGAAGGCCGCGCCGGGCCCCGTCACGTAATCCGGGTGCGCGGTCGCGGCGACGAATTTCACCTCGCTGATGCGCTGGAGTTCGTCGATCGCTATCGGCCCGCTTTCCAGAAACGCCTCACGCGCTTCGTCGCCGCCGCGATCGCCGACCACCGACGCGAGAAAACGCCGCGCGTCGTCGACGCTGTCGGGCACGCCCGCGCTCGCGCTCAATTGCGTGCCTGGCACCCAAGTCGTGCCGCCCGAGGTGGACGTGATTCCGCCGACGGCGTCTGTCTTTTCACACACGAGAACCTTGATGCCTTCGTGATGCGCGACCAGCGCGGCGGTCATGCCGCCTGCGCCGGCACCGAAGACCAGCAGGTCAACTTCCTCGTCCCATTGTGTTTGCCTTGCTTCGTTCATGCCTCGTGTGTCTCCGTCTGCTTTTGTACAGAAATGTGTAGAACAAGTTTTGTTAATGGAATAGTATTCCAAAAAACTCGAAAATCAAATATTTCCCTGTAGAGGAGGAGCGAGCGATGCGGATATTGGTGACGGGCGGGAGCGGGTTTCTTGCTGCATGGATCATGCGCCGTCTACTGGCGCGCGGTGTTGACGTGCGAGCGTTCGACCTGCACCGCGACGCGCGTTTGCTGGGCGAGCTCGCGCCCGATCAGGCAGGTGAAGTCGAATGGATGACGGGCGACATTGCTGTCGCGGGCGACGTGACCCACACGCTGGAGGGTTGCGATGGTGTCATTCATCTGGCAGGTGTGCTCACGCCCAGTTGCGCGAGCGACCCCGTACGCGGCGCGCAAATCAATCTGATCGGTACGCTGAACGTTTTCAACGCCGCGCGCGCGGTGGGTGTGCGCAGCGTGCTTTATGCCAGCAGCGCAGGCGTTTTCGGCCCTGACGACGGCGCGTTGCCCCGTCCCGAAACGCACTACGGCGCGTTCAAGCTGGCCTGCGAAGGCTCGGCGCGAGCGTATTGGAACGACTGCGGCCTCGCCAGCATTGGCTTCCGGCCACTCGTTGTGTATGGCGCGGGACGGGAAACCGGCTCGAGTGCGGGCCCGAGTCTCGCGTGCCGCGCGGCGGCTCGCGGCGAGGCGTACACGATTCCGTTCACGGGATCGACCGGCCTCGTATTTGCCGACGATATCGCCGCAGCGTACGAAGCCGCACTCTTCGCGCCGGCGCAAGGAGCACACGTGTTCACGCTCGCAGGGGAGATCGCCGCGGTCGATACCGTGATCGAGCTGCTGTCCGCGTTGGCGCCCGGCGCCCGCCTCGATAGTGCCGGGCCGCCATTGCCCATCGCCACCGAATTCCCGAGCGATCCGGCGCTCGGCCGTCTGCTTCCAGGTTTGCCCGCTACGTCGCTGGAAGACGGATTGCGACAGACGTTCGCGTTCTACCGCTCGCGGCGATAGGTTGGGCTCCGCTTGTTCTTGCGCTGATCGGTTGGTTCATTTGGGGCTCGTGTGAATCAGCGCAGTGGCTTTGCGGAGCGGGGCATCGTATATTTTGATTCTTGGGGATCGCAGGCGCATTGAATTGCGCGAAGACGGTCGTGCGACAAAGAACGTCGCATGAGCCCCCTAGTCAAGGATTGATGCATCCTAAACCATGGAGCCTCGAAGGCAATCAGATGGAACGTTTCGATTACGCACGCGAAGACACGGGCAATCTGGTCCTGCTCGAACATGTCAACCTCACGATACCGGACCAGCGCCTCGCGACTGCTTTCTATGTCAGCGGACTGGGACTCACCCGCGATCCCTTCTTGATGACCGGCGTAAGCAATATGTGGATCAACATCGGTCGTTCTCAGATTCACTTGCCGCACGGCGCCGCACAACGCCTGCGTGGGCGGGTCGGTTTGATCGTGGGCACGCGGCAGTCGTTGATCGAACGATTGCGCGCAGTTCAGTCAGTGCTTGAAGGGACTAGCTTTGGATGGAGCGAGCGGGCCGACTGCATAGAGGTCACCTGCCCATGGGGAAACCGGTACGACTGCCTTGATCCGCCCGCGTACCCAGCGCGCGCGCCGTGGTCGGGCATCGATCTCGGCATCGCTTATGTGCGACTCGATGTGCCCATCGGTTGTGCGGCGCCGATTGCGGGGTTCTATCGTGAGTTGCTCGATGCGTCCGTCGACGTGCGCGATCACAATGGTTCGCAGCAGGCGGTGATCGCGGTCGGCACGCATCAGCAACTTATCTACGCGGAAACACCTGATGCAAGCCCGGACTATGACGGGCACCACCTCCAGATCTATGTGGCCCAATTCTCCGAACCGTATGCACGGCTCGCAGCGCGCGGGCTGGCCTATGGCGAAGAGCCGCATCAATATCGCTTCGCCGACCTCATCAATGTCGCGAGCGGTGCGCATTGCTTCAGGCTCGAACATGAGGTTCGTAGTTTGCGGCATCCGCTCTATGCGCGACCGCTCGTGAACCGGAATCCGGAGCAGAGTAACCGGGACTATCGTATGGGTGGAGACGTGCGCAGCGGCGCGTTCTAGGCGGACCTCGCAACTGCGCCGATTCGGGGCCTTCATTCAGCCCGCCGGTTCACTATGTAGTGTTGCTTGGCCCGTACAACAGCGCGAGGCATTCTAGCGCCAGGCCTCTGAAGGAGGAGGCTCTGCACCCCACCAGGCGATTGCGCAGCCCTCGAGTGGGCAGAATGACGTTCGCATCTCCGCGACAGGCGGCATGATCCGACGATCGCCGCCTGTTCCGTGCCCGTTCGTCGCGAAGCATGCGGGGTTATCGCTATTTGTCGAGCGGGCTCACGCGTCGATAATCGACAATTATGACCATGCCGTGAATCGAGATGCGCGACCGAATTGACGACGAGATCACCTTTCGCAAGCTGGAAGTCCTGCTCGCATTTATGGAGACGGGAAACCTCTCGAAGGCGGCAGAGGCGCTGAACGTGAGCACGGTGAGCGTGCATCGCGCGCTGCATTCGCTCGAACAGGGCGTGCGATGCGCGCTGTTCAGGCATGAAGGCCGCAATCTCAAGTCGACGGAGGCGGCGCAAATGCTCGCCGATGTGGCGCAAGAGGTGCTCACGCTGATGTCCGATGGTATTCGCGCGACGCGTGAAGCCGCCGGCTATTCATCGGATCGGCTAAAGATCGGCTCGCTTTACTCGCTGACCATCAGGACTGTGCCCGGCATCGTCATCGACATCAAGGTGCGCCGGCCTACGCTTCAGGTCGAACTCGCGCTCGGGTCGAATGCCGAGTTGCTCGACAAGCTGAAGCAAGGCGCGGTCGATGCGGCGTTGATGGCCTTGCCGGATGCCGAGCCCGAAGTCGAATCCATCCCGCTGTTCGAAGACGACATTTTTTTCGCGGCGCCCGCTGGGTCGCCGTACGCGCATCAGGAAGCCGTCGATTTGCGGGACTGCCGCGATGAAACATTCGTTTCGCTCGGCGAGGGGTTCGTGACGTATCACGGATTTCTGGAGGCCTTCCGCGTCGCGGACTTCACTCCGAACGTGACGATGCGAGTCGGCGATATTTTTTCGCTGATGAACCTCGTGAGCGGCGGGGTCGGCTATACGCTATTGCCGGGCCGCGTGCGCGGCGTGTTCGGTGACAAGGTGCAATTCATTCCTCTCAAGCCGCAATACCTGATGCGCCAGACGATCGGTGTCAGCTTTCTGCGCGCCCGTGAGCGCGATCCGAACCTGCTGGCGCTCATGGCCGTCTGCCGTCTTCGTACGAGAAGCGTCGGCTGAGGTTGTCGCCTCATTCGCTCAGCCTTTCCCGTTCGATCAACGCGCTCAGGTCCGGTAGCGCGGTCTCGCTGCAACTCACGGCGATGCCCTCCGTGAAGATCGCGCTGCTCAAGCGGGTCAGCACGTTAGCAGGCGGCATCTCGACGGCCAGACGCGCGCCTCGTTCCCACGCAAGCCTCACCGTGTCATGCCAGCGCACCTGCCGCGCCATGTTGGTTGCCAGATCCGACGCGATGCGTGGCCCGTCGAAGAGCGGGCGCGCCATGCTGCTGCTCAGATAGACGATCCCGGGCGCACGCATGGCGACCTGGCCGAAGGCGTCGGCGAGCGCGGCCGCGGGTGCGTCGAGCAATGCGCAATGCGAAGGCACCGCTACGTCCAGACGCTCGCAACGTTGCGCTCCGCATTTGAGCACCAGCGTGGCGAGACGTTGCATGGCCGCATCGCTGCCCGCCACCACCATCTGCGTCTGTGCGTTGATGTTTGCCAGAAAGACCGGCATGGCGGCACTGTTCACTTCCGTGATCAAGCGTTCGAGCGCGCGCTGCGTCATGCCCACGATGGCAGTCATCCCATATCCGTGCGGGAAGGCTCGTTCCATCAACTGTCCGCGCAACGAGACGAGCCTGACAGCGTCGGCGTAGTCGAGCGCGCCGGCGATGACGGCGGCTGGATACGCGCCGATCGACAGACCGGTGACGATATCGGGCGCCTGACCGTGAGCGCAGACTACCCGTGCTTGTGCGACGCCTGCAATCAGCAGGCACAGTTGAACCGCGATAGTGGAGCGCAACGCGTTCGAATCGTCCAGCGACAGGGCGTCGTAGCCCAGCGAATCGCTGGCCTCTTCGAGCGCACGAGCGGCCTCGGGGTGATCCGGCAGCGTGTGCAGCATACCGGTGCGCTGGGCACCCTGGCCCGGAAACGTGAACAGTACGCTCATGATGCGGGTGACATGGTCTGCTCCTTCACGCGGCGCAGGCGGAGATCGCCGCACTCAAGCGCCGACCAGCGCTTTGGTCGCGAAGTAGAGCAGGGACGGTCCGAGCAGGCAGCCGACACCTGTGTGAAACGTGGCGATCAGCGCGCCGTAGGGAACGAGGCGGCGATCCGTAGCGGCCAGTCCCGCGCTCACGCCGCTGACCGTGCCGGCGAGCCCGCCGAAGATCATTGCCGAGCGCGGTGTCTTCAGTCCCATGAAGCCGGCGGCGAGCGGCGTGCCGATCATCACGATGATCGCCTTGATCAGGCCCGTTGCGATGCTGAGTGCAATCACGTCGGAGCTTGCTCCGATGGCCGCGCCGGTCACCGGCCCTACGATATACGTGACGGCGCCCGCGCCGATGGTCGTCATGCTTACGGCGTCGGTGTAGCCGAATGCATGAGCGATGCTCGCGCCGACGATGAACGGCAGCACAGTGCCGAGCAGCAGCGACACCACGCCGATGAGTCCGGCCTTGCGGGCTTCCGTTGCCTGCACCTCGAACGCGGTCGCGACAATGGCGAAATCACGCAGCATCGCGCCGCCCATCAGGCCGACGCCGGTGAAGAGAGGAAGGTCGGCGAGTCCTTTTTGTCCGCCCGTGAGGATGCCGCCGAAATAAGCCAGTACGAGGCCGATCACGATAGCAATGGCCGAGCCGTGCACGCGTCCAAATGTCAGCTTGCGCGAAATCAGCGACGACACCCACATGATGAGCCCCACCAGCGCGAACGAAGCGATGAGGCCGTTCTGGATCAATACTTTATCGAGCATATGCAACATGGTGGACCCCTGCTTCAGATTTCTTCGAGATGCGGCGCGTTCACGAACGACGTGCTGTCGCGACCGGTGCGGGAAAGAACGGCAATGCAGCAGGCGCAGACGGCGGCGGCGCCCAACGCCGAAAGCAGCGCGACTGGGCCGCCCTTGAGCGCGGCCACGACGTTCTGATTGGCGGCCATTGCCACGACGACGGGGATGTACATGGCGCCCCAGAAGCCCACGCCCGCTTCCGTTTCCTTCGGCAGCAGGCCCTTCTTGTGCAGATAGAGGCGCAGGAAGATCAGCAGCAACATGGCGATGCCAACGCCGCCGACATTCGTTTTCACGCCGATCGCGACCCCGAGCAGGTCGCCGAGAAAAAGTCCCGCCAGATGGCAGAACGCCAGCAGTGCAGTGCCGTAGATAATCATGTCGTGTCTCCAGTATTTGCTTTATCGGCTTGGGGTCCGCCGGGTTGGTATGTGCCGTGAGCCACGGCGCATCAGGGCTCGCGTCGCGGCGAGTTCAGTGCCATTGTTCGCGCAGCTTCTGCCTCACTTGCACCGACGCCGCGCGGTGCTCGCTGCCGAGCCGGCTGCCCAGACCGCGCGACGGGTCGGCGCGAATATCGTCGAACGCGGCATGCAGCGCCTTTTCGACGATGGATTGATCGGCGCCGGTCGGCGCATCGGGGTTGGTCACCTTCAACAGCTTCCACAGCAAGCCGAGCGACGCATAGCTGTCGATGTCGTAGGCCATCGGCGGGACGCGGGCCGTGAACGCTTCGAGATCGGCGACCGAGCGTAACGTGACGCGTGCGGCGGATTCCTTGCCCATCGCATGGACCATGACCTGCGGATCGGCGAGCGCGATGAGGCGATTGGCCTGATAGCCGTGCGCCAGAAAAGCGCCCGACATTGCCCGGCCGACGATCAGCCCGATCACCGGATGGCCGGCAAGGCGCGCGCTTGCGTATGCGTCGGCGGCACCGGCCAGGGCCTGATGGATGCCGTAGGCTTCCTCGCGCCGTCCATAGGCCTGACTTGCGACGTCGATCACCGCGACGATCGCGCGCTTCTCGCGGCGTTCGGCATCGGCATCGACAACTTCGCGCACCGCTCGCGCGATTTCCCATCCTTCGACGAGACCGACCTCGCCGCTGCGTGCCCGCGCGAACGGATTGTCCGGGTCCGGCACGACAGCAACGAAACGCGCCGGGTGTTCGCCGAGCCGTGCGTCGACGACCCGCACCGAAGGCGGGTAGCCTGGCCGCAATGGTGCACTGTAGGTGAGCGCATCCAGCCAGACGGCGCCGCGCTTCGAAAGCTCTTTTGTGCTCATGACTGGAACCCCTTGCCATAGATGGCGGCCGCCGCTTCCGGGCTGGCCTGCTCGTCCGGATTGATTTCGGAGAGCCGTTGCAGAAAGCCCGTGACCTGTTCGCTGCGACATGCGTGCGGACGTCCTGCGCGAAAGCGTGCAATCACAGCGGCGCGGATCGCATCGGTATCGTCGCCAACGTATACATCCACGAGCCCTGTGCGATATCGCTGTTCACCCCCCGTGAAGCTCCAGATCATCGGCCGGTCGCGCGAATCAAACTCCGCGATGCCCGCTTCCTGCTCGATCACGGCAGGTCCGTTCAGGCCGAGGCGCGCTTCACGCGTCGCGATCAGGCAACTGCAAAGACCCGCGGCGATCGACATGCCTCCGTAGCATCCGATCGGCCCCGCCGTGATCCCGATCACCGGCTGATAGCGCCGCAAATCGACGATCCCCGCATGGATCTCGGCGATGGCCGCGAGCCCGAGGTTGGCCTCCTGCAAGCGCACGCCGCCCGTTTCGAAAAGAATCACGGCACGCGTCGGAATGCCGTTGCGGTTGTCTTCCGCCGCGAGTTCAAGGCTGCCGGCGATTTTCGCCGCGGACACCTCGCCCATGCTGCCGCCCTGAAATCCTGCGTCGATGCCCAGCACGACGGCGGGCTGGCCGTCGATCGTTCCTTTTGCGACGACGGTGCCGTCGTCAGCCTGAGTCACGATGCCCTGACGCGCGAGCCATGGCGACCTGATGCGCTGGAACGGGTCGAGCAATTCAGTGAACGTGCCTTCGTCGAGCAACTTCTTCGCGCGCTCGCGCGCACTCAGTTCAATGAAGCTTTCGCGCTCGAGCATTTCTTCTGTATTCATGGTCTTTACGCTCCGCCTGTCCGGGTCAGCTCTTCGAATACCTGTCCGATCCGCATGCGCACGACGCCTGGCGTCGCACCAAAATCATTGATCTCGAGCCTCGCCGCTGGCAGCGAGCCGTCGCGAAAGATGCGCGTGAGCACGGCTTCCCAGACGCGGCCCATGCCGTCCACCGAAGTAGTGATGTTCACCACGGTGCGAGGGGCGTCGTGCGCTTCGAGCAGCACTTCGAGATCGCCCGACGCGACTACGCCGGCGAGCGCTCGGCCCCGGGCGGCCCGGCCCGCCGGGAATTCAAGGACGATGTTTTCCATTTGGTTTCCTATGCTTTCGTCGTGTGACGCGCTTCGCTCTGAAGCCTGTCTAGAAATAGGGCGGCGGCAAGCAGATCGGCTGCGCCGCCGGGCGAGACATGGCGTTCGACGAGCCGTGCGTCGAGCACCTTCAGATGACGGCGGCCCGCGAGCGTCGCGGCGCCGCCGTGCTCCAGCACTCGCCGCGCGCCGCTTTGCGTCTCGGCGAGCGCGCCGCGGCCGCCGCGCGCGAGCACGCAGGTGTCGTCGAGACATGACATGACCGCGAGCAGGGCGTTCAGCCGGGCGGCTGTTTCGCTCTCGCCGCGCAGGCGTGAGCGCGCAAGTTCGGGCAGCGCCACCTCGACCACGTGCGGAAAGTCCGCATGCGCCTGCCCCCGCGCGCCGCCGACGTTGTAATCGATGCAGGCCTGCTCGCCTTTATGACCGGTCAGCGCGGGCGTGTGGCGGTCGGGCAGGCGCGCGATCGATCCGGCGCGCGCGGCCACACGATCGCACGACAGGTCGGCCGGTTCGCGCGCGGCGGCCGTCACCAGCAGTCCGAGCGCCCAAATCGCGCCGCGATGCGTGTTCACGCCATTCGTCGCCGTCAGCATGCGCGCTTCACCTTCGCGGCCGAGTGCGCCGATCCGCTCGCGAAGCGCCAGCATGGGCCGGGTTTCGGTGCCCGCGCGCGCCATGTCGGTGAAGATCGGCTCCAACGTCCGGGCCGAGACGCACATCAGGTGCCAGTCGAGATCGTGATGCGCGCCGCGGCTGCGCGGATCGACGAGTCCAGGCTTCGGCGCGAGCGTGACTTCGTCGATCAGCGCTGCTGTGACGTGCGCGCCTAGACGTTTGGCGAACCAGTCCCACGCTTTGGCTTGCGGTTCGCGAACCGTCGCGAGAGCCGTTGCAAGGTTCTCGCGCATCACCAGCTCCGAAAACGTGCAGGCGGCTCGTACAGACCGTCCGACCAGTCGACGAGATCGGCCATGCTCTTCGCCGCCAGCAGCGACCGGTTCGCTTCGCTGCGGTGAATGCCGAGATCTTCGGGCAGCGCGACAAAGCCGTCACGCCGCAGCGCCGCGAGCTTGTCGGGGCTGCTCGTCAGGCCGACGGGCGTGACGCCGGAAACCGCGGCGATCATCTCCTTGCGGTGTTCGAGCGAGCGGGCCTTGTAGAGATAGGCGATGCCTTCTTCCGTCAGCACGTGGGTGACGTCGTCGCCATAGATCATGATGGGCGCGAGCGGCATGCCCGACTCGCGGCCCACGTCGACTGCGTCGAGCGATTCGACGATGCTCGGCTGGCCGCCTGCCTGAAAGGTTTCGACTGTCTGCACAACGAGCTTGCGGCCGCGTTCGAGCGGGCTGTCGGTCTGCAGCAGATCGAGCCATGCGGGTGTCGCATGGCGCCGGCCGTGCGGATCGTGCCCCATGTTCGGTGCGCCGCCGAAGCCGGCGAGGCGGCCATGCGTCACCGTCGACGAGTTGCCCGCGCCGTCCATCTGCAACGTCGAACCGATGAACATGTCGACCGCGTACTGTCCCGCGAGTTGGCACATCGCACGGTTGGAGCGCATCGAACCGTCGCGGCCCGTGAAAAAGATGTCCGGCCGTTGCGCGACGTAGGCGTCCATACCCAACTCGCCGCCAAAGCAATGCACGCTTTCGACCCAGCCGGTTTCGATCGCGGGGATCAGGGTGGGATGCGGATTCAGCGTCCAGTGGCGGCAGATCTTGCCCTTGAGGCCGAGCTTTTCACCGTACGTCGGCAGAATGAGTTCGATCGCCGCCGTGTTGAAGCCGATACCGTGGTTGAGTGACTGCACCTGGTGCCGCTCGTAAATGCCGCGAATCGCCATCATCGCCATCAGCACGTGAATCGGCGTGATGAGACGCGGATCGCGAGTGAAGAGCGGTTCGATGAAGAACGGCTTATCCGCCTCGACCACGAAGTCGATCCACGAACCGGGGATATCCACGCGCGGCAGGTCTTTCGGGTCATCGACGATTTCATTGACCTGCGCGATCACGATGCCGTCGCGAAACGCGGCGGCTTCGACGAGCGCGGGCGTGTCTTCGGTGCTGGAGCCCGTGTATAGATTGCCTTGCCGATCCGCCTTATAGCCGGCCACCAGTACGACGTTCGGTGTCAGATCGACATAGAGCCGCCCATAGAGTTCGATGTAGGTGTGGATCGCGCCGATTTCGAGGATGCCATCCTGCAGGAACTGCGAGATACGCAGGCTTTGCGCGCCGGCAAATGCGAAGTCGAGCTTTTTCGCAATGCCGCGCTCGAAGAGATCGAGATGTTCGGCGCGGCTCACGCTCGGGATGATCAGGTGCAGACCGTTGACGATGCCCGGATCGACCTTGGCAAGCGAGCGTGACAGAAAGTCGGCCTGCTTCTGGTTATTACCCTCGACGACGACGCGATCACCGGGCGCGATAAGCCTCTGCAGGACGTCGACGATACGATCGGTGGGGAGGATGACGCCATCCGCAATCGAGGCGACGCTCGCGAGGCGGCGATGCTTTTCCTCGCGGCGCGTGGCCCAGCGGGATTGATGCGCACTTTGACTGGACATGTGTGATCTCGCTCTAGACATGAAGCGAGTCTAGGGAGCGGGACATGGCGGTTCAATCACCTTGGGGACGCGTCTGTTATCCCGAGGGTAACGATCTTGTAGGGCGAATGCTGAAACCGTGACTGGACGGGCTGTTGAGGGACGCCTCGTTGTTCTGGGGGTTCCCCCTGGGTGGGCTTCCCGGAAACAGATACCTCAACCGGCCGGACCTTGGTGCAGATACCGTCTTGGCAATCAAGCGTTCACGGGGTCGAGATTGCACCGTAAAAGTTGTCAGTGGAAGTAAGCGCCAAATAATGCAGCGCATCTTATGGCCTATGCTAACCCCGATGCGACTGGCTAAACTTTCTTACGAAATAATGAACAGCTTCGATTCATCTGTTGAAACATATCTGTCCAACTTACACTTCGGTCATTTCGCGACCCAATCCATAGAAGTCATCGCCGACCTTTACACTTTCAAAGGCCTCGTCCTCATTCCCGTGCTGTGGTGGATGTGGTTTCAGCAGGACGAGCGCCGCGAATGGCGGCGAGAAATGGTGATCGCGACGCTTCTCAGTAGCGTCATGGCGCTCTTCGTCGGAAGGCTGCTGACTCACTGGTTGCCGTTCAGGGTGCGCCCTATCTATAGCGACGAACTGCATCTGCACTTTGCAGGTAGCGCTCTCAATGACGCACGGCTGACAAGTTGGAGTTCCTTCCCGAGCGATCACGCGATGCTATGGATGGCGGTCGCCACCGGTATCTTCCTCGTGTGGCGAGGTATCGGTGTGCTGGCGCTTTCCTATACCGTGCTGTTCATTTGCGTTCCGCGCGCCTACCTGGGCTTTCACTACCCAACCGATTTGCTGGTGGGCGCCGCCTTGGGAATCGCAATTACCTATGTCGTGACGCGAGATGCGATCCGCGTGCGCTACGCGACTCCTGCGCTGCGATGGATCGAACGCTACCCGGGGCCCTCAGCGATGCTGGCCTTTATTCTGTGCCTCGAACTCGTTACGCAGTTCGACGAACTGCGCAGGCTGGCGAGCGGTGTGCTCAAACATCTATGAACCACGCGTTGCGGTGCGGCGCTGGGAGCATCGGTGGTGGCGCCGCCCCCACGGGGGATTTTATCGAAGCCTGTTTCATCGACGCGGCACGTGCGCCGTTCGCTCAAGCGCGATCTTAGCGGCGGATCGTGCAGTCCAAGGATCATCCTCCGAGACCTCGCAACCAGCATTTGAGTCGCGCGTCTTAATCTGGTCGTTGAAGGTCTTTTCTACGAGCCAGGTTAATTTTCTGTCTCCATAAAGTGTCGCGCTCTCGGAGCGGGCTTGGAAGGAGCGTTGGGTGTCCCGCATGCCTCCAAAGCTGCTACGGCTTTGTTGGCAAGCGCAATCGTTTCTTCGCAAGCAGCCGGGTCGGCGATTGATTGGCATCCGCCGCCATTATTGACACGCGCAATGGCGTTGCGCACCTTCTCGAGTGCCGCACCGGGAGATCCGTTGTCCGAAATGAGCGCCGCTAAATTAAACGCGCTCCCTGCCGGGGTGACGACCCAGTCTGGACAAGCAGGCTTCGCGAGCGCGCCGACGGCAACGAAGGTTAGAAGAAGGCCAGCGCCCGGCCAACGGCGGGGCGATAGCGCAGATGAGTCGAGCATAAGCACCGCCAAGGCCGGCTATTGGTGAGCTGCAGGATTCGGAACGCCATGACATTTACTCTGATTAATTTGCTTTAAATGGAGTATTGTCTTCATTCGAAAAGTATTAATGCAGGCTACATTTATGGTAGCCGATGAAGAGGCCAATGCAAGGAGTCGGCCGAGAAATCGAGCCCTGATCCGTCGGCACGAGATTGCGCCACTTACAGTTGGTTACAAGGGTCCAGCGTCCTGCGAGCGCCCCGTTGGCCCATCAGTCGTCTCGTCAGCAATTCCCCTTTTTAGCTTGTCCCGGTGGGCAGAAGCCGTTGCCCGGACCGCCTTGGGGCCCACCCTGCGGCACGACGACCACGCCCGGCGAATCAGGCACATAGAGCGCACAGCCGCCCAATAGGGCGGCACTCGTTATCAGGAGACAGAAGATTTTTTTCATGGGGTTCCTCGAGGAAGGGCATTCGCCCTTCCTTCATCACGTAATGATCGTCAGAAACTGAAGTTGACGTTGGCCTGATCGGCTGTCGATACATTGACTGCGGACGATTGGGTCGCCCCGCTCACGCTATCGGCTTCCGCGGTGTACTGTCCGGCGGCACTCCCAGCGGAAAGCGCAACCGGCAGGTTTCCTGTATAGGTGCCAGTAACTGGCGCGGCGGCGGGCAGGTTCAGTGCGTAGTTGCCGGTATCCAGGTTGGCGTTCGCGGTCGTGATTTCATAATTAAGACCGCTGATCGATTGCAGCGCTCGTACGATGGCCTGCGCACTGACCGGCAGAACTGTCCCGCTTGCGACGTGCATCGCGGAGGGCGGCAGCACGATCGGTGCCGACGACGTGGCCACGACTGTCGATGTATTCACAACGACCGGCACCGAGCGCACGATACCCGTCGCAACGTTATTCTGCACGATGACGACATCATAGTTGCCGTTGGTGGAACTCTGCTCGAGCGGCGTCAGGACGAACTGTCCGTTGCTGTCGGCAACGGTGCCCTTGATGACGTGGCCGTTCTGCTCCGCATAGACAGCGGCTCCGGCTTCGCTTGGCGCGACATAGCCAGAGATCGTGCCGCTCACGACCGTCGGCGTCGCTGTCACGACCGGCTTCAGACTGTACGAGCCGTTACCTTTCTGGACGATCGATTTGCACGCGTTGAAGTCGAGTACGAGATCGACCAGTGTGTTGGGCTGGACCGTGAACGGCCGGATGATCTTGTAGCCGCTTTGCGTGGCGCTCGGCGTGTCAAGCGGCTGCTCGCTGCCACCCGTTGGAACAATCGAATTCGCCAATGCGTTGCCCTGATTCTGCGCGAGCACCAGACGAACCTGTTGATACTGGCCAGAGGGCAACGCGGTTTGTCCGAGGTCGGCCAGCACGCCGTTGGTCAACGACAGCAGATCGATCTTCTGCGGACTCGCCAACGCCACGTCAGTCCAGCCGCCGTCAGCGTCACCGGCCTGCGCGTTCGTGTTGACGCGAACCTTGCTGACCGTCACATAGACATGATCGAAGCCGCATGACGGGGAGTCTGTCATCTGGACATGGAGCGTGCCAGTGGCCGTGCTGCCGCCATCGCCACCTCCGCCTCCACATGCGGCAAGCGCGAGTGGAAACGCCAGCATGCACGTCAGCGTTCTGAGTATCGTTTTCATGGGGAATCCTCCTTCATTGTTGTGAGCTGAAGAATACGGAAACGCCCTGTAAGTGAATCGAATAAATTGCAACGATCAGTAACCAGAATGTTGCGCAAACTGCTGGCGTGCCGGGAGAAACCTTGGGCGCCAATTTGCATGTGATGCAGCGTGCATCCGCAGTGCCAGGCCAATGCGCAATTGCGCTCGCTCGACAGCCTGCTGCCGCATCAGGGAGAACGCGAGGCCCGGATCTCGAATAAATCCACCCTCGGGCAGCAGTCAGTACTCGCTAATGGCTATGATTAGCTGAATAGGAGATGCGGCGATTCCCGATTGCCCGTTTCAGTGCTTCCCCAAGCCGGTGAGCCGCGGATCTGACAGGAGATAAGACATGAAGAAATTTCGCGTACTTCTCGCGTCGCTGATCATCACCGGTATGCTGGCCGCGTGAAATCGGAAGGTTGCCATTCAGATGGGCACATCCCCATCCAATTCCGCACCCGTATTGTCTGAATCCGTATCTTCCGCGACGTGCATTCCGTAAGCGACCATTCTCCGATACAGCGTGCCGCGCGAAATGCCGAGGGCCGTCGCTGTTTCTCCCAGCCGGTAATCGTGTCGCAGCAAAGCGGTTTCAATGACACTGCGCTCGGCTTGTTCACGTATACAATCGAGCGTCGCTGTTCTTCCGGCCGTCTGCGATTCGAGGTCGAGATCGAGATCTCGGGCTGTCAGCAGCCTGCCTTCAGCCATGACTAGCCCACGGCGCACGCGATTGATCAGCTCGCGCACGTTCCCCGGCCAGTGGTACTTGTGCATTGCGTCTATGGCCGACGGCGTGAAGCCGTGAATCTTGTGGGTGCTGTCGGCTTTGTACTTCTGCAGGACGTAGTACGCCAGGACTTCGATATCCTTACCGCGCGCGCTCAGCGGTGGTTCGTCAACGCGCAGCACGCACAGGCGATGGAACAGGTCGGCGCGGAAACGCCCTGCGAGTATGGCGGCTTCGAGGTCGACGTGGGTCGCTGAAATGATGCGTATGTCGACGGGAATCGACTCGTTGCCACCGAGCCGTTGGATTTTCCCTTCCTGTAGAAAGCGCAGCAGGCCGGCCTGGGTCTCAAGCGGCGTGTCGCCAATTTCATCGAGAAACAGGGTGCCCCCGTTCGCCGATTCGATGCGGCCGATCCTGCGTTCGTGCGCGCCAGTGAATGCGCCACGTTCATAGCCGAAAAGTTCAGACTGCAAAAGATGATGTGGAATCGCGCCACAATTGATCGCAACGAAAGGCGCTTTTCGGCGCGGCGAGCACCGGTGAATCGCGAGGGCGGTGAGTTCCTTTCCGGTACCTGATTGGCCGGAGATAAACACGCTGGCGTTCGTGTTTGCGACCTTGCGGATGGTGCTGAACAGCTGTTGCATTGCTTCGCAGGTGCCCACCATCGTATTGTCGTCCGTGACCAGGGCGCCGGTGGCCGTATCGACGTAGTCCAGTGCCGCCATCCCTCGCGCGTGGCCAAGCGCATGCGAAATCCACTCGGCCGGCAGCGGCAGCGTGACGTAGTCGAAACAGAAGTTGCGAATCAGTTCGCGAACCGCCTTGCTTGCCGATTTGCCCTCAGCAGTGATTGCCACCCAGCCGATCGTAGTCTGGCTCAGACATGCCTTCAGGGTAGGAAAGTCGCGCGGCGTAAAACCGTCGAAATCTATCAGGCCCGCGGCTACGCCACATTTCTTCGTCGCAGCCTCGGCTCCGGCGGCGGTTTTCGCCAGGACGACTTCCCAGCCGGCTGAACGTATTTCTTCGATCAGCGCTTCGTCGGGTGCGCGAGCGACGCAGATCACCCGGCGCTGGGTGTCCGGCTGGAGTGGGGGGGCGCACTGCGCCGGGTCGGCACTCACGCAGGAACTCGTTCGAAAATGGTCGGGTGAATTTGCCATGACACTCCCCCTGTCCTACTTTCTTTTTTCATTGCCAGCCTGACAATCGACAGCGCAACGACGTTTGGTATGTCGATGCTACTCGCTGTGAACGCCAAAGAAAATAGTCTTGATACTGTTGCTCCAGCGTCGTGGTCAAAGATCATGTACAGGAATAACGTCCCGACTTGCTGATGGGTAAATGCGTACTTATACCTGGGAAGTCAGATTCGATGCACATCGCCGATGTCCGGCGCGCGTCATGCCGTCTCGCGTGTCCCTTGCTGTCTAAGCCGTTTGATCACGTGCTAGCCCCCGCTCAACGTGGGGAGCAGAATCCTGTAGATGTGAATAAACGCCGGACCCAGCAGGACAGTAAGAAGGGCAGGAAAGATGCAGAAAATGAGTGGGAAGAGGAGCTTCAACGCGATCTTCGAGGCCTGCTCTTCGGCACGCATCCGGCGGCGTGTGCGCAGGGTGTCAGAAAGTACGCGCAACGAGGAGCCGATGCTGGTGCCGAAACGTTCGGCTTGAACCAGCATTGCGCAAAAGGCGTCGACATCCTCCACGCCGGTGCGCAGAGAAAGGTTGCGTAGCGCTTTCTCCTTGGTAAACCCGGAGCGCATTTCCAGTAGCATCAGTTGGAGTTCGCTTGCGACCACTGGGCTTCGCAGTTCGATTTCTCCCGCCACTTTCACTAGCGCCGCGTCGAGGCTGAGGCCCGCTTCGACACAGACTGTGAGGAGGTCGAGCGCGTCGGGAAAATCTTCAAAAATTGCACGCTTTCGCCATGCGATGCGACGTGTCAGCACGAAATTCGGCAGGTAATAGCCGATCGCGCCGAGCAGGGCGAGCAGGGCCATCGACATGTACTTCTGCGCCGCGAGTGGCGTACTGGCGAGCCACGCAAGCGCAACCAGCGGCAGCGCGAGCGCAAGCACGGTTTTCGCGGCGAAGTAGAGTGCTGCGGCCCCCTGCGTGCGCCAACCTGCGTTCATCATTTGCACACGCAGCGCCGAGTTTTCCCAGCCCTCAACGGGGACCGATAGTTTCGAAATCGGCTGTGAGATCTCAGCGAGCTTTTCGAGCCATGCTGACCCAGTTGGCATGTTGCCTTGTTCTGATATGGGCAGGTTGGCTCCTCCTGCCTGTTCGATCCGCCGACGCATATCGCGCGGAGAGAACAGCAGCATTGCCGCGAATACCGCGCCGAACACCAGCGCGAAAAGGCCGGCCAGCAACAACATATGCATCGAGTCGAGCGTTTGCATGAACAACTCCTAAATATTCTGTTCCGCGGCGAGCATGTGAGAAGCTCTATCAGACGCGAATTTTCACGATGCGCCGCATCCACAGCACGCCGAAAAACATGGAGAACACCACAGCCTCTATGATCTTGATGCCGGCCGGGTCCTGCCACAGTACGTCGAGGAAAGTCGGGTTCAGGACCATCATGAAGCCCGCGGTGGCGAACGGAAGCAGGCCAAGTATCCACGCCGACAACTTGCCTTCGGCCGACAGCACGCGGATCTTGTCGAACAGCTTCAGCCGTTCGCGGATCAGCATTGCAATGCCGTCCAGTATTTCCGCCAGATTGCCACCCGTCTCCCGCTGAATGAGGACCGCGATCACGAAGTAACGCAGATCGCGGATCGGTACGCGTGTAGCGAGGTTCATCAAGGCCTCGTTCAGTGAGACGCCATAGTTGATTTCGTCGAACGTGATGCGGAATTCGGCACCCATCGGCTCGGCGAACTCAGAGCCGACCATGCCGATGGCGCTGGAGAACGCATGTCCGGCGCGTAGCGCGCGGCTAATCATGTCAGCGACATCGGGCAACTGGCGTTCAAGTTGACGCAGCCGCTTGCTGCGCTGACGGCTCACATGGAGAAACGGCAGTACCGACGTGCACAGGGCCGCGAGTACCGCGAACATCGTCGGTACGGGCGTGAATGTGGCCAGAGCGAGTACGGTTGCAGGCAGAGCGAAGGTCGTGCCGATCAACCGCGCTATCGACCACTTCAGTCCGCTTTGCTGAATCCACAGGTCGAGCGTCTGGATGCGAGGCATTTGCATCAGCAGCTTGTCGAGCAGTTCCGACTCGCTCAACATGCGCTGCTTCAGGATCGTCAAACGTTCCTTGTGGACCTGACCTCCAGCGGACAATGCGCGAATACGTGATTCGATCCGGCGGGCTGCAGGGCCGTGACGATTGTTCCACCACTGGTACCCGCCCTCGAGTGCGAGAACGACTGCGAGGAACAGGAAGACGGCGAATGCGTAGAAGATCGGGTTCATGCAGGTCTCCTTAGACCGCGCGATTCAAAAAGAGCGGATCGGTTCAGCCGGATCACGTGGTTTCAAAGTGCCGCCCCGGGTCGTAGGTCTGGTCGGGCAACGCGACGCCGAATGCCTGCAAGCGTTCGGCGAACTTTGGACGTACGCCGGTTGCGCAAAACCGCCCACGCACGATACCGTTCTCATCGACACCGGTTCGCTTGAACGTGAAGATTTCCTGCATGTTGACGATGTCTCCCTCCATGCCGGTGATCTCCTGGATGCTCACGATCTTGCGTCGGCCGTCGGTCAACCGCGCTGCCTGAACCACAACGGAGATGGCCGATGAAACCTGCTGACGCATGGTTTTGGTCGGCAGCGACAGGCCCCCGAGGTTGATCATGTTTTCGAGGCGTGTCAGCGCATCGCGCGGGGTGTTCGCGTGAATAGTGGCAAGCGATCCTTCGTGACCGGTGTTCATCGCGTTGAGCATGTCGAGCGCCTCGGCTCCGCGCACCTCCCCGAGGATGATGCGATCTGGTCGCATCCGCAGGGCATTGCGCACCAGCGTGCGCTGCGTGATCTCGCCACGCCCTTCGATATTCGGTGGCCGCGTTTCGAGCCGCAGCACGTGCTGTTGCCGCATTTGCAGTTCCGCCGCGTCTTCGATCGTCACAATGCGCTCATTGTCCGGAATGAAGCCCGACAGGACGTTGAGCAGCGTCGTCTTGCCGCTGCCGGTTCCCCCCGACACCAGAATGTTCACCTTCGCGCGCGCCAGTGCATCGAGCACCTCCGCCATCGGCGGTGTGAGGCTCTGCAAGTCGATGAGGTCGGAGATTTGCAGCGGATTGACCGCAAACCGCCGGATTGAGAGCAGCGGTCCGTCCACCGCGGAGGGCGGAATGATTGCATTTACCCGTGAGCCATCTGGAAGCCGTGCGTCGACCATCGGGCTCGATTCATCGATCCGGCGTCCCACGCGCGACACGATCTTCTCGATCACCTTCATCAGGTGTGCGTCGTCGTAGAACTTCACGTCGGTCAGTTCGAGTCGGCCTTTTCGTTCGACGTAGGTGTGTTTGTACGTGTTGACGAGAATGTCGGATATCGTCGGGTCGCGCAGCAGGCTTTCCAGAGGGCCGAACCCGAACATCTCGTCGTAGACGTCGATCACCAGCTGCCGCCGTTCGAGATCGTTGGCCGGCGCCTTTTCTTCTTCGAGAATGCGCGTAATGAGCGCACCGATTTCGTGACGGACCTGTTCAGGCGGCATTCGCGCCAGACGTTCCAGTTCGACTCGCTCGAGCACGCACTGATGTATTTCGCGTTTCAGCGTCTGATAAGCGGTCCGTGCCATGTGGTTTGGCGAGTGCTGCCCGTTTTCGCGTTCGCCGAACGGCTGCACGCGTTGAGCGGAAATCTGTTCACGCAGCGACATGATGGTCTCCTATGGTGTCTGTTACATAGCCTTGAGCTTTGGTGCCGGGCTGCGTCCGAAGAAGCGGCTGAGCAGCGGCTCAGCCTTGACGCGCGCCTCTTCGGATCCCGCTGAAAGGCTGACGATGTTGTTCGCGAGCGCAAGCAGACTGCGTGACACCGCGCTGTTGTGGCTCAGCTTCGCTACCGGCACGCCGTGATTGACTGATTCCGACACGGTGTCGGCGTCTTCCGGGATGATCTGATAGGGACGCATGCCGAGAACCTCCTCGAGCGCGGTCCGTGCGCGTTCCTGATGGCGCGTGTAACGGTTCAGAAGCAGCCGCGTACGGTCAGGCGGATACGCGAGCGACGCCAGAATCTCCTGGAGACGGCGGCCTGCGCGTACGTGCGGCATGCTCGCCTGCAAGACGAGATGGATCTGATTGCTGCGGTCAAGCGCCACGATGGAGAGCGGATTGATCGATTGTCCGAGATCGAAGATCACCATGTCGTAGCGCGGAACGGCGACGCCCAGAATCCATTCGAGCCTTTCTTCCTTGATCTCAGATGCCTTGATCGGATCGCCCGCGCCGGCGAGGATATGAAAGGTGTCGCTCACGTGGACGAGGCAGGCATCGAAGAAGGCCGCGTCCATCCGCTCCACCTGCGCGCACACCTGCGGCAACGTCGACGGTGGTCTTTCGTCGGTGACCAGAAAGGCAGCATCTCCGTAAAGCTGGTTGAGGTCGATCAGCAGCACGCGTTTTTGCTGGCTATCGGCGATCGCATGAGCCACATTGCTGGCGATGAAGCTGGTGCCCGCTCCGCCCTTGCAGGACAGGAATGAGACGATTTGCGTTTCATGTGTGCCAGTCAATGCCAGTTGACTCTCGATGCGCGACAGCGCCTCACCGAGCGAAGCCTTGTTGAGCGGCCAACCGAGCACGTCGCGAAAACCGGCCCGCATGGCTTCGATCAGCGTCTGCGGCGACGCATCTGGAATCAGCAGGATGGATGTGACCTGGGAGCGTCGATTGCACAGCTTGCCGACGACCGGAAGTTCGGCGGTTTCGAGTGACACTGCATCGACGATCAGCACGTCGAAGGCGTCCAGACTGTCGCCGCGTTCAACGAGCGAGGATGGTCTCCCGGCCACGCGGGTCGTGCGATAGTTGCCGCATTCACCGATCAGATTCACGATTTTGGCCAATCGCGTGGCGTCTTCCGAAGCAATGAGAATATTGATCATGGTCGTGGCTGCCTGGGTGTGTTGTGTTATTGACAGACGGCGCCGCCCGTCGACGTTGCGAGACTTTCGCGCGGCAGGGTGGTCGTGAGCGGTGGCATCTTTAGCGTGAGGGGCACGAACGGAATCATGGTTTTCACGCTGACGTTGGTGACGCTGACGGTGACCAACGTGCACGTGCTGCGTGCCGTGGTGGCGTCGGAATCGCAACCGGACGGTGTATACGTGACCGCCACATTGGATGCGGCGAGCAGAGGCAGCAGGCTTGTTATCCTGCTTTTGATCACCGCGGCATTGGCGTCGCAAACCGTGGCGGTGCGTGCGCCGAGGCGGACCGCTTCACTCGCCGTGTTCCAGTAAAAGAGCACGCGGCCCATTTCGCAAATGCCGATCAGTAAGGTGCACAAGATGCCTGCCACCAGCGCGAATTCCACCACGGCCGCGCCGCGTTGTGCGCGCAGTCGCGGTGACCGGGAAAGAGGGCTCGGATTCATGACACTTGCCTCATCACGGTGACGATGTTGCCGAACGTCAGTTGCGACAGATTGAAGTAGGTCAGGATCGGTGAGTACGGATACCCCTTGATCTTGACCTCGACGAGGTTGATGCTGCCGGCTGCGTTCGAAGGACCGGTTCCGTTGTCGTTGTCGTACGTCGGGACGTTGGTGAACTGCGCGGGGTCCGAGGCATCGGCGCAATTGGTCGTGTGAGCACTGTCGCACACGACCACCATCGCGGTCGTCAAGCCTGCTACGAGCTCCGCGCCGCTGCCCGGCGCCGCGCAGGTCGTACTGCCGTAGACGGCGAGGCACTGCGCCTGTGCGAGTGGGTAGGCGCTGTCGGACGGCAGGTAAGTGGACAAATAGCGAGCAGCATTGCGGGTGGCTTTTGTGAGCGCTTCGTACTGGTAAATTGCGTGGCCGAATTCAGCCACGCCGGCGACGAGCGTCACGAGCGGTATCAGCACGATGGCGAATTCCACGGCGGCGACACCGCGCATGCGTGCTGGACGGCTGGAGCGTTTGTTCATGACAGTCCCCTATTGAAGCAACACTGGTACTTGCGGGCCGACTGAGCTGCCGGAACCAGGAACACCCTGCGTCGCACACGGGCTTCCCGGTGCCGACGACGAACCGCGGTACTCCAGATGGACCGGGCCCGGGTTGCCACCGGAGTCCATCGGGTCAAGCATCAGCACACAGTCCCAGGAAATGACCGGAGCCTGGTGGCTGCTTGCCAGCACCCCGCAGTCCAGTTCGGGCGCAAGCGCGAGACGCCGGTCGGCACCGAGCGGGTAGTTGCTCGCGCTGTATGTACCTTTGGTGTTGGAGCCGGAGAGCGTGTCGCCCTGGTAAGGCTGAAACGTTTGACGTTTGCTGACGAAGTTGCTGTATGCGTCCTTCAGCGTGGGCCACGACGTTGCGGTGTACGCATATCCGGTGAAGTCGGGTGCGCCGTCGGCTGGCCCCTTGTACGAGGTGCCGTAGATCCCGAAGCGTGTGTTCCAGGCGCCCGAGTCGGCGACCATGTTGCCTGCCGAGCCGATGTTCGCGCCGGCAGCGGGCAGAGCGCAATAATTCCCGGTTAATTCATTCTTGATGGAATTGGCGCTATTGCTGCCGTCGAGGGCGGCCCATCCAAAGTTGCCAGGGCCGAACGCCGGCGACGCACCGGTTTTTGACGCGATCCACTGGCCGACCGTATACGTTTCGCCTGCTGTCGGTGGCGTGGTTTCGGTTCCTGCCTTACAGATGAACGCCGGAATCGCGCAGGTGGTTTGCGCGGCGCCGACAGTTGCGACGGCCGTGGCGGAAACGGTGGCATTCGCTATGCTCGTGCCGCTGAACGCGCCAAGCACCTGTATGAACCAGTTTGCGATATTGGCTTTGGCTGTCGTGCATTTTGCGTACTTGATGTTTGCCGGCGTGGCGACGGAGCTCTTGGGCAGGAACGGATTGTTCAGCGAATCGCTGAACAGCACGCTGCTGTCTGTTGTCATCTGCACGGCGCCGCTCTGGAACAGCGCGTAGTTGAGATGGCCGGCAGTCATGCCGGCCGCCTCGGAGACAGACAGATTGACTGTTGCACCGGTGAGATCGCGTGCGGCGGCCAGCGCACAGGCATCGGCGCTGTTCTGCAACTCGCTTCGGGTCACATACAGCTTGCCGAGATCGAGTGCAAGGCCGACGAAGCCGATCAGCGCCACGAGCGACAACGCGACGATGATGGACACTGCGCCGCGCTCGCCTCGACGAGCTGCACCGCACCTGCCAGATTGATTGACGCTACGCATGTTGCCCCCCGGTGCATATTGTTCTTATTGACCGCTGGCCCCGCCGCCCCCGCTTCCGACGCCGATGACAAACGCGTTCGGCGAGGGTGCGGGTTGTTGAAATGACTTGTCGTAGTTGCCCATTGCCGCTGCGGCGGATTTGCCGTCCAGACCCTGAGCCGACTGCGCATGTTGAGCCGCGTGCGGATCGATGATCTGCGCCTGAGTGACGGATTTGAGTGCCTCGCCAAAATGCGCGTCCCAGATCGGTGTGCTGGACATGCAACCGCCCAGCGCTGCGCAGACCGGCACGATGAGCGTGGCCCAGCGTGCGAAAGCAAAGTGTTCGTGTTTCATGAGATTCCCCTTGGCATCACATCAATGTTCGATCGCGTGATTGGAAGCGTCCGCGTTCGCGACGTCTTGCCGACCCTTGCGGGAGGCGATCCCTGCCGCGGCGCTTTCGATGCGGGTGGCGCGGGCCGTTTTTCCGGTCTCCGCGGATGGCGGTGTGTCCGCTGGGCCCGTAGTCCCGGCCGTGGCATCCGGCATGAGGCGCGGCCGGTCGGCGCCGAGCGCTGCCGCTTGCGCGCTGGACTGCGGCGACGCCGTTGCGACGGGTCCGGTTGGCGGTTGCGGCGCCGGTGCGGGCGAGGGCAACGGCGCCGGTGGGTTCACCGAAGCCGGGGCTGGCATGGGTGAAGCGGCCGGAGGAGTGCCGGCAGGCGCGGTACGCATTTTCGGGTGACGCCCTTCCATGTTGCCGGTTGCGTAGACGTCAGCCTCGTTCGGCTGCGAGAAGCTGTCAGTCGGCAGTGGCAGGTCGGCAGTCTGCAGCGGCTTGACGAGATGCGGCGTGATGATGAACACGAGTTCCGTGAGGTCCTGCTGGAATGACGTGCTGCGCGCCAGAGCGCCGAGCACGGGCACTTCGCCGATGCCGGGAATGGCTTTCAGCGCGCCTGTCACATTGCTCTTCATCAGGCCGCCGATCGCAAACGACTCGCCGTCGCTCATCTGGACCATCGTGGAAGCACGGCGCGTCGTGATGAGCGGCAGAATCGACACACCGCTGACGTTGGTCGCGCTGAGCGTGATGCCGGTCGGCGACAGCTCGGATACTTCAGGTGCGACCTTCAGGCTGATTCGGCCGTTGGCGAGCACGGTCGGCGTGAACTTCAGGCCGACACCGAACTCTTCTTCCTGCAAAGTGATGGTCGTCGCCCCCGTGCTGCTGCTTTGCGGCACCGGAATGAAGATTTTCCCGCCTGCGAGGAACGTGGCCTCCTGGCCGCTGATGGCGACGAGGTTCGGTTCGGCAAGGATCTTGACGAGGTCGTCCGTCTTCTGCGCATCGATGGCAAAGCTTAATGGGCGGTTGTTCGCCTTGCTGCCCGAAATGAGGCTCGATACGCCGGCCAGCAGGTTACTCACGAGCACGCCGCTCCATGAGCCGAAGCCGCCCTGGATGTTGAGCGCCGAGCCCAATTGGTTGATGAGCGTTTTCGACACTTCGGCGACCTTGACTTCGAGCATCACCTGTTGCGGCGCGTCCACCGTCATCATGTTGATCACCTCGGCCGGCTTGCTGGTGCTCGAACTCTGCTGGTTCACGTTGGTCCCGTTGCCAAGGGTGCCGGACCCGTTCTGCGATTGCTGGGTCGGCTGTGCGCTCGCAAACGCCTTCGCGATCTCCAGCGCCTGTTGGGCCGACGGCGAACTCGACACGTGCCCCCCGAGAACCAGGTTGCCCGCAGCGGTCGATACACGGATGCCACGCTCGTCGGGCAACAACTGCCCAAGCGATTGCTGCAAGCCGTTGGCGTCGATGTTGACAATCACGTTGATAATCTGACATCCGCCGCTGCGTCCCTGAACGATCATGTTGGTCGTGCCGACAGCCATGCCGACAAGGTAGAGTGTGCGTGGCGACACGAGCGTGGCTTGCACGATCGTGGGGTTGCCGAGCGTACGGTTGCGTGCCGGTTCTGCGAGAGGCAGGAGTGTCGACTTCCCGACCGGCACGACCACGCTGGTTTCTTCGTGGACCTCGCCAGTGCAGTTCGGGCCGCGCAGCGGCACGGATGCGCCGGCTGCCCCGCCAGCCGGCATGGGCGCCATGCTGACCATCATCGGTATTGGCGCACGGCCCGCCGGCAGCGGCGTATTCGGTCGGGCCTTCTCGAGCGCCGGGCCCTCGACCGCCTCCTGCGCCGTGCCACTTTGTGCAACGAGCAATCCGGTGCACAACGCCGAGGTGAGAACGACGCCGCTCAGCGAACGGCTACGCATCGCACCACCGGTTGAGAACCTCAGTTTCGTTTTCATTTTCCTGCCCCCGTTTCTCGACTTCGGTCGATCGAGACTTCAGTTATTTGCCTTGGTTGAGTCAACTGCGGCGGCTCGTCTTCGCAGATGCCGCCGCGTCCGCCCTAGAAACATTCCACACTGCCCAACGCACCCGAGAGCACGCCGACGCAATCTCGCTTCGCCGCTGGTCGTGCGGCGTAGTGCACGCGCGCCGGCCGCGCGGGCAAAGCTGCGGGTGCCGAGGCTGGTGCGGCTACCGGCGTGCCTAGCAGCGTGATCTTCGTGGCGCCGCCGGTCGGTAGCGTCGCCTTGTCAACCTGGTTGCGCAGCACCAGCGACAACGTGCCGACGCTGCGCGCCAGGTCGAGTTTTTCTGCCTGGTCAGGCGAGACTTCAAGCGTGACCGCGTTGACGACCTTTGGCGCCGTGTCGTCGCGATTGACCTGCTGGGCCACGGCGAGCACGAGGATCTTTTCCAGCACGATCTTCGAGATGCTTTGCTGAGCGTCGCTCTTGCCCGGCTCCTGGGTATTCACGATGACGTCGACGTAGTTGCCCGGCAGGGCGAAGCCCGCTACGCCGACCACATCGTTGACGCGGACCGTGATGGCGCGGTTGCCTTCACCGATGACGGCGGAGAGGCCGCCCTTGGTGCCGATCGGCGCGAGCTTCGACTCGATCACGGGTTCGCCGCGACCGAGACTCGCACGCACCACACGGCCCTCGAGCGCTTTCGGATCCGTGAACGCGCCAGGCGGCACACTTCCCGTCGGCCAGTTGACGGTGCGAATCAGATTGGCATTGAGCGGCTCGCCGAGACTGACGTCGCCCGCCGCGACCGCGATGGGCGTAACCGCGTTCGACGAGGTTTGTATCAGCCATCGAGAAGCAAAGACTACGGCGGCCAGACCGGCCACCATGGCGACGGCCAACATGACTAAAGCGCGACTGTTTTTCATGGTGATACTCCTGCGTAGGTCATTGGATACTTGCCGGTCAACCGACTGCCAACTGCTGGCCCGGCCGGTCGGTCATAGGTGGGTAAGTACTGTCGTGGTCCATCGCGGTGCCGAAATAGCTGTGCCATGCTTCGCGCAGTCCTTCCCCCGTCACTTCCCGCGCCGCGCCGCGGTAGTGCACCGTGGCGGAGACCAGACTGAGCAGATCGCCCGGATAGCAGGCCAGGAACGGTTTGCCGCTCGGCAGATGCAGGTTGTGCAGCAGGTAGTCGAATGAGGTCTGCACTGCAGTGAGCTTGAGGGCAGCGCAACGCGCGTTGAAGACGGCGCGATAGTCATCGACCGATAAGGGGCCGACGTACAGCTTCGAGCCGAGACGACGCAGGAATGCTTCGTCGAATTGTGTCGGAGCGAAATTGGTGGAGAACACCGGCCATACGTCGAAAGGGGCAATGAAGCGCGAGCCGGATTGCAGCGTGTACTGATCGACGCCCCGATCGAGCGGCATCAACCAACGGTTGAGCAGGTCGTGAGGCGCGATGCGCTGGCGCCCAAGATCATCGACGATATACAGCCCCATGTTTGCTTTCATGTGCGGCGGCGCCTGGTAGAAGCCGGCCGTGGCGTCATGGCGCAGGTCGAGCGCTTCGAGCGTCAGTTCGCCGCCTGAGATCACTACCGGGCGGCGGCACATGCGCCAGCGCCGGTCCGCCACCTGCGTCTGACTTTGCTCGGGCGCATCGCGATGCACGAGTGGGTCGTAAAGCTGCACGATTTCGCCGCCGACGTAGAGCGCGTAGGGAATCGGCACATTGCCGCGCAGCAGCAGTCCCAGACGCTCGGCGAGGAAGGTCTTGCCGCTGCCCGCGAGGCCGTGCAGCATCAGGGGGCGCCCAGCATTGAGCGATGTCGCCGCTGCGTCGAGCAGCGCGTAATCGATGACCACGTCGCGAAAGGCCGAACTTACATCGCCTTGCGTGATGCGGACCCGACGAATCGAATGTTCGCGCACGCTTGCTGCATAGCCGTCGAACGCGACGGGAGCAGGGCCGCAATATCTGCAGCGTGTCATTTCGTCTTGTGCGAGGTTGCGGCCACTGTCCGTGAGGCGAAGCTGCACGTCGATGTCATTCGCACCACGGTGGGTGATCTCGACCAGATGTTCGCGCACGAGAAATGCCAGCACGTCGTCCAGTACGCCCACCGACAGCTTGTGCCGCTCGGCGAGATTCGCGAAACTCGACTTGCCGTGCAGCAGGACGGACTTGAGTACGAGCCGCGCCACGAACTCCTGCGGCAATCCGGTCTCTGTGAGCGTGCGCGGAGCACGCAGCGACACGGTGGATTCCTCCGCATGACGGCTGTACGACGGCGCAGGATCGGGGAGGTGCGTAACCTGTGCGACACTCCCGCCTTCAATGTTCTGCTGGTTCATCGCTCTGTTCTCCTGGACCGGTTTGTGACCGGCATCACAGGCTGTAAAGTTCTGGCTGTCCATGCTGGCGGCAACCCCGGATTTCCTCGGCTATGCAGCCGATGCGAACAACACACCTAATGTGCCAGCGGCAATGGCGACACCGTAGGGCAGTGATCCAACCGATTCGATCTGCTGGTACTGAGGATTCCCGGCCATCTGTCGTCCGGGGCGCCACGCGCTGCTTACAATGCACCAGAGATTCACGAACAGTTGCCTTGTACGACCGCGACGCAGGGTGACGCATAGCGACCAGATCCCACCAACAACGAATGTTGCCAAGGCGATACGGACGGTCATCGCCGGCCCGACCCAGGCGCCGATCGTCAGGAGCAGTTTCACGTCGCCGGCCGCCATGCCCCGTAGCAGATAGAAGGGGAGCAACACCGCGAAACCGGTCAGGGCACCCGCTAACCAGTGCGCACTACCGGCAAGCGGACCGTTCAACCAGACCTGCACGAGAAATGCAGCGGCGAGGCCAATTGCGATGATGCGGTTCGGAATCCGACGGCATGTGAGATCCGTGCTGGCCGTTACGATAGCCAGGGCGATCACGCATGCCGGAATGGGTTGTGGGGGCAGAAACATGGCGAGTCTCGATTCGGTTCGTCTGCGTTTATCCAAGCGCCGTCGCGACTTTGGTCGCAATGCGCTGATAGAGATTGCCCAAGGAGCTGCCAAGCGTGGCGATCGCGCCGAGGATCGTCACTGCAATGAGCGACCCGATCAGTGCGTATTCGATCGAAGTGACGCCGCCGTCATCCCGCAGCAATTGCCTTGCAATGGCTCTCCATGCGTACATGGCTATCTCCCGAATTGGTTCGTCGTCGGATTCGCTCGACGGTTGAACACCCAATGATTTCTGGGAAGACGGGAGAGACGGAAATCCGCTCACCCGTCAAATCCCGTCTCTACAGGTCGTTTCCGATCGTGGTGAACACCGCGTTCAGGTCTGTCCCGACTAGCGTTACGGCACCGATGATGACCACCGCAATTAGCGAGGCGATAAGGCCATACTCGATGGCCGTCACACCTTGTTCGTCCGACACGAAACGTTTGATGCGGGCTGCGTCAATCCGGAAGGACTGCATCAGCGTAACGAATCGTGCCGCTTCTCTCATCGCATTCATTGCCCTCTCCTATGTAGGTTGTAGAGCGCTGTCAGAATGGAAAGCCCGGCGGAGACGGACGAATCAACGCATCGAAATCGTCCGTCGGCGCGCGGCTTATAGGTCATTCCCAATCGTCGTAAAGACCGAATTCAGCTTGTTGCCGACGGTCGTTACGGCGCCGATGATCACGACAGCGATCAAGGCTGCGATCAGCCCGTATTCGATGGCGGTTACACCGTCTTCGTCACGAACGAAACGCTTGGCATGGTCGATGATATGTTGCATGGTCAACTCCTTTGGATAGCTAATTAAAAGCCATCGGCCTGAATTGGCTGATGGAAGGTACTACAGGCACTGCGAAAAAGAAGGGCGCAGAGTCTAGGTCGGCCGCGCCGGCGTGCACACTGATGCGTGCCAGCCAATCTGGCCGGAAGAGTTGCTGCGAGTGAACAGATTGCGGAGCGCGTGTCTGGCGAATTGCCAGGCACAGGGTCCGTGGATATCGTTGGCGGCGCGATGATGCGCGCGGCGAATGAACGACGTGGGTGCTGCAGGGAACGTGAGACCGGTGTCGCCGTAGCGACGGCAATCCTGTCGTTTTATTTGATTGATCTTCATGTCTTGGTCCTCGACTTCTATTGCTCGTTATTGGCTTCCGGCCTAAGCCGGAGCCCGCTAGTTAGTCGGCGACCACCATCTGTTCTCCTGCCATCCGCGCTGTCTTGATAGTTGCAGCTGCGTATGTGAAGAAACTTCCCCGTGGCTGACTCCAGTTGCGTTTTTCAGGATCTCCCTTGCACCTGCTGCCTGAATCGCAACGGTCGTCACGTCGTCGACTTCCGCGCTCTTTCCTTTGCAAGCACCGGGCCAGCTTCTCAAAACGCGAGGAAATACGGGCGTGAGGCCAGTTTCATCATGGTTCGCTCTCGTCCTTGGCGCACAGGTTGGCTCTAATCTGCAACAATTTCCGGAGGAAATCGGTCCGGTAAAAAATCCCGCAGAGGCCCGCCGTTCCTTGCGCAGCGGTAAATGTCTTGGGACTTACCCTAGTCCGGTGCGAACGCTTGCGTCGACGAAATCGGCGGCATTTCCATAGTCCTCTGAGTCCAAATCGTTTCAAAGTTGAAACGCGTCACATCCAGGGCAGGAAAAAACGTGTCGAATTTGACCCGTGGCGCGCGTTTTTGACGGGTGCCGCTGCCTGTGAGGAAAACGATGGCTTGAAAGTCAACGTATTTCCTACAACAATGAATCCGACCACAAGCGTGCGATGAACCATTCGTTCGCTTAGGAATAGAAACAAAAAATCAGATAGACCGGATGAAAAAAAATATCCGGCTTTCGTGCGAGGCGGGGATCATGTACTTTTCAGATCGGGGAGCGTTCGGCGCCGAACGTCGCATCCATAGTTGGCTGACACGTGAACGCGTGCTGCTGTACAGCTGCGCGATGCTGGTGATGAACATCATCGTACTGGCGGCATGGGGTTGGTCCAGCAGCGGTTTCATGGCAACCGATGTCACCCGGCCGGGCGTCGACTTCTCGGTGTTCTGGACCGCGTCGCACATGATGTTGAACGGCTCACCGGCGGCGGTCTACGATTACCCTACTTTTGCACGGGCAGAATCAGCGCTTTTTGGTGCGTATGTGAATCATGGCTTTCTGCCGTGGCTTTATCCGCCAACGCTATTGCTGCTCGTCACACCGCTTGCTCTTCTGCCTTACACCTTTTGCTATTTATTGTTCGTGTGCGTCAGCGCCTGGTTGTTCGCTACAGGCACGCTAGCTGTCAGCGGTATTTCCGCGCACTTTCGCCGCCCGTGGATTGCGATGCTCGTCGTGCTGGCATACCCGGGTGTCTATGTCGCAGCCGTCATTGGACAGAATGCGCTATTGACCGCTGCGCTGATGGCCTTCGCTGTTCGCTGGGCCGAGAAAAAGCCCGTACTGGCCGGTATCTGCATCGGCTTGCTGGCGATCAAACCGCAATTGGCGGTGCTGTTTCCAGTGGTGCTGATCGCTGCGCGTGCGTGGAGAACCATGTGGGTAGCGGCGATCAGCGCAGCGGCGTTTGGAGCACTCAGTGTGCTGGTGTGTGGCACTCAATCGCTCCACGCGTTCGCAGCCAGCACGAGCTTCGCGCGGGAGATGGTGCTCGAGAGCCGCATGCAGTACTGGTTTGCTTCTCCGACCCCGTTCGCCGCGTTACGCCTCGCTGACGCGTCGGTCACCATGGCTTATGTCGCGCAAGGCGGCGTCGCACTGATTGCGGCGGTGGCCGCATGTTATGTGTGGAAACTCACAGACGATCTGCGTCTGCGAGCCGCCGCGTTGGCCGTGGCGACAATGCTTGCCAACCCCTATCTATGGTTCTACGAATTGACCTGGCTCGGCGTGGCGCTTGCCTGCCTTGCGGTATGTGGTCTGGAAAAGGGCTGGCGGCGTGGCGAGCAGGTCATTCTGGTGCTGGCGTGGCTGCTGCCGCTATACGAGTACGTCAATCGGCTGATGCAGCTGCCGCAAGTCGGGCCGCTAGTCCTGTTGATCGTTTTGCTTACTATCGTTCAGCGTGTGCGGCTCGATAAGCAGGAGGCGGCATGAACATGAACGTGTTGCGCCGCGCGTCGCGCAAATGCCGGCCGTTTCCTCCATTGCACGCAGCGGGGCCGGCGAGGCGTCCGCATTGGCTCAACGCCAACCGTCTGCGGCTATACCCGATTATCGTATTTGGATGCTATGCGTTGTTCATCGCAATCTATCTGATCCGGCTGAGCCGGCAGAATGAGGTGAGCGGCATGAGTCCATTCGTCGTTGATTTCCTGCCGTTCTGGAGTGCAGCAGTTCTTGCATTGCACGGGCACGCAGTCGACGCGTACAACATTCAGGCGCTGTCTGTCATCGAGATCCGCACGGTGCCGTACCTGGGCACCGTCAATGGCATCCTGCCGTGGCTGTATCCGCCAAACACGCTGCTGCTGATCGTTCCACTCGCGCTGCTTCCGTATAAGGCAGCCGCGGTGTTATGGCTCGGTGGCGCATATGTGCTCTTCGTAAAGGTGATCCGGGCCATCGTGCCGGACCGGCACGCCATGCTGCCGGTGCTGTTCTTTCCTGGTGCGCTTTTCGTCATCAGCGTCGGGCAGAACGGTTTGCTGACAGCAGCGCTTGCTGGGTCTGGCCTTGTGTGGTTGCGCACCCGGCCGGTTGCTGCAGGGGTCTGTCTGGGCCTGCTCTGCATGAAGCCACAACTGGTCCTGCTGTTTCCGCTGGCGTTACTGTGCTCGCGTTCGTGGCGCGCGCTCGCCGCTTTCTTGCTGACGGCCGGGACCACACTTGCGTTGGCTTTGCTCGCGTTCGGCGCGGAAACCCTAACCGCATTCCTGCATAACACCGGAATTGCCACTTACAGCATCGAGTCAGCGCACGCCACGCTGGCACGCGTGCCGACTGTATTCGCGTTCGCTACATTGGTCCATGCGCCGGCTGTGCTCGCCTACGCAGCGCAAGGCGCGTGCGCATTGCTCGCCGCAGCTGCCGTCTGTTACGCCTGGAGCCGGGAATGCGCGTATTCACTGCGCGCGGCAACGTTGATCTGTGCAAGCCTGCTCATGAGCCCCTATCTCTACGACTACGACCTCGCATGGTTCGGTGTCTTGATCGCGTGGTATTGCCGGCATGCGCTGGTCGCGGGTTGGGAGCGAGGTGAGCGGGAATGGCTGGCCGTGCTCTGGGTCGCCCCGCTTGGGGGCATGTTGATCGTTGCCTGCGGGCTCTTCCAGTTCTTGCCGTGGATCTCGCTGACAACGCTCGGACTGTTGGTGCGGCGCATCGTGCTGGAAGGACGCGCGGCCCCGGTCTTCCAGCGTTATGGGGTCGAGTGACGGCCGTTAAAACAGAGAAGGAAACGGCGGTAGTCAACGTGCGCGATATGCGTTGAAGGCCCGGACCGGCTCATGACATCAAATCGGATTTACGGGGAGGCAATCATGTTTGAACAAAATAATATGCAGCTGATTTCAGTAGTAGTGCCGTTCTACAACGAAGGCGAGGCGGTCGGCCAATTCTTTAGCGAAATCGTTCCGGTGCTCGAGGGGATCGCGTCGACGCGGTTCGAAATAGTCTGCGTCAACGACGGCAGCAGCGACGGCACGCTCGACAAGTTGATCGCTGCCAGCGCGCGCGATACGCGCATCCGTGTGATCGATTTGACGCGAAACTTCGGTAAGGAGGCGGCGCTGACGGCCGGGATCGACGAGGCGTGGGGCGATGCGGTGATCCCGATCGACGCGGATCTGCAGGATCCGCCGAGCTTGATTCCCGTCATGATCGAACATTGGAGGGAGGGGGCGGAAGTTGTCGCTGCCAAACGGACCAATCGGGCGTGCGACACTTTCGCGAAACGTACCGCCGCCGCGATCTACTATCGTGTTCACAATGCCCTATCGGAAGTGAAGCTTCCGGAAAACGTCGGTGATTTCCGCTTGATGGACCGCCAGGTCGTCAACGCATTGCGAAACCTGCCGGAGCGGCGGCGCTTCATGAAGGGACTCTTTGCTTGGGTCGGCTATCGGACAGTGATCGTCGAGTACCAGCGCGAACCACGCAGCGCTGGTCATTCGAAGTTCTCCGGATGGCGTCTGTGGAATTTTGCGCTCGAGGGCATTACGAGTTTCAGCACCGTGCCGCTGCGGAGTTGGAGCTATATTGGGCTTGCGATCGCCACGGTGGCTTTTGTGTATGGCGGCTTCATCATCGGGCGCACGCTTTGGCTCGGCAACCCAGTGCCGGGCTACGCGTCACTGCTTTCCGTGATGCTGTTCCTGGGCGGTATCGAGTTGGTGGGAATCGGCGTGGTCGGCGAATACATCGGCCGAATCTACTACGAGACGAAAGGGCGGCCAGTCTATCTCGTGCGCCGCCGCTATCAGGAAAATAGCAAGGTCAGCACGCTGCCTGTCGGGCGCAACAGTTCACGCGTGACGAACACATTGCGGCTCGAATCCTCGCGTAAGCGCGTGCGCTTCGCTGGACGTTGATTTGTGGAGGTATGAATCATGTCCCCTGATGCTTATCTTCAGATGGCCGAGACCGAGGCCGAACATTGGTGGTTCCGCGGTCGGCGCGATGTGGTGCGTTCGGTGTTGAACCGACTTGCGTTGCCGTCGAGCGCCCGTGTGCTCGAAATCGGTTCGGGCACAGGCGGTAACCTCGAAATGCTGGCCGAGTTCGGCAGCGTGAGCGGATTGGAGATGGACGAGACGGCGCGGATGCTGACGGCAAAAAGCACCGGAGCACGTTTCGATGTTCGCGCGGGGCGTTGCCCGGACGATGTGCCTTTCGACTGCGAAGTTTTCGACCTGATCTGTTTCTTCGATTGCCTCGAGCACATCGCTGACGACGTCGGCGCGCTTGCGCGTATGCGGGAAACCCTGGCCCCGAGCGGAAAAATCGTCGTGACAGTGCCGGCATACCAATGGTTGTGGGGCGCGCACGACGTCTATCTTCACCACCATAGACGCTACAGTCGAGCGGCCCTTGCGGCGTGCGCCGACGAAGCAGGCTATCGAATCGAACGCATGACTTACTTCAACGCGCTGTTGCTTCCGCTGGCGATTGCCGTGCGCTTGATCGATCGTCTGCTCAAGCACGACCGGTCGAGCGGCGATGCCACGCCAGCCGCGGCTCTAAACATGCTCCTCTATCGGATTTTCAGTGCAGAGCGTCATTGGGTTTCGCGGGGTACATTGCCGTGCGGCGTGTCGCTGCTCGCCGTGCTGACGGCGAAGTGACATCCCCGTGGAAAACGGCGCTGGGTTGATAAGACCGTTCGGCTTCGGTGTATGCGGATCGTCGGCGTGGCGGTCGTGCTGATATTGCACGTTGGTTTTATTAGTCATCACCTGTCGAATAAAGCGAAATCTGGAAAAAATAAGGAAAAGCCGAACGGTAATCTGCGGCTAGATATCTGTCTCGGCTTGTCCGCTTAAACCAGAAGGTGGTCGATTTTTTCAGAATTAAACCAGAAGCTGAATTTAATTTCGACTGACGCGATCTGCGCCTTGAACCGCCCAATCTCGACATCGCGCTCGGCAAGCAGACTATGGGCCACGACCAGCAAGGCCTTCAGCAGTTCGATATCGTCAGGGAGATCGGCGCCGTTCGACATGCGCCATGGTTGACGAGTCCGCCGCGCGGTTTACAACATCGATAGTGCGGAAGTGCGAAGCGGCTGTCGCCAGTCGATACCCTCAAGCAGAATCGACAGTTGCGCAGATCTCAGATGGACCTTACCACCGTCGGCCTTGGGCCATATAAAAAACGGCCTCGCTCAAGCCGCTTCGCGAGCAGCCAGATTCCGTCCTCCGTGGCCCAGAGAATCTTTACCAGATCGCCCCGACGGCCGCGGAAGATGTAGACGTAGCCGCCCAGCGGATTCTCCTCAAGCGCTGTTTGCGCCTTCGCTGCCAACCCCTGAAACCCGCGTCGCATATCAGTGACGCCCACAGAGATCCAGATGCGCGTGCCTGCCGGTAGGGAGATCATGAGCGCAGACTATCCAGCACGATCCGCAGCATATCCGCGTCAACCAGGCCGTCCACTTTAACCACCGCAGGACCGATCCGGATCTCGATCGTGCCGCCAGGTGAACAGCATGTTCGCGTTGATGCCATTCCGCCGAGCCAGTTTTGCGATTGATACGCCCGGCACGCGAGCGGTCGCTGCCAGTCGCTCACGAAGCTCCCGGGGGTAATTCGGGCGCCCCGTAGCCTTGAATGTCAGATGCCGATGCGAGTGAATGAGTACTCGCGACCCGGAGCTGCCCTTCGACGCATGGCGGCCGAACGGCCGTCTGCTGGAGTACAACAGACGCTAGATATTCCTGGCGCTTGACTGAAAAGCGAGTTCACTGACTACCCGGCCGCCATTGAGTATTCCGCACGGATCAAGCAAGGCTTTCAGCTTGAGCATCAGGTCGACTCCTCAGGAGACCGGCTCAGATGGAGGAACTCCTGCTTGACTACACCAATGCCGTGCTCGGCGGAAATACATCCGTCGGCGGCTCGCACCCCCTCATAGAGCAGCCGCTCCACCTCCTGCATTGCTCCAGCTTCAGCGTACGGACCCGACAGTAGATGCAGGTTGCCGTCGCCGAGATGGCCGAAGAACAGATGAGTCTGATCCGGGAAACGCGACGTCAGCGCTTCCCTCATCGTTGTGACGAAGCGGTCCATCGCAATGAGCGGCAAGCCCACGTCGAACGCCGCATGCGGTGCCAGGCGGACCAGCAATTCGCCGATGGTTTCCCGATACGCCCATAGCTGTCTGGAGTGGTCGAGGGACTGCGCGACGATCACGTCATCGACGATTTCACTTTCGAGCGCATATTCGAGGACTTCTTCGAGCGCTCGTCGCTCGCTTTCTTCCGAGGCGCCCAACGTTTCGACAATCGCGTATACCGGTGAGCGGTTCGCGAAGGGCGCCTTGAGTGCGCCGATCTCCATTGCGGCGCTCATGTAATCGTCCCACATCAATTCGAACGACGACAGCGCCGGTAAACGGCGCCGCAGCTCTTTCAGCAACCGTGTCGCGGCATCGAACGAACCAAGCGCACACAAGGCGGTATTCGACACGGTTGGCTTCGGCTCGAGTTTCAACACGAGCCGGGTGATCACGCCGAGAATGCCTTCGGAGCCGATGAACAGTTGTTTCAGATCGATGCCTGTGGTGTTTTTGGTGACCTTGTTGATCATCGAAAGAACGGTGCCGTCCGCGAGCGCGACTTCCATGCCGAGAATCAGATCGCGCATTACGCCGAAGCGCACGACGCGATTGCCGCCTGCGTTGGTCGCCGCATTGCCGCCGATCTGGCAAGAGCCGCGCGCGCCCAGATCAAGCGGAAAAAACCATCCCTGCGCTTCCACGTGCGTTTACAATTGCTCGAGCGCGATGCCTGCCTGAACCGTGATCGTGCCGCCTATGCAGTCAAACTCTTCGATCGTATTCATTCTGGCGAGCGAGACCGCCACTTCGCCAGCTTGTGGCGTAGCGCCACCCGCGAGACCGGTCAGGCCGCCTTGCACGACGACCTTCTGGCGGAGCTTCGAGAGTACGCCGAGCGCCTTGGCCACTTCGTCCGGCGTACGCGGCATCAGCACCAGTTCCGGGCGTCGCTTTTCGACTTCGCTCCAGTCGCCGGCGTGCGCATCCAGCACGCCCGCATCGAGCGACACGCACTGTTCGCCCAGTTGCTCGATGAGTGTCCGTTGCAGGTCCGTCATATCGTTTGTCTGCTGTGTCATGTATCGATCAACGCTTTTCCGAGGCGCGGCCGATCTGTCCGCCGAAGCGTTTCAAGCCCAATCCGGCAGCCAACGCAATCACGGCAATACCGGTCAGAAAAAGCCCCGGGGCAGCCGCTGAACCCGTCTTGTGCAACAACTGGGTCACAACGAGCGGCGTGATGCCCGTGAAGATGACCGTAGCGAGATTGAGTGACAACGCGATGCCGCTAAAGCGCACGTTGGTCGGAAACAGATCCGCGAGCAGATAGGCATACGAACCGTTGACCAGCCCGCCGACAAAACCGATCACGACGAACGCGAAGACCGGATCGATTTCATGGGCGGCGATCAGCCGGTAGAACGGGTAACTGCCGAGCAGCATGAGGATCGAGCCGATGCGATGCCAATGACGCGACGCCACCCGATCGCCGATCCAGGCAAAGAACAGCAGCGACGCCGACATCGTCGCAATGCCTACATTCTGGCCGGCGCTCGCCAGACCCGGCGAGATATGAAGCACCGTGGTCATATACGACGGCAACACCACGAACAGCAGACTGTTCGACGCATTCACGATACCCGCCACGCCGACGCCCACCGCCACCTGCTTCGGATACTCCGTCAGCACGACCCGGAACGGACGCTTGACCTTATGGCTGCGCAAGCGCTGAAATTCCGTCGATTGCTCGAGCGAGGTACGCAACCAGTACGAGACGAGCCCGATCACGCCGCCGAAAATAAATGCGATCCGCCAGCCGAACGACAACACGGCCTCAGCGCTCAAGCCCGCATGTAGCGCGAGGCTGATCAGCGTCGCCGTCAGCACACCCGAGTTCAGACAGAAGATGACGAGCCCGCTCACGAGACTCGCGCGTTGCGGGATTTCCTCCACCACATAGGTGATCGAACAGGGCAATTCGCCCGCGAGGAAAAAACCTTGCGCGAGGCGCAGCAGAATCAGGAGCGCGGGCGCCATCACGCCGATCGACGTGTACCCGGGGATCAGTCCGATGCCGATAGTCGACGCCGACATCGCCAGCACGGAAACGAGAAACACCAGCCGCCGCCCGAAGCGGTCGCCGAGACTGCTGAGCACGATGCCGCCGAGCGGCCGCGACACATAGCCAATCGCGAACACGCCGAAGGTACTGATCAAGGAGGCGATCGGGTCCGCGGCCGGAAAGAACTGTCGCGCGATTTCACGGGCAAATACGCCGTAGATGATGAAGTCGTAAATCTCCAGCGAGCCGCCGAGGCTCGCGAGAATGACCGTCTTCCATCGGGTTTGGCGCGTCGGCTCATGCGCCGTCGCTGCCAGTTCTGCTGAGGCCATCGCGTTGTCTCCGTCGATCATTTGTCTTGTGTGCTGCACCGGCTATTGAGCCGGATCCTATTCGACCGGCACGGGCGTCGCCGCGGGTGTGCCGGTTCGCAACGCTGCCTCCCGTCCGCCGAACGCCTCGACCAGACGCGCCTGATCCGCTTTCGCGAGCCGGTCCACGCCTTCAGGATCGAGCAGTTCCCGCAGACGCCGCTCGAACAGGTCTTTGACACCCGCGTAATCCGGCAACGCCGCGAGGTCGCGCAACTCCTGCGGATCGCGGCGCAGATCGAACAACTCGGGCGGCAAGCCGACGTAGTGATGGTATTTGTAGTCGGCATCCGCGAGCATATAGGCCGCCGTCTCCGAGCCGACGGCATGGTACTCGCTAAACGCAAGCCGCCCGGGTCGATCCGGCGCATTGGCCAGTTTTGCCAGCGACTCGCCGGGGCTGGTGTTGCCGGGTGCCGCGCAACCGGTGCGCTCCAGAATCGTATTCTGGATATCGATCAGCGACACCGGTGTTTCACACACCTTGCCTTTGGGAATACCGGGGCCCGCGACAATCATCGGCACGCCGGTCGACTCGCGGTACATCAGGCATTTGTTCCACATGCCGCGCTTGCCGAGGTTATCGCCATGATCGCTGCTGTAGATGATCGTGGTCGTTTCGTCGAGACCGTTGGATTTCAGCGCTGCGAGAATCTTGCCGACCTGCGCGTCGAGGAACGTGACCAGCGCGAAATAACAGGCCATCGCAAGACGGCGCCGCCCGTCGCTGCCGATGGCGGCGTCATGGTCCATATGGACCGCCTGCCGTTCGACCCACGGGTGCCGCGCATAACCGCTGGACGGATGCAGCAACGGCAGTTCGATGTTGTCGGGATCGTAGAGATCGAGGAATTCCTGCGGCACCACCAGCGGGAAATGCGGCGCGACGAGGCCCGCGAACAGCACCCAGGGCTTCGTGTTGCCGCGCTGCTCGCCGAGCCATTCGACGGCCGTATCGGCCACGCGCATGTCGAAGCGGTTGTAGTTCGACAGGCCCGGACCGATCTTGTCGTAGAGGGGTGAGCGGCCCATGGTGTGCGGCAGCGGATTGCGTACGGAGCCCCAGACCTGGCCGATCCCATCGAGGATATGCACGGGATGATGCTGACGGCGGAACCCAACGGGCGCTGCGTCGCTCCGGTAATGCAGTTTGCCGATTGAGTCGGTCAACATGCCGCTCGCCGTCAGATATTGCGCCCAGCCCGGCGTGCCGCCGTCGTACGCGATGGCGTTATCCCAGCAGCGGATGTCGTGAACATAGCGCCCTGTCGCAAGGCTCGCACGCGCCGGCACACAGATCGGTGACGGCGTATAGGCGTTGCAAAAGCGCGTGCCGCGCGCAGCGAGCGAATCCAGATTGGGTGTGTGAATGAAGGGGTGGCCGGCACAGCCCATCAAGTTGTGCTGATGTTCGTCCGACAGAATGAACAGTATGTTCGTGGCATTCATGGTGGGTATGTCAGGGCGCGCTGTGAGTGCGGCTGTCTCCTGAGCTTGATGATGGTACGCGGACGCATGACAAGCAATTGACATTTTATCGAATGCGCATAACCATAAGTTATTCGCAATGAGGAGCCCCGTGGACCCGATCGAGCGTTTTTTTCAGGCCGGATTGAAACTGAGCCACCTAAGGCTGCTGACCTTGTTCGACAGTCTTGGCCAGATCCGGCTGGTTGCCGAAACGCTGAATGTGACGCAGCCCGCCATATCGAAACAGCTTGCCGAACTCGAGGCCGGCCTCGGCGTGTCGGTCATGACGCGGGTCGGCAACCGGCTTCAGTTGACGGCCGTCGGCGAGACGCTCACGAAGCGCGCGCGAGAGGTGTTCCATCAACTCGAGCAGGCACGCTACGAAGTGGACGCGCTCACTAGTGGCCTTTCCGGCAAAATTTCAGTGGGTGCGGTCGCCACTGTGCTGCCGGTGTTCGCGCCGGAGTTGATACTTGAGTTGAAGCGGCGCGCGCCACACGTCAATGTTGCGTTGCACGAAGCGACTAGCGACCGGCTCTTTCCCTTGCTCGCGAACGGCTCACTCGATTTCGTGTTGAGCCGCACCGAGCCGGTCGGATTCGGCAAAGGGGATTTTGCGTCGCGCGCGATCATGGACGACCCGATCGTGGTGGTGTGCGGGCGAGATCATCCGCTGGCGAGCCGCAGAAACGTCGTACCGGAAGACCTGGCCGGTTCGCCCTGGATCCTGCCGCCGAAGGAGGCTCCGACGTACCTCGCTTTGCAAAGCTGGCTGGCCCAGTCGGGACTCGCGTTTCCCGATGGCTGCGTGCAGTCTATTTCCTTGCCGACCAACGAGACCATGTTGGCGAACTACCCGTTTCTGGCGTTAATGCCGCTGGCCGTCGCGCGCAAGCGAGCAGGCCGTGCCGGTCTCGCCATCCTCGCCCTGCCTGGCGCGAGCTTTCTTGAGACCGTGCAATTGTTCTATAGCACTTCGTCTGTGAATTCCGTGTTGCCGGCCGCGCTGGAATGCGTCAACGCAGTTCAGGAGCGTCTATGCCGGTCGACAGCTGATTGACGTGAGCCGGTCCAATGGCCCGGAGCGAAAGACGGCTTACGAGTCGATCGCCAAGCCTGAACGGACGCCCGCTGATCGGCCCAATTAGGTCATTCGGTGATCGACAGACCTATGCGCAGAGCCTACGACGCTCCGAATGAAGCGATCAAAGCCGCGCCGTGTCGGGGGTGACGGTAACTCGATCACACCACCATTCAGTCTCCGGGCAAGCAAACTCTATACGACAGAAAGAACCGCAGGATCTCCAGAGCGCCAGACATTGTCGACCGTGTTCCGCGTGATGACCCAGACGTCGCCCTCTCTTGCCAGTTCGACATCGTAGCGGTTCTTCATCAGATAGTGACGAGTGTGATCGTCCCGTGGGACATGCAGGGCTTCCACAAGTGCATCCAGGCGCGCCGTGTCACCGTTGATGGTGACGCGTGGGTTTGTCACGGAGTGCGTTGTATCCAGTGTCGCGAGAGAGGCAGTCAAGGCAGCAACGATAACTTCTCTGCCCTCGATGACCGGGTAGTCGAACCCGGCTTTAGCAGCGGCCGGGCGAAAGTCCGATACGGCGTTTTCTGCGAGAGAGGACGATAGAAGATTCCTGTCACGAAGGTCAATGCCAGCGGCGAAGCGGAAGAGGGCATCGACAGCCGCAAGCCTGTCCGCTGCATCGCTAACAGGTGCGATCAGCCTTCGGATCTCGGCGACGTAGGCGCGCCGCGTATGCGGCGATCGGACGGTGCGTTCTGCCAGGAAGGCCATGACGGCGGCACCGTCATCCGGGACGGCAAAGCTGTTGGTCGCGCGGTCGCGGTTCGCGAACCTGCCCGTCCTTTTCAGCCAGGGATCGTTCCCGAACGACTCCAGCGTTGATGTGGTGGTGACAAATAAAGCATAAGGTGACCGGTAGAACGGCCTTATGCTTTATTTGTCAATCACCTGACGCACCGAAACCCCGCATACACATACTGATAATGCGGCTGAAACCAGTTGCGGAAAGTCGGCCGCAACATGCACTGCGCGGTGCGCGCCGAGCCGCCTTTGATCACAAAATGCTGGCCGTCGAAGAAGTTAGCGGAATAGCCCAGATAAAACGAAAACGCTTCGAACCCGGGCAGGGCGTCGAACACCGTCGAGGTCCACTCCCAGCCATTACCGAATTGACCTTCGACACCGAATGCGCTGACGTTATCCGGATACGCGTCCACCGGTTGCGGGTTCCAACTGCGAAAATCGAAATTACCCGACGCGGCGTGCGGGGCGCCGTGTGCGGCACGCTGCCATTGCGCCTCGGTGGGGAGCGCCTTGCCTGCCCAGCGGGCGTAAGCGCTGGCTTCTGCGTGGCTCACGTACGCGGGCCAGTCGAGCGGCAATGGGACTTCGTCGAACATGGTGCGCAGCATCCACGCGCCGCCTTCGCTATCTTCGCCGTGAGCGCGCCGCGACCAGCAGGCGGGATGCTCGATGTGCTCGGCCTCCCTCCACGCCCAATCCTTTTGCGACCACCATTTCGGCTCGCGATAGCCGCCTGCCTCGATGAACTCGCGAAACGCGCCGTTCGTCACCATGTAGCGATCGATCTCGAAGGCGGGCACGTCGACACGCAGTTCGCCGAACTCGTTGTCCCAACCGAAGCGGCCGCCTTCGCGCGCCATACCGAGCACAGTCGCGCCGGCCGGCACGCTCACCATCGACGACAGCGCGTCCCGTGCTCCGCCGCGCGTCAAGACGGGCTCGCGCAGTTCGGTGACCTTCTGCGCAAGCGGCAACTGATGGAGCATGTACGCCAGCGTCTCGGCGTGCATCAACCGGTGCTCGATGGCGACATTCAGCAATTGCCCGGCGGTCGCGGCTTGGGTGACGTCGCGGCCGGGTTGCGCGGCATGCGTCAGAGCATCCAGCTCGCGGTCGATCTGCTCGCGCGCGCGCAAGCCGTAGCCGCGAACGGTGTCGCGCGACGGCCAGTCGCTGGGCTGATCGGTCGGAAAACCACCGTCGACAGGGTCGATGCCGAAGGCAAAAAGCTGGTCGAGCTGCGGATCGAACGCGGGCAGATCGCACAGGCGCTGATCGAGCAGATTACGATCGAAAGCTTCCAGATGGCCGATGTAAAACACGATCCGGTGGCGCTCACGGATCGGGCGTTCATACAAAAACTCGGGTTTGACGATAGAAAACAGTGCGTCGGTGACTTGACGCGCTTCGATCAGGCGCTGGACGAGCGGGTGATGCGGGGCGGGGTCGCGATTCATTTCGCCGGGTCTCCTTGCGGGGGACGGACTAAAGACTGTACCCGCTCGCAGGAGCCATGCCAAGACGAAAGCGCGTTAAAAGAAGTGGGCGGGGAGCATCGGCCGGGCTCCCGCCGGCAGGCTAGACCCGCCGCAGACCTTCCAGATCGACGATCCGTATGTGCTTGCCCTGTGTGTCGATCAGGCCGCGCTTTTGAAATCTTGACAGGGTGCGGCTCACGGTTTCAAGCGTCATGCCGAGGTAGCTGCCCATGTCTTCGCGTGTCATGCGCAGATTGAATTCCGCCGACGAATACCCCCGCTGTGCATTGCGCTCTGACACGTCGAGCAGGAATGCGGCGACCCGTTCGTCCGCCGAGAGCGAGCCGAGCACCATCATCTGCGCTGCTTCGCGCACGATCTGCTCCCCCAGCAGTTTGTGCATGCGTTCCTGCATCGAACTGATTTCCCGGCATAGCGACTTGAGTGCGGTGTAGGGCACGATGCACACGGTGCTGTCTTCGAGAGCGACGGCACTGCAGGCATGCACGTCGTTGCTGATGCCGTCGAGGCCGAGCGCTTCGCCGGCGAGCCGCAGACCCGTGACCTGTTCGCGGCCACCGCGGTGCGCCATGATGGTTTTCATCGAACCGGAACGCACCGCGTAAATATTGTCGAAACGGTCCCCGCTGCGATACAGCGCCTCACCTCGCGGTACGGAGCGCGCGGAGCATATGAGCGTTTCGAGTTTCGCGAGTTCGTCGGGCGACAGGCCGTGAGGCATGCAGAGTTGCCGCATGGCGCAACTCGAACAGCGCGCAGTGGTGCGCGTGCTTGCCCTTGACGACACCGCACGGCGGCTGCCGCGCGTCGGCAATGCGCTAGCGGCGGACGCGGTGGATTCAGCAGTTCCGTCGGAGCGCGTAACAGCAGTAGGAGTGAGCATGTTCTGCAGCCAATGGTCAGGTATAGAAGGATTGTCCCACCGGCCACACTGCCTGCTTCGCGACAAAATGACGCGTTCAGGAAGTTAGGTATCTTGATCGATATCGCTGGCGGCGATTCTGATGGAACTGCTATAAGCAACGAGCGGTGAGGCCCTGCTCGCGCTCTTGCACGAGGTCGTGCGTTGTAGCTCGGGCGCACGAGCAGCGAATACGCCGCGTGCATCGCGCGCCGCTGCATTCAGTCTGCGTCGCCGGTCTTACCTGCGGCGGATGGAACCAGCAGCACGGGCAAGCTCGCCTGGCGCACGCAGCGTTCGGCGACACTGCCGAGGATCAGGCGTTGAAAGCCGCGCCGTCCGTGCGTGCCCATCACCAGCAGATCGGCTTTGAAATGGGCGGCGGCTTTGAGCACTACCGTTGCCACATCATCGAGCGACGACGCCTCGCCTACCACCAGCTCGCCCTTCACGCCGTGTTCGATCATGGTCCTGGCGAATTCAGCGCCGAGTTCCTTGCCCTCTTCGACGAGACGGTTTCGCAATACGGAGGGATCGTAGCCGGGCGCTTCGAAATAAAGCGGCGTGTTTTCTACGACATAGAACGGCCGCAAGATTGCGCCGTTGGATTTGGCGAGCGCAAGCGCTGCTTCGAACGCACGGCGCGAGGTACTGCTGCCGTCGACCGCTACAAGGATGCGTGTGTACATATCGACTCCGTGTCTCGAGGAATTGAATGCCGCTGCCGTTTCGATTGGCTGGGGCGATTGCCACGTCGATTGGCACTTCATTGCCAACGAAAGCTTAAATGGTCGCTGAAGAACATGCACTCAACCTGGATGTAAATCAAACTCTTGTCAAATTTTGCGTCGAGGTGTCTTGCCGGATAAGCGCCGGACGGCCAGAACCTGTGGCATTCGCCGCACTTCGGGACGCAGGGACGTGATCAGACCAGCGTCGGGTTTGCCTTACAATTGGAACCTACTCAGACAAGCTGCCGCAGCCCGCCGATGAACGAGCGCAAAACGAAGGGTTTGCCCGACAGAATCTACGGCGACATCCTCAACCGCATTGTCGAAGGCGAGTACAAGGAAGGGGAGCGCTTGCCAACCGAGCATGCGTTGGCCGAACGTTTTGCCACATCACGGCCAACGGTGCGCGAGGCGCTGGCGCGCTTGCGGGCCGACGGCATCATCGCGACGCGGCACGGATCGGGGACAACGGTCGCGCGTCGCCCGGACCCCGACGTGCGCCGCTTCGCCCCACTCGAAACGCTGTCCGACATACGCCGCTGCTATGAATTCCGCATCGTCACCGAAGCGGGCGCGGCGGAGCAGGCGGCGCTCAAAGCCGATGCCGACGACATGGCTGCCATCCAGCATGCATGGGACCAGTTGGAGCGGATCATCGAAACGCAGGGTATCGGCGCCCAGGACGACTTCATGTTCCACCTCGCGGTGGCGCGTGCGTCGAAGAACCCGTTTTTCATCACGGTCATGTCGTTCATCGAAGAGCAGATCCTCTTCAGCATGAACCTGTCGCGCAATCTTTCGCTGGTGAAGACGGTAGAGCGGCAGCGACTCGTGCAGGCGGAGCATAAGGCGGTGCTCGAAGCGATCCGCCGCAAGGACGGGCTGGCCGCCGGAAATGCGATGCGAGCGCATCTCGAGAACGCGCTCGACAGAATGTTCGGCTCCTGAGTCTCCCGCGCGCCGACGCCGAACGGTTGGGCCGAAGCGCCATGGCGCCGGCGGGTCGAGGCGAGCCCGGCAAGGCCCGGCCCGGCGCTGGCGCCGCCCCACCCGTTGCGGCGAAATGGCGGCGCAGCAACTGCGGTGCAGCAGCTAGGCAGCAACGGCGATCGGCCCGAACAATGCAGTACGGGTCTTTGGACTCACCGCGATATCGAGCGCCACGGCCCGCTCCACGCCGATCTGCAACGGCGACCCAAGCCGGCTGATTTCGATGCCGGTCTTGCGCAGCAAGCGCTCGATCGGCGTGGTGGTGACCGTGACATAACGCGTAATGCCCATCTGGTCGGCGAATGTCACCAGTTCGTGAATCGCCTGCATGGTGACGTCCGCAAAGCCAAACGATTGCTCCTCGCCGCCGGTTTCGATCGCGAACCGGCTCAATTCCCAGATATGCCGCCCAACCGGCGCCGCCGCGCCGTGGAGCAATTGCGGGAAAGTGTCCTTCAGCATATTCGGCCCTTCGGTCGGCATCAGGCGCCAACAGCCGCGCACCTGCCTGTTGTCGCCCTGGATCAGCATGTAATGCGGCCCGAGCGCGTCATAGCCGTCGATTTCCATGCCGGCGATAGTCGGGATATCCCACCCGAGCCGCCCGTGAAATACCCGGGCGCGCAGCCGGTACATCTCGTTGATGTCCTCGTTATCGAATTCCTGACGCATTCCAATCCGGATTGCTGTTTGCATGACGTTCTCCTGAACGTGTTGGGGTACCCAATACGCAAGAAAACTTATGCATTTTGAATCGTTCCGCCACCTACCTACCTGGATAGGTGTGCATGCTTATCGGGTAAAGCAGAATTCGAGACAAGCACTTGCCCTCAACCGACAGGACACGAAAATGGAACTTCTCGAAAATCATTGGCAGCCGCAAACCGGCCTTCAAACGCGCCCGGCAGAGCCTTCCACGGCGGTTGACCGGGTTCTGATCATTGCTTACCGCAAAAAGAAAAAAGAGAGTCAGCGCCGTTTCTGGGCCCGCTTCGGTGTGACGCAGTCGCGTGGCAGCCGTTTCGAGTCGGGTGCCGAAATCCCGGCGCCGGTCGCCATCCTGCTCGGCCTGTATTTCACCAAAACCGTGTCCGACGCCGATCTGGGCCGCGCCGAGCGCGTGCTTTACAGCCGTGACGCCGCTTTGCTCAACCCGGGTCAATAAGCCCGAGCTGGGCTGCGATTACGGCCGCCGCGCGCCGCGAATTCACACCGAACTTCGTTCTGATGTTCTTCATGTGGAAGTTCACCACGGCTTCCGAACAGTTCAGGATGTGGGATATTTCCCACGTGGATTTGCCGCGTGCGGTCCATTTCAGGCATTCGCGTTCACGCGGCGTCAATTTGGGCAATAAGGTCTGGGCGTGCGTATTCAAATGCCGCTGGCTGGTATCAATGACGAGATCACGCAGCAGTACCAGATTCGGCAATGCCACGTTGATATGACGCCAGAACTCGTCGTTGGGATTGCTGTCATTGACGAAGCAAATCATGCCGGCTTCCTGGTTCGGTCCATGAATCGGCAATGTCACGCCGGCGCGCAGTCCTTGCGCACGCGCTTCCTCGTACATGGAAAGCTGCGGCGCGGTCGTGAAAATATCCGGTGACCAGATCAGCGGCGCCGCGCGTGTCGCGCAATGCGACACGGTCGGATCGATATGGACCAGTCCCTGCTCGTCATATGTACGGCGCCATACGGGCGCGTACGTGCTACGCACATAGGCGTCTTCGAGGCGGATCGTCGGGCGCGGCAGCATGGCGATCAGCAGCTTGTCGAACCCCCACGTCTCCGCAAGACCCGAGATTGCACCGAACCATTCCGCTTCGTCGGCGGCGTTCAGTAGCGGTGCCATCTCCTCGATAAAATGTAGCGGCAATTTTTACTCTCTCAGGCTCGCAAACATCCCGTTGCGGTTAACTGCGGTCGGCATTCCGTCCGGTGGTTTTTTATCTGCACAATCTATCACTAAAATTTAATTTGCAAAGCCGGAATGATTTCTAACAAAAAGGTTAAGGCCGCACTTTGGCGATCAGTGAGTTGCCTGTTTTGCCGCGATTTTATGCGCTAATTAACATTTGCCGGCTGTTAATGGCGCTAAATGTCTCGCAACAGCGTTTTGATGCCAATCGTTGGCAACTTTATTGTGAAACGATTCTAATTGGCGATCCTTGCCAAAATATCAGTCATAATCGCACTAATTGCCGAAATCGACCGGCATTGCCAGCCGATTGCCGCAGCATGCGTTCCCCACCGGCTCTATTGTCATACAAAAGAGAGGCAGAGTAATCTGCGATCTTCGCAAGCAATACAGGGAATTCGCGAGGCTCGCGTTGGAGCACGAATTCGCGCAAGCCAACCCCTACTTGAACCGCCAGCATGACCGACAACAGCCGACGCTATCCCGATCCTTCCATCCGTCAGTTCGATCCGCGCTTCAAGCCGCTGATTCTCGCTTCCGCCTCCGTCGAGTGTTTGTATCAAGGCGCGCGCTGGTCCGAGGGGCCGGTCTGGTTCGGCGACGGACGTTATCTGCTGTGGAGCGACATTCCGAACGACCGGATCCTGCGTTGGGACGAACCGAGCGGCACGGTGTCGACGTTTCGCCAGTCGTCGAACAACGCCAATGGGCATACGCGCGACCGGCAAGGCCGCCTCGTCAGTTGCGAACATCTGACGCGCCGCGTCACGCGCACGGAATACGACGGCTCGATCACCGTGCTCGCCGATCGTTATCGCGGCAAGCGCTTCAATTCGCCGAACGACGTGATCGTGAAATCGGACGGGTCGATCTGGTTCAGCGATCCGACCTTCGGTATCGACGGTTTCTACGAGGGTGAGCGGCAGGAGTCCGAACTGCCGGCATGCGTGTACCGGGTCGACGGCCAAACCGGCGAAGTCTCCATGGTTGCCGACGACGTGTTGGGACCCAATGGCCTCGCGTTTTCGCCGGACGAGTCGGTCCTGTACATCGTCGAATCGCGCGGCGAGCCGCGCAAGATCCGCGCGTTCGACGTGGAAGGCGCCGGCACCGGCACCGGCACCACGCTGACGAACAACCGGGTGTTGATCGACGCGGGTCCGGGTACGCCGGACGGCTTTCGCGTCGATATTCACGGCAATTTGTGGTGCGGCTGGGGCATGGGCACGGACGAACTCGACGGCGTACGCGTCTTCACACCGCAAGGCGAGCCGCTCGGCCATATCGCGTTGCCTGAACGTTGCGCGAACGTGTGTTTCGGCGGACGACATCGCAACCGTCTGTTCATGGCGGCAAGCCACGGGCTTTATTCGCTCTATGTGAATACGCAAGGTGTGCAAGGCGGCTAGTTGTCTGGCAAGTAGTCATCAGATTTCATGAACGGCTCCGGGTTTGCCCTTGGATGCCGCGCGCAAATCATTGAACGGCAAGGATTCAGCGCCAGAACTGTTATTTTCGGCAGCCGGAAGCTGCCGCGAGCATTTGCTTGACATCAGCTGTCCCGCTTCGCTATGTTCCATTGGTAGAAAGACACCGTCCGCAGCGCAACCGATCGGCGGACTTACATACCAAGAAGCGAGGAGACGCAATGACTGTTTCAGACAGGTTGGCGCTCAGGCTGGTGTCCGTATGTCTCGCGGCGAGCGCCGCCTTCGCATCCGCCGCGCACGCGGCCGATCCGGTCACGCTCAATATCGTCGACGTGGCCGGCGACCTTCAACTCACGCAAAAGGGCTTCGAGGCCTTCAAGGCGAAGTATCCGAACCTCGTCGCCAATCTCACCTTCACGAACGCGCCCGCTCCACAACTGCCCGGCAAAATCAAGGCGATGCAGGCCGCGGGCCGCTCCGATATCGATCTCGTGCTGACCGGCACCGACGCGCTCGCCGCCGGCATCGAACAGTCTCTGTGGATGAAGCTGCTGCCCGACAACGCAGCGGCGTTCCCCGGCGTGCTCGACAAATACGCGCCGGGCCCGCGCAAGATGCAGGATCTCGCGCAGGGTTTCGGGCTCGAGGTCGCCTATATGCCGGCCGGTCCGCTGCTCGAGTACAACCCCGCCAAAGTCAGCGATCCGCCGAAAACGCCTGAGCAATTGCTGCAATGGTGCAAGGCGCATCCGGACAAACTGATCTACGCACGGCCGGCGAACTCCGGTCCCGGCCGCACGTTTCTGATGGGCTTGCCCTACGTGCTCGGTGACAAGGATCCGCAGGATCCGATTCACGGTTGGGACAAGACGTGGGCCTTCCTCAAGCAACTGAACGATTGCATTCCTTACTATCCGGGCGGCACGTCGGCAGTGATGAAGGAACTTGGCGAGGGCACGCGCGACATGACCGTGACGGTCACAGGCTGGGACATCAATCCGCGCGCGCTCGGCATCGTGCCGGCCGAATTCCGCGTGCAGGCGTTCGACAACATGACGTGGGTGAACGACGCGCATTACATGGTGATTCCGAAAGGCGTGCCGAAGGAAAAGCTCGACGTGCTCTACAAACTGATGAATTTCATGCTCGAGCCGGCGCAGCAGGCCATGACCTACGACGACGGTTATTTCTATCCTGGTCCCGCGATCAAGGGCGTGAGCGTCGAGCAGGCGCCCGCGCACAGCCAGGACGTGCTGAAGAAATACGGCCGGCCGGAATACGCGAAGCTACTCACCGAGCGTCCGCATGCATTGCCGCTCAATGCCGCCGCGATGGTCGCGGCATTCAAGAAATGGGACACCGAGGTCGGCGCGCAGAAGACCAAATAGTCTGCGCGTGTGGCCATGCATGCATGGCGTTGCGATCCACGCGTGGTGCGTGACACGACGCGCCACGCGCATCAGGAAACCGCCATGAAGCATCACTTTGAGCAGTTGCGGCTCGATTCGGTGAGCCGCAGTTTCACGAATGCTGAAGGCCACGCGGTCGCGGCGCTGCGCGGACTCGACCTGACGATCCGGCGCGGCGAGTTCATCGCGTTACTTGGGCCTTCGGGGTGTGGCAAATCGACGGCGCTGAATTGCATCGCCGGATTGCAGCCGTTGAGCGGCGGCGGCATCTGGCTCGACGACAAACGCATCGACGTGCTGCCGCCGGAGAAGCGCGGCTTCGGCATGGTGTTTCAGAACTACGCGCTATTTCCGCATATGAGCGTGCTGGACAATGTCGGCTTCGGTCTGAAAATGCGCGGCGTCGGCAAGAGCGACGCCATGCGCCGCGCGCGCGAAGCGTTGCAACTCGTGCAACTGGTCGGACATGAACGCAAGCTGCCCGGACAACTATCCGGCGGCCAGCAGCAGCGTGTGGCGATTGCGCGCGCAATCGTGATCGAGCCGCCGCTGATCCTGATGGACGAACCGCTATCGAACCTCGATACCAGACTGCGGATCGAAATGCGGGCGGAGATTCGCCGCATTCATAGCCAGCTCGAACGCGCGACGCTCTACGTGACCCACGATCAGGACGAAGCGCTTTCCATGGCCGACCGCATTGTCGTGATGAAGGAGGGTGTGGTTCAACAGGTGGCCACGCCGAAAGAGGTCTATACGCGGCCTCAGAATCTGCATGTCGCACGTTTCATGGGCTATCGCAACGTGGCCGAATTCGAACTCGAAGGCATGCAGGGCGAAGGCGTGCTGGTGAGTGCAAACGGTGTACGTTTGATCGGCATGCCAATGGTCGGTTTCAACAGCAAACGCGTGAGTGTCGCGCTGCGTCCCGAAGATATGGAACGCGCCGCGCCCGGCGCGGACAATGCTTTCGACGCGCTGGTGACTACCGTCGAATACGGTGGCCGCGATTCGTTGCTGCGGGTGAAGACCGCATTCGGCGATATCTGGGCGCGCGTGGGCGGAGAATTCGCGGAGGGCGAGCGCATCAGCCTGCGTGTGCCGCCCTCGCGCACGCTCGTCTACGAGGCAGAGGCGGCATGAATACGCCCACGCTGTCGCCGCCGCTCGCGCCGCGCGACGCCAAGGCGTGGCTCGTCGCGCCGGCGTTGATCTTCATTGTCGCGTTGTTCATTTATCCGTTTGCGTATGGTCTGGTGCTGTCGTTCCGGCCGATGAACGGCGGCGGCCTCTGGGCCAACTATCTGGCGTTCTTCACCGACACGTCGATGTGGCCCACCATTCTCGTCACGCTCAAGCTCGCGGTGCCCGCCACGCTCATCAACGTGGGCGTTTCGGTGCCGGTGGCGTTTGCACTGCGGCGCTACTCGCGCTATCAGAAGCTGGTCACGACGCTGCTGGTGATTCCCGTGACTCTGGGCACGGTGTTGATCGCGGATGGCATGCTCACGTACTTCGGCCCGAACGGCTGGTTTCCGCAGGCGCTGCAGGGTCTGCATCTCTATACGCGCGAAGTGCGCCTCACGCATAACTTCTGGGGCGTGCTGATCTCGCTGATCGTGTCGGGTTTTCCGTTCGCGTTTCTGCTGACGCTCTCGTACGTAACCGGCATCGACCCGACGCTCGCGAGCGCGGCGGCGACGCTCGGCGCCAGTCCGTGGCAGCAGTTTCGCCGCATCTATCTGCCGCTGCTCGTGCCGGGGTTGACGATGGCGGCGTGTCTGTCGTTCGTGCAGGCGTTTTCGGTGTTTCCTTCGGCGGTGCTGCTCGGCGCGCCCGCCGGCCCGACTCGCGTCATGTCGATCGCCGCCGCCGAGGCCGCATTCGAAAGCTACGATTATTCATTGGCCTCCGCGATCGCGATGGTGATGGGCTTCGTGCAACTCGTGGTGGTTGCGGCGATGCTCGGCGCGCGCCGCTTCTTCTACAGCGGTCCGGTGACGGGAGGCAAAGGCTGATGACGACCGAGGATCGCGCGGCACCGCGTTCGTGGCCGGCGTCGGCTTCGAAAGATCACGACGACGGCGCGCACGAGCCGGATAAGCGTACCGGCCACAGCCGGCAGCGCACCAGCGTGCCGGGCCGCGTCTGGCGCGTGCTCGTATGGGGCGCGATGGTGTTCTTCCTCCTCAACGTGGTGCTGCTGATCGCGACCGTGGCGGTCAATTCGGTGGCGACGCGCTGGTTCGGCACCCTGTTGCCGCAAGGCTTCACGTTGCATTGGTATGCGCAGGCGTGGAGCGATTTTCAACTAGCGAGCGTGTTGTGGGTGACCGTCGAAGTGGTCGGCGCAGTCGTGCTGCTGTCGGTCCTGCTCGGCGTGCCGGCGGCCTATGCGCTTGCGCGCGTGCAATTTCCCGGCAAGCGCCTCGCGATGCTGATCTTCCTGTTGCCGTTGATGGTGCCGCCCGTCACGTATGGCATTCCGATGGCGACGGTCATGTACAAGGTCGGCCTTGCCGGCACGCTGAGCGGCGTGATCCTGGCGAACCTCGTGCCCGCACTGCCGTTCGTCATTCTCGTGATGACACCGTTCATCGAACAGATCGATCCCAATCTCGAAGCGGCGGCGCGCATTTTCGGCGCCAACACGTTCCGCTATTTCCGCTACGTGCTGCTGCCGCTGCTCGTGCCCGGCATGCTGGCGGCCGGCTTGTTGGTGCTCGTGCGGACCATCGGCATGTTCGAGCTGACATTTTTCACCGCGGGGCCCGCGACGCAAACGCTCGTGGTCGCGCTGTACTACGCTGTATTTTCGACCGGCGTGCGCGCGCCGCAGTCGATCGATGCGATGGCGATGATTTACATGGCGATCACGCTGATCTGGGTGCTGATCGCCCTGCAATTCGTGAGCCCGACGCAAATCGTGTCGCGCGTGAAGGAACAGAAGCGCTGAAGCAGACCCGAAAAAACGGGCGAAAGAGAAACGTGGAGTGGACATTGACGAAGAGAAAGCAACCCGAGGATCTGCGCAGTCACCGCTGGTACGGCGTGAACGATCTGCGCTCGTTCGGCCATCGCTCGCGCACCGCGCAGATGGGCTACAACCGCGAGGAATACGCCGGCAAACCGGTCATAGCAATTCTCAACACGTGGAGCGAGATCAACGCTTGCCACACCCATTTCAAACAGCGTGTCGAGGAAGTGAAGCGTGGCATCTGGCAGGCCGGCGGCTTTCCGGTCGAACTACCGGTGCAGACGCTCTCCGAACCCTTCCAGAAGCCGACTACGATGCTGTACCGCAACTTCCTCGCCATGGAAGCCGAAGAGACCCTGCGCTCCTATCCCGCTGATGGCGTCGTGCTGATGGGCGGTTGCGACAAGACCACCCCGGCGTTGCTGATGGGCGCGATCTCGATGGACCTGCCGGCCATCTTCCTGCCCGCCGGCCCGATGCTGCGCGGCAACTGGAACGGCGTGACGCTCGGCTCCGGCTCCGACTCGTGGAAGTATTGGGCCGAACTGCGCGCGGGCACGATCACGCAGGATGACTGGCAAGGCATCGAAGGCGGCATCGCTCGTTCGCCGGGCCACTGCATGACGATGGGCACCGCGTCGACCATGACGAGCGCGGCCGAAGCGCTCGGCTTCACGCTGCCCGGTTTCGCGTCGATCCCCGCCGCGGATTCCCGTCATGCGCAGATGGCGGCGAAAACCGGCGTACGCATCGTCGAGATGGTGTGGGAAGACCTCAAGCCTTCCGATCTCCTCACTGCCGGATCCGTCGATAACGCGGTGACCACGTGCCTCGCGCTCTCCGGTTCGACCAACGCGATCGTGCATATGATCGCGCTGGCGCGCCGCGCGGGCATCGAGTTGACGCTCGATCGATACGACGACATTGCGCGCCGCACGCCGGTGCTGGCGAACATTCGTCCGACCGGCGCGTATCTGATGGAGGACTTTTTCTATGCGGGCGGTTTGCGCGCTTTGCTCGCGGAACTGGGTGAACTGATCGACCGATCGCAGCAAACCGTCAATGGCCGCACGCTCGGCGAGAATCTCGAAGGCGCGCAGATTTTCAACGACGAGGTGATTCGCCGCCGCGACAAGCCGCTTCTGCCCAACAGCAGCCTTGCGGTGCTACGCGGCAATATCGCGCCCGACGGCGCCGTGATCAAACCCGGCGCCGCCGAGCCGCATCTGCTCGTGCATACCGGCCGCGCGGTGGTGTTCGCGGATTACAACGACATGGCCTCGCGCATCGACGACGAGATGCTCGACATCGACGAGCACTGCGTGATCGTGCTTCAGCATGCCGGGCCGGTCGGGGCGCCGGGCATGCCTGAATGGGGGCAATTGCCTATACCGCGGAAGTTGCTGCAAAAAGGCGTGCGCGATATGGTGCGGATCTCGGACGCGCGCATGAGCGGGACGAGTTACGGCGCGTGCGTGCTGCATGTGGCGCCGGAGTCGTTCATCGGCGGGCCGTTTGCCCTGATTGAGAGCGGCGACATGATCGAACTCGACGTTCCGCAACGCAGACTCAACCTGTTGGTGACGGACGATGAACTGGCGCGCCGCAAGGCCGCGTGGGTCAAACCGGCGCCGCGCTTTACACGCGGCTACGGCGCACTGCATCAGGCGCACGTGATGCAGGCGAATCAAGGTTGTGACTTCGATTTCCTGCAGCGCGGCGGCGCGCATGCAGCGCCGAAGCCGGACGCCGCGGGCGAGCCGGAGATTCACTGAGTTTATCGAGGGCCGTCGAGAGCGTGACGTAGCCGCCGCAGAGTGGCGACAACACTGAGAGGGGCGCGCGATACGGCCGGGCCGCCTCGCGCGAATCCTTGCGTCAATATCCCACGCGATACACGCGGCCGGTTTGCGCGCCTTCCACACTGCGCAGATAGGCCATCGCCGCACGTTGCGCCGTAACCGGCTCGAAGCCGCGGAAGTAGGGCGCATAAGCGTCCATCGCTTCCGTGAGCACGGTCGGGCTCACCACGTTGATGCGAATGGCACGAGGTAATTCGATCGCCGCGCCGCGCACGAAACCTTCGAGTGCCAGATTCATGGTGGTCGCGCTCGCGCCCTGCAGAATCGGCTCGTCGCCGATGATGCCGCTCGTCAGCGTGAACGAGCCGCCGTCGTTCACATATTGCTGGGCGGCGAGCACCACGTTGATCTGCCCCATCAGCTTGTCGCGCAACCCGACCCAGAACTGTTCGACGCTCATGTCGGGCAGCGGACCGAAATGCACTTTGCCGGTCGTGGTGACGACGCCGTCCACTTTGCCGATCTCGCGAAAGAGCCGCTCGACGCTCGCCGGGTCGGTGCTGTCGACCTGATATTGGCCGCGCGTCGCGCCGACTTCGATCACCTCATGGCGCGCCTTCAGTTCTGCGCTGACTGCCTGGCCCAACGTGCCCGTGGCGCCGATCACGACGATTTTTTTCATCTCATGCTCCGTTGAGGGTTAACGTCCTGTCGATTGTGCCGACACTCGTCAGAGGGAAAAAGACTCGCCAGCGCGCAGGTCCTGCAACCCGGAGTTTCTAATCACAGTAAAAAGCGCGCATCGTGAATCAAACGATGCGCGCTTCGCAATATACGGATTAATCGGGGCCGCCGTCGAAATTCAAACGGCGACGATAAATAGAGACGCAACGCGAATGTTTTATTTCACCCGATGTAATTCGATCAGCCGGGTAGGCCGCAGATGATTCAGCGCGTAATGAATGCGGCCGCGTTCCTGACGGCTGCCGACCGGGCGCGGATCGTCGAATTGATGATCCGCCGAATACGCGCCCTGGGGCTCGACCATGCCTTTGTCGATGACCGTATAGCCCGGCTCGAGCGCGAGCAGCAGATGATTGCCGCCAACCCGGCTGTCAAAGCCGGCCATACCGTCGTGCGCCTCGGGCACGCTGTTCGAAAGGGTGGCATTGCTGGTGGTGATCTCGTCGGGCGAGATCGGGCTGTGGCCTGCTATGCGCGCGGCTTCGAGATTCTTGCCGTCGGTGTCGACGGTGCTGTCATGTGTGCGGTCGTTGTGCAGTTCCGTCGAGTTCGTGCCGCTGCTGGCCGCGGGTTGAGTCGAATCTGCTGGCTTGTTGATATCGCTGTTCATCATGCATTCTCCTTTAAAGAGGACATGGTGTGACGTGCAGCAAAACCCGTTCCGCCTCGCACAAACCCTCATTTACTTGCGCACGCACCGCGCTTTTGCCGCAGTGGCGTGACAGGGTATTCCGCTGGCGATTGCGTCTGCTATTCTTTTCGTTTTTTTTAATGGACGCGTATTTTCTACAGAGTATGATCTTACTCCGACGAGCGAAGCGCGGTTAAATTCACGACACAGGGCACGGCTGTTTTTTCACAGTCGGCAGCCCGTCTGCGCGCTACTCAAAACATTCTACGGGGCCGTCAGGGCGGGTGACACATGCACTTCGATGCTGCATTCACACATCGCGGCTATTTGTTGAATTGCGCGCCTGCGCGCGCGGGAGATGGTACTTGGCAACCTTACGTGGTCATCTCCCGTTCGAGCGACGGCGAACTGGTCGCTAATCGTTTCTTCCCCACCGACTTGCGCTTTCCCGACGAAGCGGGCGCCATTGCCCATGCGCGCGATTGGGCAGTGCGCTGGATCGATGCGAGCAGCGTGACCATCTGAGCAGCGCCTGCGCCTGCACCTGCACCTGCACGTCATGGGCCGTATCTCATGACCCGCGTGTCGTGCTCGCGCCCGCGCGGTGCTGCGCGAGCCGCGGGAAAACGCGGTAATCTCTTGGCATAATCACTTCGAACCGTGCTCATCGCACGGCGCTGTCCTTTATGCCTAACGTGCCTTCCCAGAACTGGGGCCTCGAACAGATCGTCGCGGACCTGCGCGCGTCGCGTGAAGAATTGCATCGCACGCGGCATCCGCTCGGCATTCGCGAACTGCCTTCGCGCGAAGCGGTCGTCAACATCGTCGCCGGCCTGCGCGCCGCGCTCTTTCCCACGCATTACGGCGCGCCTGATCTGACTGACGAAACCGTCGACTACTACGTCGGCCACACGCTTGAAAGCACGTTGCGGCTGCTCGCGGAACAGATTCGCCGCGCCTTGCGGTTCTTGCCCGAGTTCGGCGAAACACCGGATGCGGATCTGCAAGCGCGTGCGTTCGACGTGGCGCGTGAATTCGGCACGCAATTGCCAGGCATTCGCGCGCTGCTGGTCAGCGACATACAGGCAGCTTTCACCGGCGATCCGGCTGCACAGCACATCACCGAAATTCTGCTCTGCTATCCGGGCGTGTGGGCGATGACACATCATCGGCTCGCCCACGCGTTGCATCGCCTGGGTGTGCCGCTGCTGGCACGGTTCATCAACGAGATCGCGCACTCGGCAACCGGCATCGACATTCACCCGGGCGCGACGATCGGGCCGAGTTTCTTTATCGACCACGGTACGGGTGTCGTGATCGGTGAGACCGCGATCATCGGCGAACGCGTGCGGGTGTATCAGGCAGTGACCCTAGGTGCGAAGAGTTTCGCCGCGGACCTCGACGGCACGTTGATCAAGGGTAATGCACGCCATCCGATCGTCGAGGACGACGTGGTGATTTATGCCGGCGCGACGATCCTCGGGCGCGTGACGATCGGGCGTGGCTCGGTGATCGGCGGCAACGTGTGGCTCACGCACAGCGTGCCGCCAGGCAGCAGCGTGTCCCAAGGCAAGATTCGCGAAGGCGAGCGGACCGACGAGGGGCGGCAGTGATACGCGGCCCGGCTGGCGAGCCTTGGCGTGCCCTGACGCGCGAACTTCACGTTAGCGGCTGAGAAGCGACCATGCCGCGCGGCCGCGTTCACATGCCTCGCTGCGCGATTGCGGGCGTCGAAGCGACGGTCGCTGAAACGGCGCATGCGTTTCCACGTCATTCGCACGACCGCTTCGGCGTTGGCGTGATCGTCAGCGGCGGGCATCGGTCGGCGAGCGGACGCGGCCTCGTCGAAGCGCGAGCCAACGACGCGATCATGGTCAACCCCGGCGAAGTCCACGACGGCAGTCCGCTCGACGAGCGCGGGCGCGCATGGCGCATGTTGTATTTCGAACCGGCCATGCTCATCGGCGCCGCGGCCGAACTGACGGGCACGGCGGCGCGCGAAATCGAACTCACGCAGCCGGTGGCGCACGATCCCTTGCTGAAGCGTTGGTTCGAGCGGCTCTTCGCCGTCGCGGTGGAAGCGCGATCCGTGCAGGACGAGCTGATGCGCGAGGAGGCGTTGCTCGACCTGTTCGGCCATCTGGTTCGCGTGCATGCCACGCAGCCCGCACGCGCACGGTCGACTGACGCATGGGGGCCGATTGCGCGCGCGAAAGCACGCATCGACGACGATCCATCCTCTCCGCTCACGCTGGCCGATCTCGCGGCCGATGCCGGCATGAGCCGATTCCAGTTGTTGCGAGGCTTCGCCCATGAGACGGGGCTGCCGCCGCACGCGTACCGAATGCAGCGTCGCGTGGCACTCGCGAGGCACTGCATCGCGCAGGGCGCGGCGCTTGCCGATGCAGCGGCCGCAGCGGGCTTTGCCGATCAGAGTCACATGACGCGAGCGTTTGTGCGCCTGCTCGGCGTGACGCCCGCGAACTTCGCCGCAGCGTTGCGCTGACGTTTATCCGATTCTCAAATGCTGCAGCAGAGAAACCCCATGTACGCCGTGCAACCAGACGTGCTGCCCGACAAACCACGCCGCCGCCCACGAAGCCGCCACCACGATCAGATCGCAGTGCCCGCTATTCCAAAGATTCAACGAATGCCTGCCGGCGACCCAGGGCACGCCTAGCGGATTCGGCCAATCGGCAAACAGATGCATCAGGCCGCCGCAGGCGAATCCGAACGCCGGCGCGGCATAGACCGAATGCCCGAGCCAGTGGTACGACACGGCGAGCAACGCGAGCCATCCCACGCCCCAATGCGTGAGCGTGCGATGCGTGATCCACAAACGCCGGGCGCGCGACCACCACGCCACTTCGAGCCAGTCCGGCGCCGTACTCCCGGCCACGCCGGTGATGAAACTCAACAGCACCCCAAGATGAAATGAACCGCCGCCGCCGATGCGCGCGACGATCGCCGCCGCGATGACGCCGGCTGCAAAACCGGTAGCGTGATGTGCCTTGCTGGATGCCATCGAGACTCGCGGCGCAGCGCCGCGTAAAAGACAAAGGGCGGCTATGTTCGCAGATGCGCGGATAAAAAAATAGCCGACACGCGAGTTAAAAAAATCGCGTATCGGCGTGGCGTTCGAGACGTGCGCGTGTGACCGAAGCTCAGGTCGCGCAGCGTGCAATGTCGAAGCGCATTTCCGGTTCCGGTGGATCGTCCGGAGCGTTCGCCGGATGCATCACCTTGATGACGGATCCTGCGTGCGACGGCGTCAGCGTGACGAAATACGAATTGTTCGAATCCGAGCCGACCGCGATCTCCGTAGTGCCGCCCACGCGCGACGTACGCATGCGTGACAAACGGCTTTCAAGGCAATCGGCTATGTCGGCAGGAGCGCGTGATGAAGACACGTAGATCATCGGCAGGGACGCGTCGCGGGCGGGGCCGCTGGATGAGCCGCAGCCGGCCAGAACAGCAAGCGTGGCAGCAGCGGGGACAAGCAGGAGAAGTCTTTTCATGGTCCGGTCGTCGGCGTCCCCGGTCGTATGCGGGAACTTGGGGCGCGGGCGAAGCGCAGTGCGATTGAACGCGACGTGATGCTTCGCGACGAAGCTGCCGTTCAGCCGCAACGACACGCAGGTGTGACGGTAAGGAAGGCAGCCGGGCTCAGTATACCCACCGGGCGCGCGCGCCGTCACTAGTCATAGCCGCCTGCATTGTGTCCAAACGTAAGGCCATGAAAAAACCCGCGACGTGATCGTGTCACGCGCGGGTTGACTGCGCAGCGAATCGGTAGACTCGCTGCGCACAGACCACTGAAAAGGCTTAGAAGCGGTGACGCAGGCCGACTGCCGCCGCCACCTGATTACCGGTCGACGAGGGCGCCAGCGTGTTGATCGCCGCGACGTTCGAGCCGAAGTTGCCGAGCTCGCCCGAGGCATGCTGGTACACGCCTTCCACGTACACGTCGGTGCGTTTGCTCAGCGCGTAGTCGCCTTGCAGCGACACCGTGTGCCACTTCGGATCGCCCGAGCCGTTCGAGCCAGACATCTTGCCGTCGGTGAACGTGTACGACGCCGCAAGGCTCAGTGCCGGCGTCAGTGCATAGCGGCCGTTCACTTCGTAGTTGTCCATATGCAGGTTGGTGCCTGCGACGCCAGGCAAGGTCGTGCCACCGACGTCCACGCCGCTGATGCCGTCCAGTTGCGTGTGCGTGTAGACGAAGCCGACCGTCGCCGGGCCGTACGTATAGTTGATGCCCGCACCGTACGTGCGTTGCAGATCGGCCGCGACTGCTGCGGTTCCGTCGCCTTGCGACACGGCGCCGCTCAGGTTCGAGCTGCCCGACTTGTTCAATTGCAGGTAAGCCGCGGCAAAGCTCAGCGGACCGTTGTCGTAGGAAGCACCCACGCTCCATGCGCGGTTGTTCGAGAACTCGCCGGACGCGTTGCTGAAGCCGTACAGGCCGCCGAACTTGAGGCCCGCGTAATTCGCGCTCGTGTACTTCACGGCATTCTTGATCGAGAACGAGTTGTCCAGATTGTCGTTGTCGAGCGGGTGAGCCGCGAGGTTGTTGCCGTAACCCGCGCCGGCTGCGGACAGCGGTGCCAGGTAGTCGACCACGGAGTCGTATTGACGGCCAAGCGTCAGCGCGCCGTACTTATCGCTCTGCAGACCGACGAAGGCCTGGCGATTGAACATCGTGTTGTTTTCCGAGTACTTGCCGTTGTTCAGGTTGAAGCCGCTTTCCAACGTGAAGATGGCGTGCAGACCGCCGCCCAGATCTTCATTGCCGCGCAGGCCGAAGTACGTGTCCGATGCCACGCCGCTGCCTTGTTGCCAGTTGCTGTGGCCGCCCTGGTTGTTCGAGTACACGATACCGGCGTCCAGCGTGCCGTACAACGTCACGCTGCTCTGCGCGTGGGCGGTGATGGCAACCGCGCCCAGGAGGCCTGCTGCGATGAGGGTTTTTTTCATGGTTAGATAGCTCCGAAACAGTGCGTAGAGAATCGCATCCCAGTGCTTACCGCCGATTACGCCGGCTGCCTGACGATCCGGGGCGAAGTGTAGTCCCGTTATTCCTATCTTAAATTGCAAATGACACAACAATTAGTTTTGAAATTCGTAATAGATGGCTGTTAATTGGATAAGTGCGGATAAATAAAGAAGAAATATGTCTGGTGAGAAATGCACTCTGCCCATGTCAATACCAAAGATGTTGTCAGACTGCGACGCCACGTCGCAGACCATGAGCAGCAAGGGTTGGCTTTATTTAGAGATACATTGGGATTTATTCTGTTTTCCGCAACGTACTCTTCCATTTCATGCGCTCTATCCTCGTGAATTAGGGTTATACAATTCGGCTCACCCCTTGACCAAGGGTGTCTTTTTCATCTTTTAATACGCGGCTCAAGGGCCGCGTTTTTTTATGGCTTTTATAATCGGCTTATAGCTTCCGCGAATAGCGGCATTGACGATTGCCATTGGCGATTGCATGGTCCCGGCTTGTCCGTTCGTCAGGGGGCGGCGTTCGCCGTGTGTGAGGCGGGTAGAATTGCGTGCCTGAGAATGTTTCCGCCCCGCGAACGTGAGTGAACCTGCAATGACCGATACACCCCTTCCATCGTCCGACTCCCCTGAAGATTTCACGACGGAAGGCTCGTCCGAACTGGGCGAAACCGTGCACGAAGCACGCCTGTGGCGCGACGACGGTTGGACCGCGCGCGTCATCAAGAATGAAGACGACGAAGGCTGGGCCGTCGAAATGATCAAGGACGGCGAAGCGGAACCCGCCCTCGTCGGACCGTGGACGATGGGCCGCAACAAGAAAGATCCGAAGCCGCTGGACACGTCCGCGTTCAACACGCTGGTCAAGACGGCGTCTGAAGTGCTGCGCCGCCATGAGCAGCAACTGCGCGCGCAGCTGCATAAAGAAGTGCGGGTGGCGAGCGCGGATGGCAACGACGAACTCGACATCACGCTCGACATCGTTCCCGACGAAGACGAACCGTACGCCGTGCTGACCGCGCTCGACACCTTCGGCGAACAGCTCGCGCAAGTGCAGGTCGCGCCCAATTTCAAGCTCAGCAAGGCGAGCGCCGCGGCGTGGGTCGAGAACGAGTTTCGCCGGCCGGGTTAGAAACCGGTCGCGCGTGAGAGCGGATTGGGTGAGCCGGGTGGCTGACAAAAGGCTAAATGAACATTACCGAAGCCTGTCAATATACTTTCACATTCACTTCATAGAATCCTCGCGTCATAGCGGCGCGAGCGTGAACCATGTGGTTTGGGTCTGAGTGCGTGCCGGCTGTGCATTCACCCACGCTACCCAAACACTGGATCACTACAACATGGCAGAGCCGTTCGACCTTTCCCGCCGCAAGGCCCTGAAACTCATCGCGGGCGTGCCGATGCTGCCGCTCGGCGGGCTTGCCACGGCCTCGATGCTGACCGCTTGCGGGGGCAGCGACGATCTGGCGACGCCGGTCAAACCGGCCGCCAACTTCGTCTCCGCGGCGTTCGCCAGCATGGCCGCGCCGACCCTGGCCGATCCGGCCGCGATGGCGAAGACCACGGTCGCCTCGACCTTGACGGTGCAACTGAGCGACGGCAGCAGCCGCACGTTCAAGCTCGCGTACCAGCCGTTCTTTGTGACCGGCGACAGCGTGCCGAACATCAAGGGTGGGACGATCCTGGCGGGCGGCTATTTCGACATCAACAATCAACCGATCATCGATAAGTCGGTTGCGGGCAAGGAGCGGCAGTTCTACTCGGATTGCCCGGACGGCAGCTCGCTGATCCGTCTCGACAATCCGACGGTGAAAGGTCTCAAGGGCAACGCCGTGTTCGCCGTCGTGCAGTTCGAATACACGACGCGCGATCAGAGTCTGGTGTCGATGTACGGCCAGCTGCCGTCGCCGATCGCCGTGCTGACGCTCGATCAGGACCCGGCCACCGGCAAGCTCACGCTCGCGGGCTATTCCAACGTGGATACGTCGAAGGCACATGGTTTGTGGATTACCTGCGGCGCGAGCCTGTCGCCGTGGAACACGCATCTGTCGAGCGAAGAATACGAGCCGGACGCCACCACGATTGCCACAAACAGCCAGTTCAAGGGCTTCAGCCGCAGTCTGTATGGCGACGAAACGACCGCGAACCCTTATCACTATGGCCATTTGCCGGAAGTGACCGTCAATCCGGATGGCACCGGCACGATCAGGAAGCACTATTGCCTCGGCCGTATCTCGCACGAACTGATTCAGGTGATGCCGGACAAGCGCACCGTCCTGATGGGCGACGACGCGACCAACGGCGGCCTGTTCATGTTCATCGCGGATCGCGAAGCCGATCTGTCGGCGGGTACGCTGTACGTCGCGAAGTGGACCCAGGTGTCCGCGAGCGGTGCGGGCGCGGCGACGCTGTCGTGGATCAACCTGGGTCATGCGACCAGCGACGAAATCGAGGCGCTTGCCAACCGGCTGCGCGCGAGCGACATCATGGACGTCGCGACCAAAGACCCGCTCGATCCGACCTACACGAAGATCAACTACAACGGCACCTTCAACTGGGTGCGCATCAAGCCCGGCATGACGCAGGCGGCGACCTTTCTCGAAACGCATCGCTATGCGGCGCTGGCCGGCGGCAGCATGGGTTTCACGAAGCTCGAGGGCACGACGGTCAATATCAAGGACAAGGTGCTGTATTCGGCGATGTCGCGTATCGAGAAGTCGATGGTGCGCGGCAATGCCGCTTCCACCGACGTGGCCGTCGACAAGACGATCAACGCCGGCGCGGTCTACGCGCTGAATATGAAGGGCGGCCAGCGTGACCGCAGCGGTGGCGCGATCAACAGCGAATGGGTGCCGGTGGACATGGCGGCGCCCGCGGCGCTGGTCGGCGAGGATCTGTCGACACCCGACGCGCTCGGCAACACCGCGAATCCGGAGCGCATTGCGAACCCGGACAATCTCAAGTTCTCGGAAAAGCTGCGCACGCTCTTTATCGGCGAGGACAGCGGCCTGCACGTAAACAACTTCCTGTGGGCGTACAACGTCGATACGAAGATGCTCGCGCGCGTGCTGTCTTGCCCGGCGGGCGCCGAGTCGACAGGCCTGCACGCCGTCGACGAAATCAACGGCTGGACTTATGTGATGAGCAACTTCCAGCACGTCGGCGACTGGGAAAGTCCGTTGCACGACAAGGTCAAATCGACGCTCGACCCGCTCGTGCGGGCGAACTACAAGGACCGCTTCGGCGCGACGGTGGGGTATCTGACAGCGGACCCGGCGGCGATCAAGTTGTAACGTTGTGAGACGGGACGGCCTGTCTTAGGCCATCCGGCTGAGGAGTCAGCAAAGGGGAATCTCGCGATAATTTGCGGTTTCTCCTTGGCTGGCTCATGCAGTGGACCAGCACGGCTGGGCCCTGTTGGACAGGAGGCAGATAGACGCCCTGGCAGGCCGCGGAAAATCCATCTGCCGTCGTTGTAACGGGTGGTGCGTCGGCTTTCTATCCGCCTATTGGCCATTCCACCCGACATGCCTAGCCGCCCCGCCTCAACTCCGCTTGCAGAAAATCGCGGTAATGAGCGGCGCTACGCGATGCACGATCGCCGTGCTGCCCGAGCCGGCCACCGCTTTCTGCACCTTGGCCTCGCTGCCGACCACCACGACGCCATAGGCCGAACGGGCGACGGGCTCGCCGTCGCCGACGCGGAACATCGGGTCGTCTTTTTCGTATCCGACCACCGCGAACACATGAAAGCCGTATGCGGTCAGATCCGCGCCCGACACGGGCGAGAAAGCGTTGATCGAATTGCTTTCCACGCGCGTGGGCTTCGGATCGATCATCTGTTGCTGCGCGAGGTCGGCAATGAACTGATGACCGCTTTCGTTACAGGAGAGCGGTGCGTCGAGCGCGGTGGCGTAGCTGACGAGTGGCAGCGCGGCGGCGCCCAGAGCAAGGAGTACAGACGAAAGAAAGCGTTTCATAAGCGTGGGCGGCGTCCCGATTCGATGTAGTGTGTTCGCAACGGGCGGGCGCGATGTCGAGACCCGGAGAGAGCTTGCGCATCGAAATGTTCCCGCGTGGCAGGCGCAACTGCCTTGCACTTTATCGCGATTCGGCAAATCTTGCTTCGCGGCTGGCACCCGTCGGCAACGATTGAAGCGTCGAGAAACGTACACGAAGAAAGCAATCTTTTTCGATCCCGTATATATTTCCGGGTTATGAATTCGCGACCCCAAACTCCAACTACCGTTCCGCCGCCCAGAACATGGGACGCGCGGCTCGCTCGCCGGCTCGTGACTCCGCTTGTGAACACGTGGGTCACGCCCAATCATCTGACCACGCTGCGCCTCTTGATCGGGCTGGCAGGCGCGCTGTGCCTCGCTCACGGCGAGTTTGCGTGGGTCAACGCAGGCGCCTTGCTGATCGTGCTGTCGAACTTCGTTGACCATACGGATGGCGAACTCGCGCGCATCGGCGGCAAGTCGAGCCGGATCGGTCATTTTTACGACCTCGCTTGCGACGCGCTCGTGACCGTCATGCTGTTCGTCGGCATGGGCGTCGGGGCGGGCGCCACGCGCATCGGCGCACTGAACGTTGCCCCGGGTGTGCTCGGCGCCGTGGCCGGCGTGGCGATCGCGCTGATCTTTTTCCTGCGCATGCGCATCGAGGAGATGGCCGGCAAGGCGGGCACGAAGCAGGCGTCCGTCGGCGGTTTCGAAACCGAAGACGTGTTGTATCTGCTGCCTATCGTCACGCTGACGAGCGTCGTCATGCCCTTCGTCGTGGTGGCGTCGATCGGCGCGCCGCTCTTCGCCGCCTGGGTGGTGGTCGACTACTGGCGTGTGGCGCGCCGTGCCGCCCGCCCGGCGTCCGTTAAAGCCGACGCTTCCGAAACCAGTGAAATGTGGGCCAGCGAATGAGTATGCACGCCGAAGACGACGTGATTGCGCCTGTGCCCGTAGAAGGTTCGCCGGCTGCGTCGCCCGCACCGAATGCCGATCGTGCGGTCGCGAGCCGCACGCGCACGTTCGACAACTCGCGTCTGCGCAAGGATTTTGCCGACCAGGACGCGTTCCTTTATCTGGAAGACTTCCTCGCGCCCGAAGTCACGGCGCAGCTCGTCCACAGCGCCCGATCGCTGCTCGACGAAGTGAACCGCAACTATTTGCCGGGGCATAAGCAGGGCGGCAGCGTCAGCCGTCATACGATCGACCGCCTCGCGCCGTTCATTGCCGAGCTGTACCGCTCGAAGGAATTGATCGGCTGGCTCGAGCAACTGAGCGGCGACAAGCTGCAGGTTTCGCCTGCCGACGATCCGCATGCCTACGCGCTGTACTACTACACCCGGCCAGGCGACCACATCGGCTGGCACTACGATACTTCGTACTATGACGGCCGCCGCTACACGCTGCTGCTTGGCGTGATCGACGAATCGTCGTGCCGGCTCGACTACGAACTGCACACGCGCAATCCCAATGTCGCGGATCAACCGGGTTCGGTGCAGATCCCGCCGGGCGGCCTCGTGTTTTTCGACGGCGACAAGCTGCGCCACCGCATCACGCCCGCCGGCCCGAACGAAATGCGCGTGTCGCTCACGTTCGAGTACGTGACGGACCCCAACATGCGGCCGTGGCGTCGCTTCATCTCGAACATGAAGGACGCGATTGCGTACTTCGGTTTCCGCCAGGTTTTTCGTCAGATGACCCAGCGCGGGAAGGATCACGCATGAGCCGCGCGGCCCTGATTCTGCTGTCGATCGGGACGGCGTTGTTTGTCGGCTTGCTCGCGTGGCAGGGTTTCGGCTCGGTCGCCTCGACGCTGCTTACCGCCGGCTGGGGGCTCGCGCTCGTCGCGGCCTTTCACCTCGTACCGCTCGTTCTCGACGCCGGCGCGATCTCGGTGCTGTTCCAACGCCGTCGCGACGGCGTGCATCACGATCTGTCGTTGCGCGACGCGATGTTCGCGCGCTGGATCGGCGAATCGGTGAATAGCCTGTTGCCGGCCGGCCAGATCGGCGGGCCGGTGGTCATGGTGCGGCAATTGTCCCAGCGTGGCATGCGCATGCGCGACGCGGCCGCCGCGATCACCGTCAGCACGACCGCGCAGGCGCTCGCGCAAATCGTCTTCGCGCTGGGCGGCCTGCTGCTGTTCGGCGCTTATGCGGCGCACGGCGCGCTGCACGACCTGCAAACGGCCACGCTGATCGCCACCGGCGTGCTGGGCGCGATGATCGTCGGGTTTTACTATGCGCAGCGGCGTGGTCTGTTCGGCCGGCTGCTCGGCGTGGTCTCGAAGGTGTTCGGCAAGCGCGACTGGTCGTCGTTGATGACGCGGGCCGAAGCCGTCGACGCCGCCGTACAGGCCATGTACCGCGAACGCGGCCGCGTGGCGGCGAGCTTCGCCATGAGTCTCGTGGGCTGGATCGTCGGCACGGTGGAAGTGTGGCTCGCGCTGCGCTTTCTCGGCCATCCGGTCGACTGGGTCGACGCACTGTTGCTCGAAAGTCTGGGGCAAGCCATTCGCGGCGCCGCATTCATGATTCCCGGCTCGCTCGGCGTGCAGGAGGGCGGCTACCTGTTGCTCGCGCCACTGGTCGGTTTGCCGCCAGACGCGGCGTTGGCGCTGTCGCTCGCCAAGCGCGCGCGCGAAATCCTGCTAGGCTTGCCGGGTCTGCTGGTTTTGCACTTCAGCGAAAGAAGCTGGCAACGGCGCCGCGCCTTGGGGCGCGTGCCCGCTGTCGATTAATCTCCGTATTTTTTCAAAGGACCGCGCATGCGTGCCATCATCCTCGCAGCGGGCCTCGGCCTGCGACTCCAGCAACCGCCACAAGCTCAGTTCCCGAAGTGCCTGCTGCAATTCGACGGCGTGAGCCTGCTCGAACGGCATCTGCAAATGCTCGAAAACGCCGGCGTGACCGAAGTTGTGCTGGCGCTCGGCTTTCAGCCGGAATCGGTGCAGGCGGAACTGGAGCGCATCAACTGGCCGCATAAAGTCGAGACCGTGCTGAACACGCGTTACGACCTGGGCAGCGTGCTGACGGTACACACGGTGGCCGAGGCGCTCACGCGCGGCGGCGACGTGCTGTTGATGGACGCCGACGTGCTTTACGACGAGCGCATTCTGAGCGCGCTGGTAGCGGGCGAGACGGTGAACCGCCTGTTGATCGACCGCGATTTCGAAGCCGGCGACGAGCCGGTCAAGCTGTGCCTGAAAGACGACGTGCCGGTCGAACTGCGCAAGCAGCTCGCCGTGAATCTGGAGTACGACGCCATCGGCGAGTCGGTCGGGTTCTTCCGCTTCCGTCAGGAAACCGCGCAACGCTTCGCGCAAATCGTGGCCGGCTATGTGGATAGCGGCCGGGCCAACATGCCGCACGAAGAGGCGGTGCGCGACCTGCTGCTGGAGCGCAGCCAGGTGTTCCATACCGCCGACGTGACCGGCGCGCCGTGGATCGAAATCGACTTCCCGAACGACGTGGCTCGCGCGAGCACCGAGATCCTGCCGCAATTGCAGCCGCTGGTGAGCGCGTCGCGCTAAGTTTTCCGGCGCATTGTCGTCGACACTGAAGTATCCGAGCTTGGGCCGGCTGAATGCCGGCCCAAGCTTTTTTGCGCTTATCCCTCGCGGTTTCGCCTCGTCCGCTGCTTCGTTGCGCGCTCAACCATCGCGCGCGCATGCATACGAAAACACCTTGCGCAACAACATCTGTTGCCGATGCGATGCCATAATCGACGCTTTACACCGACGGCGTTGCAACCCGTCGTCCTGCCAATGCCTCTTGCTTTAGGCACTTTCATTGTTCCGCTGATCGTCGCGTGTGCGATGTTCATGGAAAACGTGGACGGCACGGTCATCGTGACGTCGCTGCCCGTTCTGGCGCGCGATCTCGGCCAGGATCCCATTACTCTCAAGCTGGCCGTGACCGCGTATGTCATCGGCCTCGGCGTCTTCATTCCTATCTGCGGCTGGGTGGCTGACCGCTTCGGTTCGCGCACGGTGTTTCGCACGGCCATTGGCATTTTCATGGCCGGCTCGCTGATGTGCGCGGCCTCCACCTCGCTCGGCACCTTTGTGGTCGCGCGCTTCGTGCAAGGCATTGGCGGCGCGATGATGGTGCCGGTGGGCCGCATCATCATTTTCCGTTCCGTGCCGAAATCCGACTTCATTCGCGCGGTCAACTATCTGACCGTGCCGGCTTTGCTCGGACCCGTGGTCGGGCCGCCGCTGGGCGGTTTCATCACCACCTATCTGCATTGGCGTCTCATCTTCTTCATCAACATTCCAATTGGACTGCTGGGGATCTGGCTGGCGAACAAACACATCGCCAACGTGCGCGAGGCGCATCCCGGCCGGCTCGACTGGACCGGCTTCGCTTTGTCCGCGAGCGGCGCGTCGCTGTTCATGCTTGGGCTTTCGCTGGTGGGCGGCGAGCTGGTGTCGAACACGGTGTCGGTCGGCATGTGCGTGGTCGGCGTGGTGTTGCTGTTGCTTTACGCGCTGTACGCGAGCCGTGTCGAATTGCCCGTGCTCGATCTGCGGCTGTTGCGCATTCCGAGCTTTCACGCGAGCGTGGTGGGCGGCTCGCTGTTTCGCATCGGTTTCGGGGCTGTGCCGTTTCTGCTGCCGCTTGCCTTGCAGGAAGGCTTGGGCATGACCGCGTTCAAGTCAGGGTCGATCACGTGCGCGTCCGCGTTCGGCTCGATTTTCATGAAAGCTGCAGCGTCGCGCATTCTCGGGCGGTTTGGTTTCCGCACTGTACTAATGTTCAACGCGGTTTGCGCGGGTCTTGCCATTGCCGTATACGGTCTGTTTTTTCCCGGCACGCCGCACTGGCTGATCTGGGGTGTCGTGCTGTTCGGCGGCTTCTTTCCCTCTCTGCAATTCACGTCGCTCAATACCTTGGCCTATGCGGACATTCCCAGTCGCGACGTGGGGCGCGCGACGAGCGTGGCGAGCGTCATCCAGCAGATTTCACTGGGCCTCGGCGTGACGATCGCGGGCATCGTGCTGCAAATTTCGCATAACGTGCAGGGTCATTCCGCCATCGTGTTCTCCGATTTCTGGCCGGCTTTTCTCGTGGTCGGCCTGTTCTCGCTCATGTCGATTCCCATCACTGCGCGGCTGCCGCATGGCGCCGGCGACGAGATTACGCGCGGCAGTCGCGGCCGCGCATAAGCAGAACGCATGTTGCGCATTGCCGCGGCATGCGTTTTGCTGACCACGCCTGTCCAGGGCGTTTCGAGCGGCGATTCTCCGCGCGACCAAACCGACTTCTTTGCGTGCCGCTATATCGACCCTACGATAACTAGCGGCTTCGCAAGCGAGCGGTTCACATGGTAAAAGCCCAAGGCAATGTTTGTAATCATTAGTCGAAGGTCGTCTTGGGGGATTGGCAATGAGGTTGTTCCACAATGTTAAATCGTCGGTCAGCGGATTCGCGCTGGTCACGCTCGTTTCTGTCTCGACCGGTTTTCTGGAGGCCACGCCCGCACTCGCGAAGCCGCCTGCGAAAGCCCAGCCCGCCGTACTCACCGCCTCTGCGATCGCGGTGGCCGACAAGTTCAGCGCCGATGCTGCCGAGCAGATCTTCAAGGAAGGCGGCAATGCCGTCGACGCAGCGGTCGCGATTGCCTTTACGCTCGCCGTGACGTATCCGGAAGCGGGCAACATCGGCGGCGGCGGGTTCATGACGCTCTACGTCGACGGCAAGCCGTATTTTCTCGACTATCGCGAGCGTGCTCCGCTCGCCGCGACCAAAAACATGTATCTCGACGACAAGGGCGAGGTCATCAAAGGCATGAGCCTGTTCGGCTACCGCGCGGTGGGTGTGCCGGGCACCGTCGACGGCATGTGGCAGGCGCAGCGCCGCTTCGGCAAGCTCACGTGGAAGCAGGTGCTTGCGCCCGCCATCCACTACGCGCGCGATGGTTTCGAGGTCAGCCAGCAACTGCAGGAACGCCGCGACGATGCCGCGAAAGACTTCGCCGGCAAGACCAACTTCGATACTTACTTCGGCAATCTGAAGCAGGGCGTCAACTTCAAGCAACCGGATCTCGCCGCTGTATTGCAGCGTATTTCCGATCAAGGCGCCAAAGACTTCTATCAGGGCAAGACGGCGGATCTGATCGCGGCGTCCATGCGCGGTCACGGTCTTATCACCAAGGCCGATCTGCAGCAGTACAAAGCAGTATGGCGTGAACCGATTCAGGCCGACTGGAATGGCTATCGCGTCTACACGGCGCCGCCTCCGAGTTCGGGCGGCATCGGCCTCGTGCAATTGCTGAAGATGAAGGCCGACATTGCGCCCGACTTCAAGGACGTCACGCTGAATTCCGCGCAATACGTGCATCTGATCGCGGAGATCGAAAAGCGCGTGTTCGCCGACCGTGCGCAGTATCTCGGCGACCCTGACTTCTACAAAGTGCCCGTCGCTCAACTGACCGACGACGCGTATATCGCCAAACGCGCCGCCGAAGTGAATCCGAATGCGCCTTCGGACACGAAGAGCGTGCAGCCCGGCCTCGGCACGTCGATGCCGGAGAAAGCGGAAACCACGCACTTCTCGGTGATCGACAAGTGGGGTAACGCCGTGTCGAATACGTACACCATCAACGGCTATTTTGGTTCGGGCGTGGTGGCGGACCGCACGGGCATCGTGCTGAACGACGAGATGGACGACTTCTCCGCAAAACCGGGCGTCGCGAATATGTTCGGCGTAGTGGGCAGCGACGCGAACTCGATCGAACCGAAGAAGCGGCCGCTCTCCTCGATGAGTCCGACCATTCTCACGAAGGACGGCAAGGTCTCGCTCGTGATCGGCACACCGGGCGGCTCGCGCATCTTCACGTCGATCTTCCAGGTGATCAACAACGTCTACGACTACAACATGCCGCTGCAGCAGGCCGTTGCCGCAATGCGCTTTCATCATCAACTGTTGCCGCCGAATACGATCTTCTGGGAGCCGTACAAGCCGATCGATGGTGAACTGGCCAGGCAGATCGAAGCCAAGGGCTACAAACTGGAGGGGCAGGACTTCAGCGGCGATATCCAGGCGATCAAGGTCAACGGCGATACGCCGGAAGCCGCAGCCGATCCACGCGGGCGTGGTGTGACGCGTGTTATTCAGTAAGCGTTGTTGCAGGGAGTCGGGCGCTGCATTTCCTAAGATGCATCGCCGCTAATGGAAAGCCTCGCGTTCAATCGAACGCGAGGCTTTTTTGCTTCGCGGGTGCGCCCAGTGCCCTTGCATCAGCCAGCCTGCTCGACCGGTGTCAGCGTTAATTCGAGCCGCTGCGCGCCGCGCAATACCGTCACTTTGACGGGTCTGTCGATACGCGATGCATCGAGTGTGCGCTGCAGGCTGTCCACGTCCTGCACGGTCTGCGTATCGATCGCAATGATCGTATCGTCCGTGCGCAAACCGCCGAGCGCGGCCGGGCTGCCTTTGACGATCTCCATGACGTGCACGCCGCTTTCCGAGTTCAGGCCGAAATAGCGCTGCACACGGCGCGACAGCGGCGTGGTGGTGCCGGCCACGCCGATGTACGCCCGCCGCACGCGGCCATGCGCGAAGATCTGCATGATGACCCACTTGGCGGTGTCGATCGCCGTGGCAAAACAGATCGCCTGCGCGCCGGGGATGATCGCGGTATTCACGCCGATCACCTGACCCGCGGAATTGATCAGCGGCCCGCCCGAATTGCCGGGATTGAGCGCTGCGTCGGTCTGGATCACGTCGTAGATCATGCGACCCGAGTTCGAACGCAGTGAGCGGCCGAGCGCCGAGACCACGCCGGTCGTGACGGTTTGCGCGAGGCCGAGTGGATTGCCGACCGCTATCGCGATCTGCCCGACGCGCAGCTTCGACGACTCGCCGAGTTCGACGTGCGGCAACGGCTCGGGAGAGCCGATCCGCAAGACGGCCAGATCGCTGCCGGGATCGTCGCCGACCAGATCGGCGTCGAATTTCGCGCCGTCGGCAAGCGTCACCTCGATGTGGGTGGCGCCGTGTACGACGTGGCTATTGGTGAGCAGATAACCGTCGGGTGTGAACAGAAAGCCCGAGCCTGTGCCGCCCCTGGAGTAGGCGGGGGGGCGCGGAACAGCCGGGTGGGCGCGCCCCC